>JADLED010000071.1 GCA_020846335.1 Bacteroidia bacterium
ATATGAAATCAGCACAAATATGTGGACATGTATCAGCGGTGGCAGTGGTTCATCGCAAAAAAGTGTTTACGGTGTAACCGGGCTTGCCTCACCTACAAACAAACTCGGTAGCAGGCGTGGTGCAGTGAGTTGGACTGATGTATCCGGAAATTTTTGGTTGTTTGGCGGCTTAGGTTTTGATAGCAACCATACCTATCGTTCATTAAATGAACTTTGGCGTTACAACACATTTACCAACCAATGGACTTTTATGGGCGGCAATAATACAAGCCAGCCTAATGGAAACTACGGAAGTATTGGTGTACCGGCAAATTCAAACATGCCTGGTGGAAGAAGTGATTGCGCCTGGTCTTCCGATATAAATGGTAATCTTTTATTATTTGGGGGTAGCGGATATGACGCTTCAAGTTCCAGTCAATTAAATTTAAATGATTTATGGAGATATAATATATCTACAAATCAATGGACCTGGATAAAAGGTAGCAGTATGAGTTCTCAAACCGGAGTGTATGGAACTCAAGGAATATCATCTCCCTCAAATACTCCTGGTTCAAGATCAGGAAGTGCATTTTGGACTGATGCATCCGGTAAATTTTACATATTTGGCGGACATGGCTTTTCTTCTGTTCCTGGTAATTCGTTAAATGATCTTTGGAAATATGATAATGTAACCAATGAATGGACGTGGCTAAAAGGGAGTAATTTTAATAGTCAGAGTGGTAATTATGGAGTACTTGGAATTCCATCCATTAGCAACATGCCCGGTTCGCGATCACTTCCGGCGCAGTGGTATGATAACTCCGGCAACCTTTGGCTTTTTGGAGGAAGTACAAGTACTGTAAATGCTACCGCTATCTATTCTGACCTTTGGAAGTTTAATTTTTGTACTGGCACCGCTCCAGTACTTTCGGTTTCGGCAACTTCAACAACTATTTGCACAGGGCAGCAAGTAACCTTGTTTGCCAGTGGTGCCTCTTTTTATTCATGGAACGGGATGCAGAGCGGAACCACGGCCTCTATTTCTCTTACCCCATCCGCCACAGTCAATTACGCTGTAAGCGGAATGAACACGAATGGGTGTGTTGCTACCACAAATATTAGTGTTAATTTGTCAACATGTGTAGGCATTAAATCAACTGATATCAATGCGACCCAATTAGAATTATATCCTAATCCAACTAGCGGTTTACTAAATATTAAAACTGGAAGTGAATTGGAAGGAAGCGTAAAAATATATAACACAAGCGGGCAACTTCTATTCCATTCGCTTATAAATTCAGATCAGCATACTTTAGACCTTACTAACTATACCACAGGAATTTACCTTTTAGAAATTATGCAAGGCGGAACTGTAAGCAGAAAACTAATTCAGAAAAGTGCTAATTAAAATTTAATTTTCATTCAAATTATTGAATACTTATTTTTCCTTCTCCACAACTTTTGTGACTGATACATTTTACATCCTCAACCAGTTTGAAATAAAAAAAGCTTCGGATTTCTCCGAAGCTTTTTCGTTTGAGCGCTTTCGCACTATCTCGCTCAAAAGCCCACCGGGCTTTACTTGTTCGACTCGCTGTGGGTATAATTTAAGGAGTTTTTTGTTGATATTCTGGCAACTATAGTATAAAGGAAAACTAGCTTAAGTTCTTAATCATCGAATAAAGTATTCTTGAAAGTTCGTCTGCTTTCTTTAAATAATTCTCAAAGGAGTCTTTGTTAATTAGCTCCGAGTCGTGAAGCATATCTATAACTGCTACACACTCAAAAACAGAAGCTCTGGCTGTTACAAAATAATTTCTTCTATCTGGTTTTGAGAATTTTCCAGAGCCTTCGGCTATATTCAAAACAATACTAAAGGATGCCCTTCCTAATTGATCTTTAACATAATTATCAAGTTTATTGGCCAGTATCAAAGACTTGCAATCAAGATGAAATGCCTTGGCTTTTTTATAAACATCAAGATTTTGAAATTCAAACATGTTACAAAATAAGGAGAAACAGAATACGAATGAAGAAAAATCAGAGGTCGATCCCGAAAGCTTTCGGGACGCTTTCGCTCTCATTTTATTTGACAAATGAAAAACAGACCCGAAGGCTTTCGGGAGAGAATGGGGAACGGAATGAGAAACAGAATGAGAATGAGGAAAAATCAGAGCAGAAACGCCGCTCTCGCTCTCATTTTATTTGACAAATGAAAAACAGACCCGAAGGCTTTCGGGAGAGAATGGGGAACGGAATGAGAAACAGAATGAGAATGAGGAAAAAACAGAGGTCGAATGTTCGCTTTCGCTCTCATTCTCGCTCTGTTTTTGTACTCCCGACCGGAATCGAACCGGTACAGCCGTGAGGCCACAGGATTTTAAGTCCTGCGTGTCTACCTGTTCCACCACGGGAGCTTCTGTTGTAGACAATCCTGCCTTTTTATGGGTCAGGATTAAAAAAAAGAGCCTTTCAGCTCTTCTTTTGAGCGAAAGACGGGTCTCGAACCCGCGACCTTAACCTTGGCAAGGTTACGCTCTACCAACTGAGCTACTTTCGCTTTTTCCCTTTGGGGAGTGCAAATGTACTGATATTTTTTGTTTGACAAAACTTTTTTTGAGATTTTTTTAGTACCCAAGCACCCCCTAGCCACCAACCAGTTTCTTAATCTCACTCAGCTTTAAAAGCGCCTCCACAGGCGTTAACGTATTAATATCGGTAGCCAGAATGTCTTCCTTAATTTGTTGCAGCAAAGGATCGTTTAACTGAAAAAAACTGAGCTGCATATCGCTTTTACTACCCGCATTTATTTTAGCACTGCCCTTCACTTCCAGCTTATCCGCCCCTTCAAATTCAAACTCGTGTTCCTTTTCCAATTTTTTTAAAATCACATTGGCCCGCTCAATCACCCGCTGCGGCATACCGGCCATTCGCGCCACATGAATACCAAAACTGTGCTCGCTGCCACCCTCCACCAACTTGCGCAAAAATATCACCCTGTTGCCACTTTCCTTAACCGAAACGTTAAAGTTTTTTATGCGTGGAAAATACGTACACATGTCATTCAACTCGTGATAGTGCGTGGCAAACAGGGTTTTGGCCCGGTTCTCACTTTGATTGTGAATAAACTCAGCAATGCTCCAGGCAATAGAAATGCCATCGTAAGTAGAAGTGCCCCGCCCTATTTCATCCAACAAAATTAAACTGCGGTTGCTCAGGTTATTTAAAATACTGGCCGTTTCGTTCATTTCCACCATAAAGGTCGATTCGCCCGAACTAATGTTATCTGTTGCACCCACACGGGTAAATATTTTATCCACAATACTCAGGTTGGCCGATTTGGCCGGAACAAAAGAACCCGTTTGTGCCAACAACACAATAAGAGCTGTTTGCCGCAACAAAGCCGATTTACCACTCATGTTGGGCCCGGTAATCATCATCACCTGTGTGTTATCATTATCAAGCAATATGGAATTGCTCACGTAATCCACGCCAGCAGGCAATTGTTTTTCAATTACCGGATGGCGACCTTCCGTAATTTCAAGAGCATAGCCCTCGTTAAATTGTGGGCGACAATAATTGTTTTCAAAAGCCAGTGTGGCAAATCCACACAACACATCCAGGCGTGCCAACAAATTGGCATTTAACTGAATGGGGCCTATGTAAGCGCCTACATCGCGCACCAAATCGTTGAACAAATTCAGTTCAATGTTGGCAATCTTTTCTTCGGCACCCAGAATTTTTTCTTCGTACACCTTTAGTTCGGGGGTAATGTAACGCTCGGCATTGGTAAGGGTTTGTTTGCGTATCCATTCCTGCGGCACTTTATCCTTGTGCACAGTGGTCACTTCAAGGTAATAACCGAACACGTTATTATAAGCCACTTTTAGCGAAGAAATTCCGGTTTTTTCGGTTTCGCGCTGTTGAATTTGCAACAAATAATCCTTGCCATTAAAAGCAATGTTTCTCAACTCATCCAGTTCGGCATTTACACCCGCTTTAATGGCATTGCCCTTAATAATATTCACAGGCGCTTCCTCGTTCAATTCCATTTCTAAGCGTTCGCTTAATAAAACACAGGGATTTAACTGGTCGGCTGTTTTTCTTAAAGCCGCGTTATCCGATTGTGCCGCTTTTTCTTTTATGGTGGCAATTAACTGTAAAGAATGTTTCAGGTGTACCAGTTCACGTGGGTTTACGCGCAGGGCCGCTGCTTTTGAAATCAGTCGTTCCAGATCGCCCACTTCTTTTAGCAGGCCAATAAATTCGTGGCGCACTTCGGCTTCAGTCGAAAAATACGACACGGCTTCCAAACGCTCGTTAATGGCATCAGTGTTTTTAAGCGGCAGGGCCAGCCAGCGCTTCAGCAAACGCGACCCCATAGGACTCACCGTTTTATCAATAATATCAATTAAACTGGTGCCGTTTCCATAATTGCTGCCGTACAATTCCAGATTGCGGATGGTAAATTTGTCCAACCACACATAATTGTCTTCTTCAATGCGGCTAACCTTATTTATGTGTTTTAACTTATCGTGTTTGGTCTCGCTCAGGTAATGCAAAATAGCACCGCAGGCATGCACCGCCAGCTTCTGATCCTCAATACCGAAACCCTTTAGCGAGGTGGTTTCAAACTGCTTGGTTAAACTTTCGTAACCATAATCATAGGTAAACGCCCAATCGTCGAGTGCAAACGAATAAAACTTATCGCTCAGCAATTCGTTCAGTTCCTGACGTTTGTTTTTTTCGAAAAGCAGTTCGTTGGGTTTAAAATTCTGAATCAGTTTTTCGATGTAGCTGAGTGTTCCCTGCGCCACCAAAAATTCTCCGGTAGATACATCGCAAAGGGCTAATCCCGCATTATCTTTTTCAAAATGGATGGAGGCTAAAAAATTATTTTGCTGATGGTTTAATATTTTATCGTTAAAACTCACACCGGGTGTTACCAACTCGGTAATGCCGCGCTTCACAATACCCTTCACCATTTTAGGATCTTCGAGTTGGTCGCAAATGGCCACACGGTATCCGGCGCGCACCAGTTTGGGCAAATACGAATCGAGCGAATGGTGCGGAAAACCCGCGAGTTCAATGTGAGAGGCAGAACCATTGGCACGTTTGGTAAGCACAATGCCCAAAACCTTTGAAGCTTTTACCGCATCGTCGCCAAAGGTTTCATAAAAATCGCCCACTCTAAAAAGCAGTATCGCGTCGGGGTACTTGGCCTTCACGCTGTTGTACTGTATCATTAAAGGGGTTTGCTTGGTATCAGTGGTTTTCGACATAAGGGACATCTAAAGTACAATAAGCACGGGCATTTGTCCTATTTAATTTTTAACAGTACAAGCCACATTGTTAATATTTATCCGGAACCTAAAGGTGTTTTAATCGGCTTTAATCTCAATTTAGCACAACAATTATGGATGACCTTACTGCCTTAAATTTTAAAGAAAGCCTGCGGACAGCATGCCACCAACAGTTGCAGACCAAACTTCAAACGCTTGCACTGGCTTTATCCGAGATTACCGAATCCATAAACACCGAAACCAAAAGTTCGGTTGGCGACAAACACGAAACTGCCAGAGCAAGAATGCAGTTTGAACAGGATAAACTAAACGGTCAAATAGCGGAACTTAAATTAATGCAGGCAGAGCTGGAAAAATCAGGTTCACTGGCAGCATCTGACACTGTTGGCACGAACAGCCTTGTTACCACTTCGGCAGGTACTTTTTACATAGTGGTGGCCATTGGTAAACTAATTATAAACGACAAAGAGGTGTACGTTATTTCGCCGGCATCGCCTTTGGCAAAAGCCATGAAGGGTTTAGGTAATCAGGATGAATTCACCTTTAACAAGCTATCTTACAAAATCAAAAGCATTCATTAAGCCTTCAGAAACAATTAAGCTTAGCCAATTACAAGCACAAAAAAAGCCCCACATTTCTGCGGGGCTTTTAAATGATTATTATGTGTGATTACTTCTGTATCACAATCTTCTGATTAATTTTTACACCGTCCTTCTCGCCAACGATGTAATAAATGCCACCCGGTAAATCGGTAACAGATACTTTGTTGTTGGTAGAGTTGATTACTTTAATGGTTCTAACAGTTTGACCTAAAGCATTTACCAAAGTTAATACCGCATCAGCATCCGAATCAATGGTAAATTCGCCACTGTTTGGATTAGGTGCAATGCTAATTACCTTGTTTTTGCCGGTCATTTCGTTAATTCCAACACAAGGCGACACTTTTACAAGAACACTAATTGTGTCTTTACAACCATTGCCATCAGTACCAATAACAGTATAATTACTTTGTGCGGTAGGACTAACATTAACCGGAGAACCGGTTTGATTATCACTCCATAAATAGGTAGAAGCACCCGTACTGCTTAATGCAGCAACTTCACCGGCACAAATGGCAGATGGATTAGCAACAGCAGTGATGGTTGGATTAGCATAAATGGTAATCTGAGTACTAACTGTACTTGCACAGCTTACACCTAATGAAGTTGTTCTTCCGGTTAAGAACACAACAATGGAAGTGGTTGGAGTAAGGTTAATACTTGGAAAGATAGATCCACCGGGGTTCCAGGTGTATGTAGTACCGCCATTTGCATTCAACGAAATCTGACCACCATAACAAGTAGCAGATGGGCCCGTGATAGAAATTATAGGAATAAACACATTTACCTGAACTGTTTTGGTATTTAAACAACCGGTAGTGGTTGTTTTGCCGGTTACCGTATAAACAGTTGTTGCCAATGGACTCACGAGGCTGGTTGCGGTAGAAGGACCACCGGTCCAGGTATAAGTATTGGCACCACCAGCACTTACAGTAGTGGTTCCACCAGAACAAACCAGATTTTTATTTTGAACCACACTTGCCGTTACAGCCGGTAATGGATGAACCACAATTACCTGAACAGAAGACGAAGTACACCCAAAGGTATTGGTAATAACAACTGTATGAGCGCCGGTAGCTGTTGGTGTTAATGTTACTGCTTGAGTGGTATAACTTGTAGGAGGAGCAACCGTTGACCAGGAATAACTTACTGCCGGACTGTTTGTATTGGAGTTGGCTGTTAAAGTAACCGAATTATTTAAACACAAAGCCGCAGTTGCCGTAGCAATGGATACAGTCGGATTTGGATAAACAGGCATGGTATAGGTGGCCACACTTGTACATGTGCCGTTATTACCAATTACTGTGTAAGTAATGTTACTTGGGCTACCAATAGCAGTTGGTGTTACAACAACCGGTGAGCCGGTAAATGTAGGTCCACCTGAAGTCCATGAATATGTAGAAGCACCACCAGCCGTTAAGGTTGCCGGTTTGGTTGAACAAACTGAGGGTTGATTGGAAACAATAATAAGCCCCGGATTTGGGTTCACGGTTAAGGTAACGTTGCTTGTAAATGAACAGGCACCATTTGTCCTAACTAAAGTATAGGTAGTGGTTGTGCTTGGCGAAACCGCCATAGTGTTGGTAGTAATGTTGCCAGGTGACCATGAATAAGTGCTGGCACCGGTTGCTGTAACAGTAATGGTACCTCCACCCACACAAATTTGTGCAGTAGAAGTTGTTGGAGCAAGCGATGGAGTTACTACCACGGCTACGGTTGAGGTAGCCACATTGGTACAACCAAGAGCGCTGGTTCCGGTTACAGTATAAACCACGTTACCTGAAGGGGTTGCAGTAGTTGAAGGCGAAAAGGCCACACCGTTACTTGGAACCGGCGCATTTGGAGCCGTCCATGTATAAGTGTTACCACCAGTGCCTGTTAAAATAATTGTTGCGCCACTACATACAGATGGCGAACTGGCCACTGCACCAATAGTTGGAGTTGGGTTAACGGTAACGTTCGATACAGCCTGAGCTGTACAGCCAGGTGCACTGCCGGTTCCAATAACTGTATAACTTGTATTTGATGTTGGAGAAACAGCATTGTTTGCTGTAGTAGGACCATTGCTCCAGGTATAAGTTGTTGCGCCACTGGCTGTAAGAGTAACAGTTTTACCCAAACAAGCTGTTGTGCTGGTTGCTACAACAGTTGGCGTAGCACCTATAGAATAAGATATAATAACCATACCATTACCGGTTCTGGTGCCATTAACAACTGAAGTTCCGGTAAAGCCGGCTGCAAAATAATTGGTACCACCGGCACCACCACCACCAGCACCCTGGTCGTTTAGAGAACATGATGTAGTTCCTGCAGAACCACCGCCGCCACCTGCGCCGCCGTTAAAACCGCCGCCGCCTGCACCGCCACTAACGTATGCTGCGCAAACATTCGGGCCTAAGCCCCCGTTACCACCAACACCAGAAGTACCAGCTCCTCCTGTTGCACCTAAGCAACATGAACAACCAATTCCACCAACGCCACCTGTGGTTCCAACGCCAGGTTGGCCACCGCCACCGGCTTGTGAGTTAAGACCAGCAGTTCCACTAAGGCCGCCACCTGCTCCACCATTACCACCGGTAAGGGTTGAACTGGTACAACCACCGTTTCCACCCCCGCCGCCGCCGCCGGCTACTATAATTCTATTAGCCAGTGCTGTTCCGTTAAGACGAACATCGCTGGCACCACCACCGGCACCCGCATTGGTATTAGCAGCACCGTTTCCGCCGCCATTAAATCCGCCAACAGAGCCTGTTCCGGCTCCACCAACATAAACATTTATAACGTTCGATCCTGAAAGTGTAAAATTTCCGATTGTTCTTGCACCAAGACCAGCTGTTCCACCAATGGCCCCTGTGGCAGTATTTGCGCCATTCGCACCCTGGGCGCCAAAAGCTGTAAAAGAAATTTGTGCCACGCAAGCAGGAACCGTAAGGGTTTGAACACTACCTGTAAAACTTAAAGTTTGTGTAACAACCTGAGCTTTCGACGTTTGTTGAAGGCCAAATAACCCAAGTGCTAAACTACCAATTAAATAAATTCTCCTCATTTTTTTGATGTCGTTAATTGTTTGAATTCGTAAATATAGTAAATTATTGATTTCTACAAGCTCCTTTTTCCCAAAATTTACATCATTCCGGCATGTTTTTAGATTGTTACGCAATATGTACCTAGCTTTGGTTAAAATTTAACATTTCGAAAAGGTTTTTGGGCATTTATTGAGGCGATTTAACTTGCCGTTTTTTTTAGCCGTGTGATGCCTGCGAACTTTTGACTTTGTTTGTTTTTGAGATCGCAGCTTAAAAATAAATCCCAATTTCCTTTTCTGTTTTTTAATTGTACGCTTATCAATTTTCGGCTCGCTGGTGTTTTTGATAAAAGTTGTAATTGACTTGTTTTTTATTCTGGTCAGTTCTAAATATTCCTTCTCCGCCTTTTTTTGAATTTTAAGGCATCTGCAATCCACTTCACGTTTAGTTGAATCGGGTTTATTTCCGATAACACAACCCGTTCCTGCTTTTACAATAAATGAACTGCGGCATGCCAGAAGGATAAAGATGATGCCAATTGTGTGCTTACGCTTCATAAGAGGAATTGTTTAATACAAACACGAAACCGCAAGTAGCCGGTCTAAATCCGGTTTCGTGTTATTGATTAAGACAGAATAAATGTGCATCTGCCTAATCTTTTATGTATTCGGTTTTTTAATGATTAGCTTTTGAGTGCCACACCAGGTTTTGTATTCGTTGGTGTAATACAAATAGGCGCAGGAAGCCGGAGCATCGTATTCACCGGGTATTTCGGCTTTTAAATCCAGTTTAATTTCATGCACTGCATTGGCCGCCAAACCACGGTAATAAAATGCAATGTGGTTGCCTTTTGTTTCATAATAATCGCACACCTTTTTTTCCTGCAATTCTTTTAACTGCCAGGCCTGCGCACTAAATCCTGCAGGAATGCCAACAATTACCATGGTGCTTGGCACATCGGTATTTTTACGGTTGCTAATTTTTGCCGTAAAACGCATGGTTTCGGCAACACTGTAAGTTTTTCCTGAAGTGGTTGTTACTAAATTAACAGGGCATTGGGCATCGCTTTTTGGTAAAAAGGTATTCCAATTCACAGCCACCGAATATGGCAAAGGATTTTTTGCACCCAGGTATTTTATTTTTACGGTGTGCTTGCCATCTCCTTTAATAAATTCTTCAAGCCCTTCAACGTTTATGGTTTCTTTGTCGCCTGCTTTGTAAGATTTTTCCGTCACTTTTTTGTTATCCACATATACCAAAATGGTACCGTCTTCGTTGGCTTTTTTACTGTATTTGGCATATTCGGTTAAACTTTTAAGTGCCAGAATCGTGCCCTGGGTTGAGCTAAAAACACCCGATCCACTGCGTGTGCCAATAAGGTATTTAACCGCCTTGTTAATGGCATTTTGGTTTTTATTATCAGCCTTTAACAGTGCCATAATACCAAGTGCCGTAGTTTCGATGCTTAACGATTGGCCCTGCGAATAGGTAATGGAGTGCGTGCTACCGTTAAAGCTTCCGTCGTTTTGCTGAGCGCTTAAAAGTAATTTCAATAAGTCGTTGCCTTTGTTATTTTCTTTAATACTGAAGGCGGCATTAGCTAACAGTGCCAGCAGATAAGGGTCTTTGGTTTCGATGGCCTTTTTGTGCGATAACTCAAATTCTTTTTGAATATCTGTGAATCCGGCATCAGCCAAAGCATAAACAATGTAGGCATTCAATACCTCTTCACTTATCCTGCCAAAATCGTGGTAGGCATGTGTTTCTCTTGCAAAACCGCCCGTCCCGTCGCGATGAGTGAGCAACCACCTGGCTGTGCGGTCAAACATTTGTTCATCTATCTTCTGCCCTGCCCGCTTCATGTCCATAAATTCCATCAGGCCATAAGCTGTAAGTCCTTCGTGCCCGGGGTTGGCGCCAAACCACTCGTATCCCTTGTTGGAGGCTTCAAAGGTGGTGAGACGTTTGTAACCTCTTTCCAGCAAATCGGTGGCACGCGCAAGAGTTTTGGTATCCTTGTTACCGGTATGTTTTAAATAATCCAGCACCATGGCATTTGGATAAGCAGTGCACGAAGTTTGTTCAAAACAGCCACAGGGCTCCTGCAATATTCCTTCCACTCCTTTTAATAAATCGTTTACCACATTTGGATAGGCATTGAAGCTGGCACGCAACGAACCATGTACCATGTTTTCGATGGTGAAACTGTATTCCTTTTCTTCCTCTTCACCCGAAAAAGATACCTGTGCCGGAAAACCTTTTGATACCAGTTTTATTTTTTGAGTAAAGGCATCATTTAACCCACAGGATTTAAAGGCAACCGAACAGTCGGCGTATCCGGGCTTATCCAACACTTTGCAATCAACGTACATTGTTTTTGCCTGCCCCGGCATAAGGGTTATTTCGGAAGGAAACGGATGAATGGTTTGTAAACCACTGCCTAAGTTTATGGTTAAGTAACCACCCAAAGGCCCACTTGTGTTATTTTTTAAAGTAACGGGTATGGAGAGGACGTCTTCGGTGGCCACCTCAACGGGAATTTTGGTGCTTAGGGCAAATGGCAATTGTGTGAAAATTGTTTTTTCAACGCGGCCAGGCATCCCATCGGCAGCAATGCCTTCAATGGTGGTTCTAAAGGAGGTGATGTCGTCGGAGGTATAAAACTCTATTGTTTTCCGTCCTGAAAAACCAATTTCTATATTCGGATTCCAGTAAATGGTGTTTCTGAAATCGCTACGTGTTTCCACAACTTCCTGCTTAGTGTAATCCGGTGCTGCAAACACCCGGGCACGGTAGTATTTTTTTTCTATGGCAGGCGGTGGCATTTTCTTCAGAGCTTTAAATTGGTTCAGGTCATGATCAAAAACAAAGGCATCGGCTTTTCCGGCATTTATTTCGGCAGCCACTGCAACATCGCTCATCTGCTTTTTTTCTTTAAGCAATTGCACTTCCTCCCCTTTTTCGTTCGCAGCAAGTGGTTTATCTTTTTTCTCTGATTCGCTTTGTTTAATTGGCCTTACCTGCTTTACCTTAACCATTGGCGCCGGCTCGGCTTCCATTACATGATTACGGGCCATGGATTGTAATTGAAGGCGTTCGCGCTCAAATACCCTGGCATCATTGCTTACCGCCGACACTTCTTCTAGGTACCGTGCTTTTGCATCGTACATATACACCGGTGTGTTTTGCTCGTAATCTGTAATGTTTTGATAAACGGGTGTGTAACCTTCGGCCGTAAATGTGAGCGTTAAGGCTGCACTTAAATCCTGTTTTGGAATTGAAAACCTTCCTTCAGCGTTGCTGGTATATTCTTCGCCACCCGGTGTTTTTATTTTAACACCTGCTTTGGGTTTGTTTAAACTGCCATCTATTATGTAACCACTTAGTAGTGCTTTTTGTGCCTGAAATAAAACAGGAGGACGATCCTCACTTAAAAGTTTTTCCCAGGTAAAACGTCGCCAACCGGCTGTCATTAATAGATAATCGAGGGCTTTTAAGGATTTGCTTTCTTTTATATTAAAATAAAAAGCGGGTTCTTCAATTTTTTGACGAAGGTCCTGCTGCAACAACAATTGCGACAACAGGTGCCCGCTTTTATCGTCGGCAAAAGAAAGCAACTGATCGTTTACCACGGCCATGCTCAGATTGGCGGGCATTGGTAAGCCTCTTTCATCTTTTACGGTAATGGTCATTTTTACTTTTTCGCGGGGCAAATATTTTTCTTTATCTGTTTCCACACTCAGGTTCATTTGTTTATCGCGGTTCACAAACACCAATCGTTCGGCACGTGCAATGCCTTTTGAATCGAAGAGGCTTACCTGACAAACACCTGCAGGCATATTGGCAGTGGGTATATTAAATTTGGTGACACCATTCAAGGTACTTACAACTGTGGTGTAATATATTTTTCCGCGCACCTGTGCAATAAGGGATAATTCCTCGGTTTCGGTGGTTTGTATTTCGGTGGCCAGTTCGCCCGGCTTACTGATGTCGAGATGCAACAAATAACCTCTGTCAAAAGGTTGCGGCAGCGCGTAGGTTTCTTCTATGCCCTGTGGTTTGGTAATTTTTACCAGGTATTTTTCGCCGGGTTGCGGCACATATTTAAAAGCCCCCATGCCCTGGTGAAAACTGCTGAATTTGGCCACACAACTGCCTTTGAGGGTAAGCACTTCTCCTTCCACATCGGCGGGTTTATCAAATTCGTTCTGCGCCGCAAAAGCCACGGTGTTTTCGAGTTGATTTACAAGGTCGCCACCTTCGGGATAAAAATTTAATTTTATTTTATTGAGCACAATGGGTATGCTGCGCGAAATGCTTTCGGTACTGCCATTGTAATCAATTAAAACATTTAGTAAGGCATCGGTGCTGTTTAGTTTTGCCGGCAAATTAAATTTAATGTAGTGCTGCCCCTCTTCATCGGTTACTTCTGCTTTTTCGAGCAGTTTTATGCCATTAAGATTGGCCACAATGCTAATTTTGTGGTTGGCAAGAGGTTTGTTTTCGTTGGTATTCAGTTCGAGTTTTGCAATAACTTCATCACCTGCTCCAAATGCTTTTTTCTCAAAATCGAGTTTCATTTTAAGATGGGGCAAAATCACTTCCTGCACCTGTATGTCTTTTACAAAACAATTGTCATCGCCATCTGTTGTTTCGTTCCCATTCTTCATCCAGTTGGTATAGGCCTTTAGTTTGTAAAGTCCGCCAAGGGCTTCTTTGTTCAATAAAAAATCGCCGCTTACTTTTCCATTTTTTGCAATGAGGTTTATTTTTTGCTCAACCGTTCCTTTGGGGCTAATAAGTTCTACGTAAACTATTTCGCTTTGTGTCGAAGGTTTAAGTGTTTGCCCATCGCGAATAAATCCTGCCAGCCAAATGTCGTCGCCGGGTGCATAAAATGGTTTATCGGTTTGCAGGTAAATTCGTTCCTCGGGTAAATAGGCATTATACACCTCCACTTTATTTTTTATTGCACGAATTAATTCGTTTTCCGCCACCGGCTTAAAATAGCCTTCGGTGGCCAGCCAGGTGGTTAAGCCCGGAAGCGCCAGAAAAGCAAACAGGTACGACATTTTGTATTGCGTCCCATGCGCGTGGACATTTTTTTTTCTTTGTCCAAATACTGATTTTATCCATTTCATGTGTTACGTTTTGTATTGTGATGAAAGGATTTATTTTTTTCCATAAAATAAAATCAAATAATTTTTTTCGAATAAAATAAATTAGACGAATACATATTATTACCCGATGAATACATGAACTAAATTATTTAGACTGCTAAGGGTTTTTTGTAATATTGCTGCCTTTTATGACAAACAACAAGCCGCTCCTTTTTATTTTTCTTACGATATTGATTGACTGCTTGGGTTTGGGCATTATAATTCCCACGCTACCGGCACTGATTCAGGAGTTAACTGGCGAAAGTTTAAGTGCTGCGGCCAGTTATGGTGGTTGGATGAGTTTTTCTTACGCCATTATGTCGTTTATTTTTTCTCCCATTTTGGGTGGCCTTAGCGACCGTTATGGGCGACGACCCATTTTACTGATTTCGCTTTTTGGTTTGGGAGTGGATTATATTTTTATGAGCCTTGCACCGGGTATTTTATTTTTATTTATAGGCCGCATTATTGCCGGTATTTGTGGTGCCAGCTTTACCACCGCCTCGGCCTACATTGCCGATGTGAGCGATAACAGTAACCGCACCAAAAATTTTGGAATGATTGGCGCTGCTTTTGGTTTGGGTTTTATTTTTGGCCCCATGATTGGTTGGTTTTTTGGCAACTTTGGTACCAAGGTGCCCTTTGTGGCAGCCGCCTGCTTTTCACTTCTTAATTTTTTATTTGGATATTTTATTTTGCCAGAGTCGCTAAAAAAAGAAAACCGGAGGCCTTTCGACTGGAAACGGGCCAATCCCTTTGGTTCATTAAAGCGTCTTAAATTGCAGGGAAGCGCCTTTAATTTAATTATTGTACTGTTTATTTTAAATGTTGCCGGTCAGGCCATGCCATCTACCTGGAACTTTTTTTGCGCCCAAAAATTTCACTGGGGTTTTAAGTGGATTGGTCTCTCGCTCAGCTTTGTGGGCATTACCGTGGCAATAGTTCAGGGTGGCTTAATTGGAAAGATTTCGGGCAGATTGGGTGTTAAAAAAGCCATTTTTACAGGTTTGTGTTGTTATACGCTTGGTTTCTTTTTATTTGCCTTTGCCAGCAGTGGCTGGATGATGTTTATTTTTATGATACCTTATGCCTTGGGTGGCATTTCAGTGCCTAACATTCAAAACATTTTAACCTCGAGGGTAAGTGCCAGCGAGCAGGGAGAATTGCAGGGCGGGCTCACCGGTTTAATCAGTCTTACTTCCATTATCGGGCCCGTATTAATGACCAGTGCCTTTTCTTTTTTTACCAAAGCACCCGAACAGCTTTATTTTCCGGGCATTCCGTTTTTAATTGGTGGTGTATTAACCCTTATAGCACTGAGCATAAGCTATTTTGTTCTTAAGAAAATAGACTTAAAAACACCTGTTAATTAAAAACCAACACCCGGCCATTTTTATTTTGTTTTTAAAAGGGTATCTTTGATGCCTTAAAATCAACTGTATAAATGAAGGATATTTTTGAAAAAATAAAAACAAACCTTGGACCTATTGGCGAACATGCAAAAGAATCTCACGGTTATTTCACTTTTCCGAAACTGAGCGGCGACATTAATCCGCACATGGATTTTCGTGGCAAAAAATTATTGAACTGGAGTTTGAATAACTATTTGGGTTTGGCCAATCACCCCGAGGTGCGACAAGCCGACGTTGACGGTGCCACCCGTTTTGGTTTGGCAGCTCCAATGGGTGCCCGCATGATGAGCGGAAATTCGGACTACCACGAAGCTTTGGAAAGAGGATTGTCGCAGTTGGTTAAAAAAGAAGATACCATACTTTGTAATTTTGGTTATCAGGCCATGGTGAGCGCCATTGATGCCATAGTTGACCGTCACGATGTGATTGTTTACGATGCCGAAAGCCATGCCTGTATTTTAGACGGTGTGCGGCTTCACATGGGCAAGCGTTATGTGTTTAAACACAACGACATTGCCGATTTTGAAAAACAAATGGACAGGGCCACCAAACTGGCCGAACAAACCGGTGGTGCCATTTTGGTAATTACCGAGGGTGTTTTTGGTATGCGTGGCGATCAGGGTAAATTAAAAGAAATAGTAGCGCTTAAGAGTAAATACAATTTCCGTTTGTTTGTTGACGATGCACACGGCATTGGCACCATGGGCCCTAATGGCGGTGGTACCGGCGAAGAACAAAATTGTCAGGACGGGGTGGATATTTATTTTGGCACCTTTGCCAAATCGTTTGCCTTAATCGGTGGTTTTATCAGTTCTTCAAAAGAGGTGATTACTTACCTGCGATACAACATGCGTTCTCAGATTTTTGCCAAGAGCTTGCCAATGCCATTGGTTATTGGTTTGTTAAAGCGTTTGGAACTTTTAAACAAACATCCTGAATACCGCACTAAGTTGTGGGAGATTGCCACAAGCCTTCAAAAAGGTTTGGTAGAAGCAGGGTTTAACATCGGCGACACCAACACCATGGTGACACCGGTTTATATGAATGGTTCCATACCAGAAGCCACCAACATGGTGATAGATTTGCGTGAAAATTTCGGTATTTTTTGTTCGATGGTGGTTTATCCGGTTATTCCTAAAGGCATGATTATTTTACGTTTAATTCCAACCGCAGTGCACACGCAGGAAGATGTGAAATACACCATTGAATCGTTTAGTAAGATTAAAGATAAATTATACGGTGGACTATACATGGCCGATAAAATTAAGGCCGGTTTTGCACAAGAATTGTAATTTTAATATAAAAAAAATCCCGGTCAGTTTTGAACCGGGATTTTTTTTATCCTTATTTTTTTATTTTAAAAATGCCAGTTTGCGTTGCGAAATAACACGCTGACCTATATCACTTATTTCGAGTAAATACAAGCCACCATTCAGATTGCGGCAATCGATGTTTTTTTCGGTAATGCCCGGTTCAATATTGTAACTGCCTGCAAGTACCTCTTTACCGTATAGGTCTTTGATGCTGTAATAAGCAAGAGTGCTTTGTTTAGAACTGAAGGAAATATTAATTACCCCATGTGACGGATTGGGATAAGGCTCAGAAACAGTCAGCTTTTCCATTTTATCCAACACAGGGTAAATAGAGGTTTGATTTTTTACACCATTTATCTCCACCGATGATATGCGGTAATAATTGGTAATGCCGTGTTTATAGGTCCTGTCCTCAAACACGTATTTAGAGGGCTTATTGTTTGGTAGAAGTGTACCGACTACTTCAAAATTTATACCATCTTCGCTACGTTCTACCAAAAACTCTTTTAGTTCTGCCTCGCCACCTGTTTCCCAATAAATTAAATTAACCCCTTCCAGATTGTCGCAATAAAATGCTTTAAAATTGACCGGCAAAGTGGTAAGGCAATTCACTGTGGAAGAACATGGCGCTGTGAATCGGTAAGCAGTACTGCTCATGGTCCAGGTGTAGCCGGGGCTTGAAACATTGCCATTATGTGCAGTTTGACTAACCGGTGGTACATAAATTTTTCCATCGTAACTGTGCAAACCAAGCACAGCCTGTCCTCTGTTCCAGCCGGGGCAAACGCCTTTGTTGCCCACATGAATTTCAATTACGTCGTTTTGTTCAAATATTTTAATTTGTGAGGTAAGGTAAATGGCAGGACTTGCAGTGCCACAAGAATACATGGGCACATTTTCGTAGGAAAGCACAAATCGACGGTTGGGTGCAGTGCCCAATGTACCGTATTGTATTTTGCCCCCAAGCGAGGGGTCAATG
>JADLED010000072.1 GCA_020846335.1 Bacteroidia bacterium
CGCTGGGTATAGTGTGCAGTACGTGCTTAATCCCATTAAATTCAAGTGTGTGTCCGGCGTTTGGCCCGCCCTGAAAGCGCGCTATAATGTCGTAATCAGGAGTTAATACATCCACAATTTTTCCCTTGCCTTCATCGCCCCATTGCAGGCCCAAAAGTACATCTGCTTTAATCATAATCCTCGTTCGTAAATTAAAGCGCTAATTTATGGAAATGACGGGCTGTTGTGGCCTTTTTTAATAACTTTTTAAAAAGATTGAGTGCATAATGCGCTGCAAAAAGTGGCGAATACACTTTGTTTTTACTAAATTTATAACGTTGCAAAAAATCACCATAGCCGTTGACGGTTACAGTAGTTGCGGAAAAAGCACACTGGCCAAAGCATTAGCACAAAAACTTCATTACAATTACATCGACACCGGTGCCATGTACCGCGCTGTAACCTTGTTTGCCACCCGTCACAATCTTGTAGGCCTCCACAAACCGGTTGAAGTGGATTTATTGATTTTAAAACTGGATCAGGTGAACTTGCGTTTTGAAATAAATCCGCACACACACCACTCCGATATTTTTCTGAACGACGAAAATGTGGAACCCTATATCCGCAGCATGGAAGTTAGCAACATTGTTAGCCGGGTAAGTGCCATTAAGGAAGTGCGCGAAAAAATGGTGGCTCTTCAAAGGCAGATGGGTAAAGGCAAAGGGGTGGTGCTCGATGGGCGGGATATTGGCACCCATGTTTTTCCGAAAGCAGAATTAAAACTATTTATGACTGCCGATACCGACGTACGCGCCCGGAGAAGACACGATGAGTACAGCAGTAAAGGGCAGTATTTTAGCTTAGAAGAAATAAAACTGAATTTACTCAAACGCGATCAGGAAGACATTAACCGCAAGGAAAGCCCGCTCATTAAAGCCGATGATGCAGTGGTGCTCGATAACAGCGAACTTACCCGCGAAGAACAACTTGAGTTTGTACTTAAATTAATTGCCGATTTGCATTTCCTTTCCAAAGAAGAACAATCGCATCATTAAAAAAATTCTTTTTAGATTATTGATACTTATAAATTAAACACAACAATGTGCTGCCAAAATTTAATTTGTATTTATTTTATAAGTAGCCAAAACAACCAAAAAAACAGGCATTTTGGCTACTTATAAATTTAGAAATAAATGCTCCATATTAATTTCGTTTTGCACATACTGCTTACTGTACTGATTTTGTAACAGGCCGTAAGTGCTTATAAACGTAACAAACAAAGCTTTTCTGGTTTTGGTTGCACCCAAAAAAACACGTCTTTTATTTTCTATTTCCTGAGCGTATTTTTTATCGAGTGCAAATTCCGAATTGTAAAATTTCATCTCGCACAAATTAATCACACGGTCGTCGCGGTCAATTAAAAGATCTATTTGCGCGCCACTACCCTGCTTCTTTTCTATCCAGCTTCCATGCACTGAATTGATGCCGGCAATGCCCAAACCCGCCTTAATTTGCTCCACGTGTTTAATGCACAGTGTTTCGAAACTAAACCCCAGCCATGCTTTGTAAGATTGCTGCGCCTGCATTTTTAGCCATACCGCATGCGGTGTTGGTTTGGTGTTTTCAATAAATTTGAGATAAAACAACGAATACTCATCCGTTAAGCGGTAAAGCGCGTCGTTGCTACCCTTGTAGGGCAGGTATTTTTCTACAAAGCCCGAATCTTCCAGTTCCTCAAGGGTTTTGGTTAAAGTGCCACCCGAATTTATTTTACCTTTTTTTAGTAGCGCGTTGCGGGTTAATCCCTTTCTTACAGTTGCCAGTGCCCTGATAATTGCTTCGTGATTGTCGAACTGATCGAAGAGGGAGGCAAACACCTGTTGAAACTCGTTTTTTAAAAATCCGTTTTTTGTAAAACACAAGCGGTTTAAGGTCTGTGCCACGCTTTCGCCGGTTTGTATCTTGTCTAAATAATGCGGCACACCGCCCATGGCCATGTACACCTGTAAAATGTCGTAGCGTGTAAGTCTTACATTTTTGTATTTTAAAAATTGTTCCGTTTCATAAAGATTAAATGGCATCAACTGTATTTTGTGCGTTAGGCGATTGTGCAGACCGCCCTTGTTGCGCACTATGTTTTTAATCAGGTACGAAGCCGCCGAGCCACAAACCACCACCACCAAATCTTTTCGCTTAGCGGCGTAGCTGTTCCAGAAATGATCAAACGCAGCCAAAAAACCGGATTTTCGGGTATCCAGCCACGGAAACTCATCAATAAAAAGAACTTTCTTTTTCTTAGCCCTGAGTGTGTTTAAATACTTCTGTAATTCATAAAATGCCTCGAGCCAATCGGTGGCATCTTTGCTCCTTGATAAATAACCCCGCAGGGTAAGGTTAAAATTTTTGAGTTGATCTTTGTAAGAAGCTTTGTGCATTCCCGAAAATTCGAAACAAATGTGTTTTTTATACACTTCGCTAATCAGGTAGGTTTTACCAATTCTGCGCCGACCATATACCACAATGAGCTCGGCTCTATTGCTACTAAGGGCGTTTTGCAAAATTAGTTTTTCATCGGCACGGCCAATTACATTTGCCATAATTAAAATTTATAAGTAGCCAAATATATACAAAAAACATGCATTTTGGCTACTTATAAAAAACAAGAAAAAAGCCAATAAAGAGATTAAAACCTTGGTTTTATTGTAAACGGCGCAGCTATGCGACTTTTAAAAGAAAAGGAATTACACCGCTACATTGTGCTCTCTTAAAGCATCGTTGAGCGAGGTTTTTAAATCGGTGCTTTCTTTGCGCTTGCCAATAATGAGCGCGCATGGCACCTGGTATTCGCCGGCCGGAAATTGTTTGGTGTAACTACCCGGAATCACCACACTTCGTTCGGGCACGTAGCCTTTGGTTTCAAGGGGTTTTGCGCCTGTTACATCAATAATTTTGGTGGATTGTGTTAACACCACATTGGCACCTAACACCGCCTGTTTGCCTACCCTTACGCCTTCCACTACAATACAGCGCGAACCAATAAAACAATCGTCTTCAATTATTACAGGAGCGGCCTGCACGGGCTCAAGCACGCCACCAATTCCCACGCCGCCACTCAGGTGTACATTTTTACCAATTTGTGCGCAACTGCCAACGGTGGCCCAGGTATCCACCATGGTGCCCGCATCCACATAAGCGCCAATGTTTACATAACTTGGCATTAAAATTACCCCACTGGCCACATAGGCGCCAAAGCGGGCAACGGCAGGCGGCACTACCCTTACACCCAGTTCGGCGTAATTTTGTTTTAAGGCCATTTTATCGTGGTATTCAAAAGGTCCCACTTCCATGGTTGACATTTTTCGGGTCGGGAAATAAAGTATCACCGCCTTTTTAACCCAATCGTTTACCTTCCAGGTGCCATCATTACTGGGTTCGGCCACCCGCAATTTGCCTTTATCCAAAAGTTCAATAATCTCGTTAATGGTGGTAAGCGTTTTCTTTTCTTTCAGTAATTCTCTGTTTTGCCAGGCGGCTTCTATAATTTCCTGCATAATTTTAAGTGTTTTTGACCTCCAAAAGGTATTCAAGAAACAAAGTAAACAAATAAATTTTAATCGAAAGTGCGTAAAAATCATTGCTTTTTGGAAAAAATCGTATATTTGCGCCTCAAAACATGGTTGCGTAGCTCAACTGAATAGAGCATCTGACTACGGAACAGATATTTGAGGTTCTACTACGTTGATTATCAGTAGAATAAAATTTATAAAGCTCATTTGCAAGCCATTTGCAAGCAAATGAAAAAAGATGTTCTAAATTGCACCTGTAGCTCAACTGAATAGAGCATCGCACTACGGATGCGAAGGCTAGGGGTTTGAATCCCTTCAGGTGCACAAAAAGGACGCCAATTTCTAAAGTAAGAAATTGGCGTTTTTCTTAGCCGGAAGGGAGGGAATCCAAAGCATTTGCAAACATATTTGCAAACAGACCAGCATCAAAAATGTACCTCCCTGCATCCTTTAGATAAATAAAAAGCAGGAAAATATTAGTCTTTTGGAAAAGCGAATTTGGCTTCGACGAGTGTTTTCTACTGTTTGATGAACTTGAACCTATAGCTTTGGCCTCCTTCAATCAAAATACTCAAATAGTATACCCCTGGCCCTATCGATGAAATATCAATTTCCGCTGAAGTATCAATATCTTCGTAAACATACTGACCCATCGAATTTTGAATTACTATTTTTTTATACCCAGATATATTCTTTTCCGAGATTAATAATTTCCCTTCAACTGGACTTGGATAAATCCTAAATGCCTCCTCATTTTCAATTTTTGAAAAAACAGATGTATACAAAGAACTAACATCTATACTGTCGTTCCAAACATTTCTCTTGTATTCAATACTACAATTGGGATTCAGGGTAGCATTATAGGTTTTCAAGTTAATCCTGATTTTGTATTTCCCCGCAGGTTGCGGTGGTATTTTTGTGGGAATTGTTGCTGTGCCGTAAAAAGTAAGGTATGATATGCAGTGTTTCAGGTTAATTGTGATTGTATCATAACTAATATTGTAACTGTCAAAAAAAGCTCCACTATTTGGAGTACCGACTGTCACGTTGATTCGAATAGTATCAGCGATTCCAAGTTGCTTACTAGCAGGAAAACTTACCGCGCTAATAGTTTGTGACTGGCCTGGGACACACAATAAAACAAAAACTCCGATAATTCCCAAAACAACTGAATTAAAGCCTTTAAACCAGGTCAAATACGATTCGCAAATGTAATGTCTCACCAATTTCCTTTGACCAAATGGGTTCCTGTAGTTCGAAATGTTCACTAAATTCATGGCTGATTAATTTTTAGGGTTCAAATTTGTCTCTTAAATTTACCGATTATCTTTCTTAAATCCAAGGAAAGTTGAATAACAAGTTTATCATTTTAAGGATTTAGAAAGACAGAAACTACACTTTCTTTTGGTGAAACCATACCGCTAACAACCTCTCCTTAAATTGCCGAAGGTAAACTTGCAACTTGCACTGTTGCACACAAAATATTTACAATAGGATTAACTCTTGGCTGAGAAAATTAAGCGTTTACATCTTTTAATCTTCACTTTTTTTACAGAGAACTAATGTAGTACTCTTTCCTTTGCATACTCAACAAGCCCCTCAAAATCTTTACTATTTGTTTTTAGAATCAACTTACTTCGATACCACTCAACGGTGTTATCTGAAATTTGCATAGTTTTAGCAATATGCTTAACTGAATTGTTTTGCACTAACAAGGATAGCACTTTCTTTTCTCTCTCAGTAAGTTCTTTCACAATAAATGGCTTTGCCCCTTTTGCAGACAAAATGGCGCTCACTTCTTTTTCAAAATAAACGCCATGCTTGTAAACAGTATTAATTGCATCCAGTAAGGTTTTAAAAGTCACTTCCTTATGCAAAAAAGAATCAGCACCTTGTTTTACATATTCCAAAATTGAAAGTTCATCACCATAAGAGCTAAAAACAATAATTTTTATCCCAGCAAAATGCTCCTTAATCAGCCGCATAGCATCAACACCATTGAGTTCAGGCATCCGTATATCGAGTAGAATTATGGATGGATTGTGTTCTTTCAACTTTTGCATTAGCTCCACACCATTTTTTACACTAAAAAGCACTTTTATTTCTTTGACTTCGTTTAGCATATTAGTAATGCCATGCCTAACTAAATCATGGTCTTCTGCAATTCCTATGGTGATCCGTTTTCTCATAAACTGTTTACATTATTATTCTGATAAATATCATTACTGTAAGGAATCCTGATAGTTACCGTTGCCACATCTTCATTAACAAAGTAATCAATTTTCGCATTTAAAAGTAAAGCCCTGCTTAACAATGATTTTAAACCTAGTCCCGGTGATGTTTCCGTTAGTGCATTAATCTCCTCATTGGTTACGCCCTTGCCATCATGGATTATTTCTATAATCATGTTCTGGGCAGTATTGCTAAAGATTACCTTTAAGTAGGAATAGTTGGCATGATTGGTGAGATTATTGAGTATTTCCAGACAAATCCGATAAATATTTACCTCTTCGTTTTTTGAAAAAGGTATTTTCTTAAAATTTGTTTTGTTTTCAAAGCCGGTGGAATATTTAGTTGAATTTAAGCCTATGGTAAAACTCTCCACGGCTTTAATACAACCGAAATTAAACACCATTTTTGGCACCAGATTGTGCGTAATCTGCCTGATTTCAGCAATGTTCTCTATCAGTACCTGATAGTCGTTTGAAAGCGCATGGATGTTGAAATTTCCATCCCTGTAATTTAATATATGCTGTTCTAAATTGCGTGACAACGCACTTAAAGTGGGAATTACCCCATCATGTAAATCGTATGCAATAGTGCTTTTCATTTTCTCCTCGGTCATTACGGCTAACTTAAATGCTGCCAACTGGCTTTCCTTTTCTTTGTTCAGAATTTTTGTGCGATAGTTTAGGTAAAACATAACCAGTAACATGGCGAGAGATAACATTACCAAACACGCCGAGCCTATAAATATTGCTGTTTCGATTTTGCTTTCCATAAGGCGGTGGCA
>JADLED010000073.1 GCA_020846335.1 Bacteroidia bacterium
GATGCTTGTAGGCATAAGGATTTAGTGAATCTATCTGAATGGCTTTTTCAACATCGGCAATGGCTTCGTTTATTTTATTAAGTTTTAAATTTACCAAAGCTCTGGTGCTATAAGCATTGGTACTGGTATTATCAAAACCAATGGCCAGATTAATGTGTTCAAGCGCCGGTTCGTACCTGCCCAGTTCAGTTTCAACAAAAGCCATGGTATTATATATATCATGTGTTTGTTTGTACTCAAGGGCTTTCATAAAATACTCGATGGCTTTTTCCGGTTTTTCTTCTTTTGAGGCTGCTCGTCCGAGCATAAAAAATGCATTGTATCTAAACCAATTGTAATTGGCATTGTCCTTATCAATGTCTAAAACAAATTCCAGAAATTTATTCATGGAGTTATAGTCGTCCAGCTTATAATAACAATAAGCTTTGTTATAGGTGGCCTGATAAATTGTTGTGGGATCGTTTACTTTAATAATTTCATCTAAAATTTCGATGGCTTTAAAATAATTTCCCTGCTGAAATTGAGCGCCCGCCTGATCGAGTTTGCTCTTTTGCTGTTGAGCGCCAATGTCTGTGGCATCGGAACTACCCCCATCGCTGCAGGAAGTGAACAGACAAAGCCCACAGAGTAAAACCAGAATTAGTTTGAATTTCATATACTGTTTTTGAATAACTAAATTAAGGCTTTCGCCGGAAATTAATTCTATAAATTATTGGCTAAAAAAATTAAAAGGAATTAACCCGTTGTTTGTTGGCAAAGTGCCTAATACTTTTCGAGTTTTTCGCTAAAACTTAAATCGCGCGAGGCAGCATGTATTTTAATATTTAAAATCAATTCCTGGCAATTACCATTTAAGGTTTCTTCCTGAATTTGTTGTATGAGGGCATACACTTTTTGGCTGCTGCCTTCCACCACAGTTTCAAATGGGCACACTTTGTAATTTAATCCGCTGTTTTTTATCAGTTCAATGGCCTTATCAATTACCGTGTATTTGTGTTCGTTGGTAACAAGTGGCAACAATTGTATGGCAGCGTTAATTTGCATGTTAAATAGAATTTAGTTGTGATAGTTTTAAACTCATGGTATTAACCAATGTTTGCAAGGGCTTTTCGGCCATGGCTTTAATAATAGGGTTCAAATCGCCCGACAAATGCACGGCGCATTGACCTGGTAATTCCGGTGCTCCTTCAAAATCAACTTTCAGGCTAAAATTAAATTTTGCCAAACCCTCGCTCGAAAACAACAGTCCACTGTATGGTGTTTTCTCAATCAGTTTAATGGTCATGGGTGTAATGCCCCGAATATTAAAAGAACACTGATTGCCATCGTACTGAAAATTTTCCACTTTATCTTCGGGCAAAATGGCTGCAAAATTTTTAAAATCACTTAAAAAATCAAACAAATACTTTACTGAAGCGGTTGTGTGATTGGTATTGCTGTTGAGAGTGAATGCAGCCACTGAATTTTTTTTTAATTGGTATAAATTGATTGAAATAAAAAATGCACACCAAAAGTATGCATTCTAATTTTAAATGAAACGAAGATTTTTATTTTGCAATGGTTTCGCCCCAGGTACTTGGGTTACTGCGCCATTCTTTTAAACTCTTAATGCTTTTTTCGTCAATGTATTCCTTTTGCAAAGCAGCGTTTACCAAAGTGTTGTAATTGGTCAAAGTTTCCAAACGGCAATTGGCTTTTTTAAAATTGGCCAAAGCTTCATCGAAACCATAGGTAAAAATTGCCACCATGCCTTTCACATTGCATCCCTTTTCGCGCAAAGCATCCACAGCCTTTAAACTGCTTCCGCCGGTGCTAATAAGATCTTCAACAACTACCACGGTTTGTCCGCTTTCAATTTCACCTTCAATCATGTTAGTGAGCCCGTGTTTTTTTGCCTCACTGCGCACATACACAAAAGGCAATCCCATTTCCTGAGCCACCAAAGCTCCAATGGCAATGCCACCAGTGGCAACTCCGGCAATCACATCCGGCTTACCATAATTTGAAGTTATTATCTCAACAAAATGCTGACGGATATAAGTTCTGATTTTTGGATAAGATAAAGTTTTCCGGTTGTCGCAGTAAATCGGGGATTTAATGCCACTTGCCCAGGTAAAGGGTTTTTCGGGTTGTAGCTTTACAGCTTTTATTTGTAATAAAAATTCGGCAACTTTATACGCTGCGTCGTCAAACGATGTCATGCGGCAAATTTATACTTAGTTTTTTTACATTGATGACTTTTTTATGAACATTAAACTATATTTTAATGCTATATTTTTGGAGTTAAGCAACCAAAACCCCGCCGCCACAGCCGATTCAAACAGCCTAATGTTTGTAGTAGAAAAAGGCAACCAACACAGTGTTAAGGAGATAGTAGATAATTTTTTAAACAAAAATGAATCTAAAAATTTTAGAATTTTTTGTACTGACGGTGAATGGCTCTATAAAAAAGTAAAAAAACAATTTGTTTACATTGAAGCCGCTGGCGGTTTTATTGAAAAACTAGGGGAAACCCTATTTATATTCCGCAACAACCTTTGGGACTTACCAAAAGGCAAGCTCGAAAAAAATGAACTTGTGGAGGATGCTGCGATTAGAGAATGCGAAGAAGAATGCGGCATAAACCAACTAACCATTACCCGCAGCTTAAATCCAAGTTACCATATTTACAACTACAAAGGCAATTACGCACTAAAAAAAACGTATTGGTATTACATGCAAACCACTTACAACAAAACACTTAAGCCGCAACTGGAAGAAAACATTACCGAAGTAAAATGGTTTACAAAAGAGGAGATTGAGCAACAAATTTTACCAAACACCTACATCACCATTCGCGAAGTAATTGCGGATGCGTTTACTAACTAAATGTAATATTTCATTTAAAAATGAATGCTTTATCACTAAAACCGTCAATTTAAAACCATTTTTCACACCAATTTTAAAATTATACGTATATTTAGATGCAAGTTTTTCTACCGCTTTTAACCGGCGCAAGTCAGGTTGGGAGAGGAAAGTCCGGGCAACACAGGGTAACCTGCCATCTGAAAGGGTGGGTGCCGGAGCAGAAATGCCCCGGTAACAGAAAGTGCCACAGAAAACAAAGTAGCCTCCGCGCCTTGGTGCGGCGGTGATAGTGAAAATGTGAGGTAAGAGCTCACAGGCACAGTTAGTAATAATTGTGTGGGGTAAACCTCAGGTGTTGAAAGACCAAATAGGTTGCGGTACTCAGGGCGGCCCGTCCTGTTTCAATCCGGTAAAACGGATCGAAAGCCGCAACGGGTAGGTCGCATAGATAAATGGTAGATATACCACGCTTTGGCGTGGCGAAACAGAACCCGGCTTACAAACTTGCATTTTTTTTATAGGTGAATTTAGACATGCTAAAGCGGTTATTGTTCTTATTTTTGGTTATTAGTTTGCAGGCAAAGTCGCAGTGCCCTTTGGTTTACAATTACCTTGGTACTCCTACCAGCCAGCCACTCTTTATCAGTTGCACCGGCAGCGTGTATGCCCTCAATTTTCAGGCCAGCAGCAGCTTTGGCACCTACACCATAAATTGGGGCGATTTGTCATCCAATAACACCGGGGCTTCTTATTCCGCCAATAGCCTCATCACACACAGTTATGCTGCCACGGTTAACAGCTTCGTTATCAATCTTAGTATTCCTTCGCTCACATGCAGCATGAACAGCACCGTGGTATTGGAAAAACCGGTAAACGCTTCCATACAAATTCCAACATTGGGCTTAACAACTGCCTGCGCTCCCAAAACACTCACATTCACCAATTCCAGCACCGACGTTAGTCCCACCACCACCTTTACCTGGAATTTTGGCGACGGCTCTTCGCCTTTAGTAACAAGCTTTACCAATGCCGGCACCAACATTTTGCACCAGTATGCCCGCGGAACGGTTAACTGCCAAACACAGGTAACCCTGCAGGCAAAAAACTATTGCAGCTTTGGAAACCCCACCACCGCCAATTTTAACCCTATTAATATTTACGATACCGATAGCGCCATTATTACCCCCGACAAAACCATTCGCTGTTGGCCCGATAATGTTTTTTCGTTTACTAACGGAAGCATTAGAAATTGTTTAAGTCAGGGCAATACCTTTCAGCGACAGGAAAAATGGAATTTTGGAAATTATTGGGGCCTTGGCCACGATTCCATTATTGGTTGGCGACCATGGCCTCCCTCAACCCCAATAAGTATCGCCTACCCTACCACCGGTTTATACAACATTGTTTTAAAAGACAGCAATTTGTGCGGTGTATCCAGCAGAACAATTACAGTAGTAATAAATACGGCTCCGGTAGCAAGCTTGGTGGTACCATCTGGTCCTCTATGTCAAAATACCTCCATCAGCTTTACCAATGCCAGCACACAATTTCTCTCCTACCGCTGGAACTTTGGTACCGGCGCAGGTTTTGTAAATCTTGGTGGTGGCAATAAAGTGAATACCTACACATCGCCGGGTACTTACACGGTTAAACTGGTAGCATTTATTAATGGTGCAGGAGGTGCCTGCTCCGACACCTCATCGCAGGTAGTAAGCATTTTACCAAGCCCAACAGCAAGTTTTGCGGTTACACCCACCGTGGGTTGCAACACCCTCACCAATGTCATCTTTAGCAATTTCTCATCACCAAGTGTGAGCATAAACTGGAATTTTGCCAATGGCAATACCAGCACATTATCAGTACCACCCGCTCAAAACTATACCAGTACAGGGGTATTTATTCCTTCCTTGTCGGTAATTTCCAATTCGGGTTGCGTGAACACCTACACGCAGGCCATACTCCTGAGACCAAATCCGATTCCGGCATTTACACAATTTACCACCTGTGTTTCGGCAGCCACCACATTTACCAACAACTCTTCGGTTACAGGAACAAACGCCATAAGCGGCTACACCTGGTCTTTTGGCGATGGAACGGCGGTCTCCACCAGTACTGCACCGGTTCATACCTACACAGCACCAAATACCTACACCGTTAAACTGATTGTCACCACTGGTTTTTGTACCGATTCACTTAAACAAACCGTTAGTCTTAATGTAAAGCCAAC
>JADLED010000074.1 GCA_020846335.1 Bacteroidia bacterium
GCCGACTTGTTTTTATTAATTACCGATGTGTTTGAAGACATTCAACTCGAAGAATCGTATTTACAAAAGCTTCAAAAATCAAACACCCCCATTCTACTGCTCATTAATAAAATTGACATTACTGCGCAGGAAAAACTGGAAGAGAAAATCATGCAGTGGCAGGAAAAACTACCACGCGCCGAAATCATTGCCATATCTGCTCTTAAGAAGTTTAACATCGACCGCATCATGGGCCGCATTATTGAACTGTTGCCGTCCAACGAAGCATTTTACGACAAATCGGAATATACCGACAAGCCCGAACGTTTTTTTGTGAGCGAAATTATTCGTGAAAAAATATTATTAAACTACAAAAAAGAAATTCCCTATAGCGTTGAAACCATTGTGAACTCTTTTAAAGAAGACGAAAAAATTATTCGCATACAAGCCGACATTTTAGTGGAACGCGATAGCCAAAAGGGAATTATTATTGGTGATAAAGGCAGCGCCCTTAAAAAAGTAGGCACCATGGCCCGCAAAGACATGGAAGCGTTTTTTGGCAAACAAATTTATTTGGAATTGTTTGTAAAGGTGGATAAAGACTGGCGCAGCAACGAAAAACGTCTGAAGAATTTTGGGTATTGAACCTCATGTTAGTTTGTTAATTCTCCACCCCCCCCTTCCATTCTTATTGATGTATATTATGTTGTGCATGTACTCTAATTTAGTTTGTATCAATTTATTACAGGCTTTCAAAAACCAGTCTTTATTTTCAATGAAGTTAAGAGAGTTAATAGGTCGGAATTTCTGCACCATGGGATTGTAGCGAAAATGCTGTGCAGGACTTTGCGTTATGTTTGTTGGCTGAGGAGGCGACCAGCGGAAGCCCCCGCAAGCCTACAAACATAGCAAAGGACAAAACAGCATTGCAGCGGAAAGCCCGTTGGCAATGAGCGAGGCCTCCTATTCTCGCTCATTGACAGGTGCCCAACTAATTTTGAGCAACTAATAATTAATCAAACTTAAGCGTTTTTATAGGCGTTAACTTGGTAATTACCAAAGTTGGCAACAAGAGCATGAGCACACACACTAAAAAGGTGCCCACATTCAGCAATAAAAAATACCACCAGTTTATTTGCACCGCCACGTGGTCCACATAATAGGTTTCGCTATCGAGCTTGGCTATGTGAAAATAGTATTGCAACAGGCACAAACCGATGCCAATAATATTGCCCCACAACAAACCCCGGCCAATTAATTTTAAACTGATGTGAATAAAAATTTTACGCACATTGGCATTGCTCATGCCCAGGGCCTTTACCAGCCCCACCATGTTGGTGCGCTCTAAAATCAATATCAGCAAGGCCGTAATCATGTTAATGGTGGCCACCAAAATCATTAACACAATAATAATTACGCCGTTAATGTCAAGCTTATCGAGCCAGATAAAAATGTTTTGATAAATTTCCTTAACACTACTAACGCTGTAGCTGTATCCCAAAAATTCGCGGATTTGTTCCTGACTTTCTTCCAGCCTGTCGAAACTTTTTAAACCAATTTCGTAATTGCCCACCTGATTTTTTTGCCAGAAATTTATGTTTTGCACCTGACGTAAATCAACCACACTCAGCTTTTCATCAAAGTCCACAAAATCAGTTTTAAAAATTCCGCACACTTTTAATTTGCGCGAACGTTGTTCGGATTTAATATAACTCCCTCCCACCAAACTATCGTAAATGGTGTGTTGCGAAATAAAGTGAATAAGCACTTTGTCATTAAGTTTTATGTTCATTTTTTCGGCCAGCACCTTGCTTATCAAAATATCTTTGCTGGCCTCTTCGCCTTTTAAATCGGGCAATCTGCCTTCTACCAAATGTTTATTCAAGAAAGAAAAATCATAATCCTCCCCCACTCCTTTAAGCAAAACACCTTCGTTTTCGGTTTCTGTTTTTAGCAGACCGTTTTTAAACGCGGTTTTTTGTATGTGCAACACCCATGGCAGATTTTTAAGATAGGAAATCGAATCATCGGAAATGGAAATAGGTTCCTGCTCGTTGCCGGGATTTACATTAATGTTGCCAATGGCAATGTGCGTGGTAAGTCCGGTAATGCGCGAGGTGATTTCGTTTTTAAAGCCCAACACAATGCTAATGGTTAATAACATAACCGCTACCCCCAGTGTAATGCCAATAATTCCTATTTTTACAATGGGTTTGGAAATGCTACCTTTGCTATTGCCGGTACCCGAAATTCGATCAGCTATGAAACGTTCTGCGCTCAAACAATGAAATTGAATTGCAAAAATAACAATTTACTGTGCCTGTTGGCCTGTTTATTCCTTTCAATTGGATTAAGCGCACAAAATACGCTACAAATTAAGGAATACAGCAGCGTTACCTGTGGCATACAACAATTTGATAAATACCTGCCTCTTTTGGCAAAAAAAAAGGTGGGCATTGTTACCAATGTTAGTGGCATAATTGGCAACACCACCGTGGTGGATACGCTCCTGCGATTAAAAGTAAACGTAAAAAAAATATTTGGTCCTGAACACGGATTCAGAGGCAACACCGAAGCGGGTGAAAAGGTGATTAGCAAAAAGGATAAAAAAACCGGCTTGCCAATGGTAACGTGATATGGAGCCAAAAAAA
>JADLED010000075.1 GCA_020846335.1 Bacteroidia bacterium
CCATACGCAAATTTTCAACATGTATGTGGTTTTCTCCCCTTTCACTATCTACTTTCAGATCATAATCGGCGGTTGGGTTTGAGGGCTGACTTTGTGTGCCAAATTTAATATAAAGAACCGAATTATTAATTGGTGTGGAATGATGGTAAACCATCACATGAAGGGTGGCCTTGCCACCGGTGTCGTTTTTTTTGCAGGATGTTATTCCAAAAACACCAAGTAATAAAATAGTGGTAAAAATTAAAATTGATTGTGTTTTCATAAAGCTAAAATTTGAATGATGAATTAATAATTAAATTTTGTTTTAAAATCATTTGAATGCCGTTTAAGTTTTGATAAAGAGGTAAGCCAAATTCGGCGGCAACGTAAAAGCGATTTAGAATCCCTTTTTTTAAGTGAATTACCGTTCCGAAATATAAATTAATGGCCTTGCCGCCGTAATTATTTTTGTTGGCAGCAGGCTCAGTATAAACGGGTAGTGAAGAGTCAGAGTTTTTAATCTGTTCTGCGTAATTTGCCTCAATTCGGACAGAGTTGCTTATGAATGGCAGCCAGTTGTAAGCCGACCAAACATTAAAATTAAACTCATTTCCTAGCCGGTAACCTACCAGGTTGTTTTTAATTCGTAAAATTGAATTTAGTTGAGAACTGAAACTAAATTTTTCCTGCTTAATGATGTAGGTTATGCTGGTTAAAATATCCCAGGTTCCGCAGCCTAATTGCATACTATAAGGTAATCTTGCATTTGGGTACATCCCGTCAAGTGGGCTGCCTTTCAAATTATAAGCGCCTGTTGGGATATTTAGCCCTGTGTTTACAATTAACTGTACACGCTCTTTTTTTATAAGCGCGTACAAAGCACTTAGTTTGGTATCACCGGTGCCACTTGTTTTCATGGCATGGCTGTGTTCGCGGTCACCCTGCTTCATAAGCATTTCCATATAATTACTCGTGTAATGAAACATGCCCATTATAGTTAAACGCTCATTAATTCCGTACATGAGCATCATCATGTGCATTTTCATGTTCATATATTCACCTGTTGCTAAATACTGGCTTAACACCATTTTATTGTCTATGGCCTGATTTCCCATGCTATTACCCTGCATTTTCATTTGCATAAAACGATAAGAAACCATCCACTCTCCTTTGTTATGTACATGACTTATCATAACACCTGCAGGGGTAGGATCACTGTCGCAAAAGCAATTTTCCATATCGCATTGAGAAGTATCAGGGTATTCAGATAACGACTTCTGTTGAATTTTGGCGGAATTATCGATGTTGTACTTGTTTTCTGCCTTACTTGGTATAGTATTAAGTAAAGTACAAATTAATGCCACGCGTATAAATTTTAACATATTAAGATTGCTGAATTGTAGATTAATAAAGGAATAATCGGTATACTGTATAGGGCAAAATAGTTTCGGTGCAAAACCGGGAACCGATTCGACATACCAAATACTCATAAATAAATTCAGGAAATTTTTGGCGGTGGGGAGCTGATTTCGGGTGCGGGAGAAGAATAGTTTATGGGTAGTAACTTACTTCTGTTTATAATTGAGAGTTGGTACAACTGACCCAGTCTTGAGGATGTTGTTGGCAGTTCCTGAAAGACAATAATTTTAAATGTAGCGGGGGTTTTGTCGGGCTGAGATTCTTCGTCGACTAATTTTTTTATTTCTTTTTGCACGTGACATTTTCCATTACAGTGCACCTGTGGTTTGTTTTTGTTTTCACACAACTCAGTGGCAATGTAATTGTAATTAACAATATAGTTCAGGTAGGGTAAATAAATTCTCAGAAAGTTGAAGACATAAATATACAAGAGAATCAGAGCTAGTGACCGAATATTTTTTATGTTTTTTTTCAGGTACGCTGATTTACTTAGTTTAAATTCTGGTGAGTGAAAACTCATCTTGAATGCACCATCAGAATACCTTGCAAAACTATTTAATCCCAATCTGAAAGTTTGTGATTGCAGTCATAATCATACATGACGAATGTCAGCATTTAAAAGCAATTAGAGAACTAATTTCACTTCGGAAACTATTTCGTGCACCTATAAATTTATTTACAATTATGATTGAGGAAAAGCTTTTAATCTCCCATGGTGGTGTGATAAAAACACTCGATAAAGGCGATTTTATTTTTCACGAAGGAGAAGCACCCCGCTTTTATTATCAGATAAAAAAGGGAACTGTTAAAATGATTAATGTAAACTGTGATGGCAGAGAATTTACTCAGGGTGTTTTTGAGGAAGGCTGTAGTTTTGGCGAACCACCATTATTTATCAATGAGGTTTATCCTTCTTCGGCCGTAGCTGCAACCGACACCGAGGTAATTAAACTTAACAAAAAAAGTTTTATCGACCTTTTGGAATCGAACCCGCATATACAAAGAAATTTGCTGGATGTGTTTGCCCGACGCATTTATAATAAAGCTATCACGTCTCGTGAAGTAATTAACAACACGCCTGAACAAAGGATACTTGGATTTTTGAAGAGTTATAAAAAGAAAAGTTGTAATGAGGATAAGAAAATTCGCATCCCCTATACCCGTCAGGATATTGCTAATTTTACCGGCTTAAGGGTTGAAACAGTTATCCGAACCTTATCTAAAATGAAGGATGATAACAAAGTGGAAATAATTAATCGAAAACTAATATACTAGCTAACAGGTACAATGATACTTAACACACGATTCTGGCTCAAAATATCGCTTTTAAACCTTTTAATTGTGGCCTTTCTTGGAATGGTAATGCGGTACAAAATTGGATTTGAATTTCCTTATTTTGATCAAAAAAGCATTCAGCACGCGCATTCGCATTTTGCATTTTTGGGATGGATTACCCACACCATTTATGTACTGATACTGCACGTTATGGTTAAACACAAATTCTCGCTTAACGAAAAACGGTATCGCTCAATGATTGTAGCTAATTTATTGTGTTCATATGGCATGATTTTTTCTTTTATCAGTTCAGGTTATGGAATTGTTTCCATTGTTATTTCAACCATTGCCATTTTTGTGAATTATGCTTTTTGTTATTATTTATATCGCGATTTAAAAAATCTATCAGCGTTAAACGGCGCTGCAAATTGGTTCAGGGCAGGATTATTTTTTAACGCGATTTCATCCCTTGGAACATTTTCTTTGGCATACATGATGGCCACAAAACAGTTTAATCAAAACTGGTACCTGGCTTCGGTGTATTTTTACCTTCATTTTCAGTACAATGGATTTTTTACTTTTACCTGTTTGGGTTTGTTGGCGTCTCAATTAAACGAATGGCTTCCAACCTTCAAAAGCAATAAAACAGCATTTTGGCTGATGTTTTTATCCTGTGTGCCCGCCTATTTTTTGTCAACCCTTTGGGCAGGCTTGCCAGTGTGGTTGTATGTCTTTGTAGTTATTGCATCTTTCGCACAATTATTTGGGTGGTTAAAATTATTTGTCGCCATCAAAAATGCCCTGCCATCCAAAACCTCGGCATTTAAAAACGGGTATTATTTATTCCTATTGGTAGCCATTGCTTTTAGTGCTAAACTTTTGCTGCAATTGGGTTCTACTATCCCCGCTTTGAGTAAGCTGGCATTTGGTTTCCGTCCGGTTGTTATTGCCTATCTGCATTTGATTTTGTTAGCTGTAATTTCTGTTTTTTTATTGGCCTACATTTACACCCTACAATTAATAAATACCAACCAGCAAACTAAATTTGCTTTGTATTTGTTTGTAGGCGGGGTGTTTGCCAATGAAGTTCTTTTGGCAATTCAGGGTATTGCTTCGTTTAGTTACACGTCGGTTCCATTTGGAAATGAATTGTTATTCGCAATAACAGTGCTTATTTTTTCCGGTATTGGTTTGCTTTATTTTTTTCAGCGTCGGCGATATTTTCTTGCTCTCGAACCTTAGTGGGTTTTGGGCGTTTTAATTATGACCAGAGTCATAAGCCATTTGCCGTATGGTTGTGTAATTTGTACCTGTTAATTGTGAAATTATGGAAAAAGTATTCAAATCAATTTTAGTAGCAGGAATTTTTAGTTTAGGGGCTTGCAGTACAGCAGACGAAACCTCTACAGAAACCCCTCCAGCCTCAACGGCGGAGCAAACACAAACAGGTCAGTCGGGAGTTAAAGACGATGTTTCAAATCCAAACATTGTTCAGGTGGCAGTGGGAAGTAAGGATCACACTACACTTGTAGCGGCTGTTAAAGCAGCGGAGCTTGTAGACGCACTTAGTAATGCAGGCCCGTTTACCGTGTTTGCGCCAACCAATGCGGCTTTTGATAAATTGCCGGCAGGCACCGTAGATGGTCTGTTAAAACCCGAGAAAAAGGCTGACCTGCAAAATATTTTAGGTTACCATACTTATGTTGGTGTTTTGAAACCGGAGTACATGCAGGACGGTCAGGAGTTTGACATGGTGTTTGGTGGCAAGGTAAAAATTACGGCAAAGGATGGAAAATTGTATGTAAACAATTCTGAAATTGTGGCATCGATTGCTACGTCAAATGGCATCATTCATGTAATAAATGACGTGTTGTTGCCAAAATAGACTTTATCAGCTGCTTTAAAAAGATTGGTTATCACATAGCATAAATAATTTATCTTTTGCCTCAGTATTAGAGGATTACTTTTTGGTTTGGGCAGTATTGGCTGAGGGTGCGTAAGAAATTGCGCACTTTTTTTATGAATGCCCGGCTGAAGAAATGCTTAAAGAAGGTTACAAATCCTTTTGCTCAAATCTTTTAAGCGAAATTTTGTAGGGTACTATAACCCATAAACCTAAAATACTGAATGTGGTTGCAATGCCGACATGAGTACCAAAAAAATTCTTAAAAATGGCTCCGGTTTGTCCCATCATAGCCGATACGTCAAGGTGCAATAAAATAAGAATACGTGCCAAATCAATGGGATTTAATGCTACAATGGCTACCATTGGTTTTTCAATTGGGTACTCGGCAAACTGGAAGCTCAAAAACATTAGCAACCCATCAAACAATAACGAAAACATCAGCCACAGAACAATTGCTATGCCAATACCTCTAGCCTTGTCGCGTGTAAAAATAGAACTCAGCATGGCAAGTGCCGCAAAAATAATGGAAATGGCGCAACCCATTAACACCATCATCCAGGCAATGTCGGCAGGAGAAAATATAAGTATGGGCAAGCCAGCGCCAATAAAAAATGAAATGGAAAGAGAAAGGCTTAAACCATAAAATAAACTGCGCCATATTGTTTTTCGTTGTACTGGCTGACTAAGTAAAAGCTCAATAAATTCCTGACTGTTGTAAATGTAAATAGTCGAAAATATTACCGAAACCAAGGGTACGGTTAGTAAAATAATGTTTAGCAAAGTTAACAGGCCCTTGCTGCTGTTGTCTTCGAGAGCAAAAACGCTCCACGAAAGACAGGCAAGAATTAAAGTGTAAACCACCACAATTCTGTTTCTAAGAATGTCCGTACCCACTATTTTTGCAATTCTTTTCATGTCTGCTGCTGCCTTAAAATGTGTGCAATGGCTTTGGATATTTTTTCTTCACCGCTTTCTACTTGCAGCTCACCTGTATTTTTATGAAACACCACTTTTCCATCCTGCATAAAAATTATCTGAGTTATTAATTCGTCCAGTTCACTTAACAGATGTGAGGTAATGAGAACGAGTTTACCTTTTTCCTTTTCACGGATAACCTTTTCTTTTAAAATTTCTGAGGCTAGTGGATCAAGGCCCGCAGTTGGTTCATCAAGTATCAATACCTCAGGGTTAAACAAAAAGGCAAGAGTGGCACTTACCTTTTGGGTTGTTCCACCCGATAGCGTTCGCATAAATTTATTACCAAGCTCTTTGAGTTTAAACTTTTCAAAAAGTTCTTCATCCAAATCGCCTTTGTGATTTCGGATGAGCTTTACCATTTCCACAATCCCTCTAATACTCATGTTGTCGGGATACCGGCCAATCTGAGGCATATAACCAATGCTAGCTCTGTATTCAAAACTTTTGTGGATAGAATGCCCGTTAAATTTAATAACTCCGGAATCAGGAACAACCATGCCAAGTATGGATTTGATGAGCGTGGTTTTGCCACAGGCGTTAGGGCCAATCAAAGCGATACATTCCCCTTTTTTGCAACTTAAATTTACATTGTCTAATACCTTCAGCTTTCCAAATGATTTATTTATGTTTTCAATTTCAATCATAAATTAAGCGAATGCATGAGTGGAGTTTTGTCTAAAAAATTATCAGGTGTAAGGCTTGGAGCAATTTTTTCAGACTTGTCCAGTAAAGTTATCATAAAACTGCGATACAGTAACATGGTGGGTGGGTTTTGTTCCACAATAACAGAAAACAAACTCAAAGGATGGTAGGGCACATCTCCAATATTATTTTTATCCAAATCATAGCCTTGGTATTTGTCCCAATAATTACCGTTAAAGGAGTTTAATACCACATCACCGTTTGTGCTTATGTCGAATGTATTGCCAATAAAATTATTACTTCTTATTTCGTTATCCATACAACTGGCTTGTATTTTCATGCCCCAGCCGTTACTTTCAAAAACATTTTTTTCGACAATAATCCTGCTGGTACCTTCCATGTAAATTCCAGTGGTGTTTTTTTTGAATCTGTTTCCGCTGATGTAACTATCAGAAATTTCCTTGAGCATAAGGCCATATGCTGCATCTCCCCAATTTTCCTCGAAAACATTGTTAATCATTTTTACTTTGTGTGTGAACATAACCGCCACACCTGCACCGTTGTTTTTAAAGAAATTGGAAATATAGGAATCGTTGTTGGAGAACATAAAGTGCAAACCATAACGAATGTTTTTTGTAGAGGTATTTTTCCAGATAAGTGAATTGGTTACAAATTCAAAGTAGATGCCGTCTCGATGCCCGCTAACTGAGTTGCCAATTATTTGTAAACTGTCGCTCTTCCAGCAATGAATGCCATTGCCGATGTGTTGTTCTTCAATCCCAAAAGCCACAATTCTGTTGTTTTTAATTACACAGTGTCTGCCATATTGAATGTAAATGCCAAAGAAATTATCTTCAAGAATGTTGTTGCTGATAATCACGTCCCTTCCATCATATACCTTTATGGCTCCTGGGTCATCGAGCGTGGCGTATCCCGAGTGTTGCACTTTAAATCCGCTTATCACCACCTTGCTGGCTTTTATGGAAACAATTTCAAACTTTTTTTGGCCATCCAAAACCGGGTAGTCTTTACCTAAAAAATAAATGGATTTGTCAATTATCAGATTGCCTTCGCGGTAAGTACCGGGCATCACAATAATAGTATCGCCATTTTTACACATGGCAAGTGCTTTTTTTATGGAGCCAATGTTTTTGTTTTTCTCAACAACAAAAGTCCGGGTAAAACCAATGTAGCAAAAGAGAACAGGAATAAATATATAAAAGCGGCTGTTCACGCTTATTCGGAAAGTTTTTCCCACGAAACGGGCATGGCGTTTAATCGGGTGGCAAAAGCCTTTGCACTGTCGGCGTTGCTAAAGGCGGCAATGTTACCACCCATGGGACTTTGTACATTGTCTCCATGAATAAAAAATACCGAATCAACTTTTAAAAGTTTATTAGGGCTTAAAAAATCGTTAACGTAACAAACACATTGTTTATGCGATTTCTCAGAACGATAATTCAGCAGGCACGACAAATCGTCGAATTTGTAGGCCCGCCCCTTTTCTGTAACGAGTTCAGAAGCAAACTGATTATTCGCAATTGTCATTTTGCAATAATCGCAATGATCGGTATTAAGTTTAATAGGAGAGATTCCGGCATCGGAACATGAACTAAGTGATAGCATAATAATGCAGGCTATAGCACCCGGGGTTTTGATTTTCTGCCCTTTACGTGTAAATAATCCTTCATTAACAGTGCCCACCAGCATTAGTACACCGGCACCAATAAACAACCAGCCGCCAACATCCGGCACTGAGTACGCGCCAAAATTAAGCAACTGCTTAAAACCGATTAATGGTGGTTGGTAGGCCATACCCGGCACAATAATGGCAGCATTGGGGTCCAGATTGTGTCCATAATCGTATTCCCACTTCCAAAAATCGACCATGGCCACTATTCCAAAAACAACAAATGCACCAAGTAAAATATACAGACCTTTTTTGCGGGCAAAAATAATAACCAACAAACAGGCAATAGCAAACAAAGTAATGAGGTAGGGCAATATGGTAAATTCAATAAAATCTTCGTTGTGCAGGGTTTTCATTCCGATGTAATGATTCAGGCCATTGATAATGTCAACATTACCACCCAGTCCTTTGGCAAATATTTTTAACGATAGCCCTTCAGGATATTGAGGTGCATCCAAATCAATTTGCCAGATAGGCGTGAAGAGAGAGGTAATCAAAAATATGCAGGAAAGCAGGAGAAATAGTTTTGATAAGCCAGTTAATCCGCTTGTGGTAGTATTGTGTGTTGACATAGTAGGTTCTTTTTTGGTAAATCAATTTGCAGGTTCAAAATCAGGAAAACACCGTTTGAGGAAACGATAATCAAAAAAAAGGAGCGGGCAGTGTACACTTCCGCTCCTATTATTAAAAAACGCGGTTTTATTTAGACGCAGGCACTTCGGAACTGTTTTTACCAACGCTAAAACTTAAAGGTACAGAACTGTTGGCCGGTGAAACTCTAACATATCCTTGCATTTCCTGATGTAGGGCACTGCAAAAATCGGTACAATAGATAGGAACAATTCCAACACGATCTGGAATCCATTTAAGGGTTTGGGTTTCGCCTGGCATAATTAGTAATTCAGCATTTATAGCACTTTTTATCGCAAATCCATGAGGCACATCCCAATCCTGTTCAAGATTGGTTACATGAAAATAAACTTCATCACCCAGTTTTATTCCTTCAATATTATCAGGTGCAAAGTGTGAACGGATAGAGGTCATGTACACATGAACAACTTTTCCTTCTCGTACAACTTTACTTTCGCCTTCGCCCTTGGCTACATAAGGATGCTTGTTGTCGGCTATCTTAAATATTTTAATTTGGCCTTTTTCAATAATAGCGGCGGGAGCGGCCTGTGCATAGTGTGGCTCCCCAATGGTTGGGAAGTCCAGAATCAACTGCATTTTGTCGCCACTAATGTCATATAGCTGAGCACTCTGAGCAAGTTCAGGTCCTGTTGGTAAATACCTGTCTTTTGTGATTTTATTGTAGGCAATTAAATATTTTGCTGAAGGAGTGCGGGTGTCACCTCCAGGAATGCACAAGTGACCAACAGAATAAAAGGTTGGAGCGCGGTCAACCACTGTCAAATCCTTAATGTTCCATTTCACAACTTCCGAAGAAACGAAGAAGGAGGTGTATGCGTTTCCTTTGCCATCAAACTCTGTATGCAGTGGACCAAGTCCGGGTTTTTTAACCTCACCGTATAGCGCCGCTTCGTATTTAATTACCGGAATGCCCTGATAATCGCCATCGTATGATTTTGCGGCTATTGCAGACTGTATTTTATCAAAACTAAACACGGGGATGATGGCGGCAAGTTTTCCACTGCCAACTATGTATTCGCCGGTAGGGTCAACGTCGCAACCATGTGGCGATTTGGGACAAGGAATCATGTAACAGATGTCAGCAAGTTCTTTTGAATCCAGAACCAGTACCTCGGTTTTAATTTCAGAGGTGGCGGAGTGGGTTACATCGCTGTAGGTATTATGTGCATACTTAGTTGGCATTTTTTTACCTTTGCCTGCTTTAATATACTCTTCGGCTTTTTTCCAGTTCACAGCCATAATAAAATCTTTATCGCGTTGCGAGGCGTTAACTTCCAACAATGTGTTGGCCTGTTCGGTGTTATAACATGAGAAGAAGAACCAGCCGTGCGATTTTAGCTTGCCTGCGCGACTTAAGTCAAAGTTCACACCTGGGCATTCTATCTGAAAGGCAATATCCATTTTGCCATCTTTTTTATCCACGGAAATAAAACTAAGGTATCCCTTAAAGTTTTGTTTGTAGGTATTAATGGCCACATCTCCATTCGCATTGTCGGAAGGAACGCTGAAACGTGTTCCGGCAACTACATATTCTGTATTTTCAGTAATGAAGGGAGAAGAATGGTTGCCTGCACTGTTGGGTAATTCAATTATTTCGGAAGTTCTGAAAGTTGAAAGATCGATGCGTGCCACCCGTGGTGTGTTATTGCCATTTCCAAAAACCCAACGGCCGTCAATTTCGCCTTCGGTTTTCGAGAGTTGTGTATGGTGCAAGTCGTCCCAGGGAACAAAGCCGTGTGAAGTATTGAGCATGGCCTTTGTTTCTTCGCTATATCCCCAACCCTTTTCAGGATCAACAGCAAATACAGGAATTACACGCAATAAACGTCCGCTTGGCAGGCCGTAAACGCTCATTTGGCCACTAAAGCCGCCGCTCACAAAATTGTAATATTCGTCGTGTTTGCCTGGTGCAACGTAAGCTTTTGCTCCCGCATCACCACTCACGGCATTACTGGTGTTTTTTGGCTTGCACGATTCCAGACAAGAAATCAGAACCAAACCGGTTATTGCTAAAGTTGTTATTTTGATCTTCATGTTTACGATTAGATTTTGGTTTAATTTTATTTGGTGCTATCAAGTTTGCGCATATACTCAAGAATATTTCTGGCTTCGGTATCAGAAAGGCTTTGATTAGGCATTCGCACAAGGCATAGTTCGAGCATAGCTTGTGCTTCAGGATCCTTATCAATCATCGGATCGGGGTTGGTAATAAAATTCATAATCCATTCAGGGGTCCTCCTTTGGGTAACACCTTTCCAACCCGGACCCACAAGCTTTTCATCTGTCATTTTGTGACACGAGGTGCATTTTACACCCGAGATACTTTCACCGGAAGCAATCCAGGTTTCGTCGAGTTGTTCTTTTAGAGCCAGAGATTCAGCCGTCCATTTACCTTCGCCACGTTTAGGGTCGTAGGTTTGAGGATCGCTAACCATGCTCTTTGGCGCTTCGCCCTTGGTATCTGTCGTTTTCTCTGTGTCGCCTCCACAAGCAGTTAAAAGTGCGGAAACTGAAATAGTGGCTATTAGCATTATTTTTTTCATAGAGGTATTTTGTTGATTTTTATTGGAAATGTTTTGCAGCACAAAGTTCAGCAACACAGGCCTTTTTTTATTATGACTTCAATCATAAAGCGGAGAGAGTTATGAGTGATTTTGACACTTGCAGTTGGCTCTGTTAGAAGCGGGTATTAACAATTTGAGCTGAAGTGTTTATCTTCAACCTGTTTACAACATATTCTTTTCAACATTTTTAGTAAATTGAACACATGAAAAAACTTGCGATACTTTTTATTACAGTTGTGGCATTCAATGCTTGTAATCAAACAACCACAGTTAAACCAACAACCAGTGCGAATGAAACTCTGGTAAAAAACTATTTTGATTATTTTAATGCACACAATTGGACCAAGATGGCAGCCATGTATGCCGATACATCTGACTTTAAAGACCCCTCGCTCGGGCAGGGAATAGTTAAACAAAGCCGGCAACAAATTATCGAGAAATATTCTCAACTGAGTTTTGTGTTTAATAATCTGCATGATGAAGTGATTCAAACTTATCCATCGGATAATAATCACATAATTGTTGAATTTGTTTCAACCGGAATGGGACCTGACAGCACAACATTTGAGCTTCCGATTTGTACCATTTTTACAATTGAAAACGGACTTATAACAAAGGATTATACCTATTACAATAATTTAGTGGATCACGAAAAATCAGAAGAAAAGAAGTAATCACAACTCTCCCAATTCAACCAGAAATTTTTCAAGTTTTAATTTGGCTTCCCGCGCGGTGCAGGTATAGTTGTTTAATATTACCGAAAAAGCCAGCTCTTTGCCGGATCGCGATGTAACATAGCCGCAATAGGCGCGCGCACGGTTAATGTATCCCGTTTTGGCATGCATGTTGTCTTCAATAAATTTTCCTTTACCCATGTAGCTCATGCTGCCCGATTTACCTGCCACCGGAAACGAATTTTTAAGAATTTTAAAAGTACTGCTGTCTCTGGCCATTTTACCCAACATGCTTGTTAAAAAGCCGGTTGTGCTTGTGTTGGCTCTTGCAAGGCCGCAACCATCCACCATAAAAATTTCATCCGTGTTTAATCCTCTTTCTTTACAAAAAGCCTTTACCTGTTCCAGTCCTTCTTTTTCGCTGCCCTTGCCCAGGCTGCGCAACAAACTTTCGCAATACAAATTATTACTTTTTAAATTAGTGAAGTACACAATTTTATCGAGCGTGGGCGAATAGTGTGTGTAGAATACATCTTTAGAAATTTTCAGAACATCTTTTTTGTAGTTGCTGCTGGCTTTATTGCGGTTGCACTTAATGCCGGCTTTTTCTAAAGCCAAAGCAAGATGTTCGGCGCAAAGCAGCGCGGGGTCGGGCAAAGCAGCTTCTACCTCATAATTACTTTTGTTTGGTGGAATGGCCCCTCTAATTTCTTTGGTGTAGGAATAGGGGTCGCCATACACATAAGCCTCGTCTTCACTGCCTTTGCTGATAACGTTCGAATTAAGTTCGTATTTTTTACTGTAATATTCGGGTGATGCGCTTTGCAATTTGGCTTCGCTGCCGGTGCTGCCGCTGTAGTAAATCAGTTTAAACTTATTGTCCATGTAGGATAAACCGCAGGGTGTGCTGCCAAAATAATTGCCCATGTCGGCCCAAATCCATTCGCCCGGTATTTCGCGCTCAAAAGCCGAAGCATCGCCAATAATGCTGCCATTAATTTCCTTAATACCTTTTTTCTTGAGTTCCTGTGCCCATTTTTCCACACAGCTTTCCTTACCAAAATTTTCCGATTGCAGGCTGGGATCGCCACTGCCCACAATCACCAAATCACCATCCAATACTCCTGTGGTTTTATTAAAATTTCCGGTATAACTAAGTTTGGTGGTGTAGCGAAACGAAGGCCCTAATAATTTTAAGGCGGCGGCTGTTGTCACAATTTTTAAAGTACTTGCCGGAATCATGAGCTCATGAGCCTTGTGTTCGGCCACTACCTCCGATGTTTTGGCATTCATTACACAAAAGCCATACGAGGCGCCTTTTAAATCCTTGTCGGCTTTCCATTCGTTAAGCAAACCATCAAATTGAGCGTTTACATAAATGGATAGAAAAAGCAGACAAACAAAAAGCGGCTTCATGTTACCAGATTTCTACGCGCGAGGCATCGGGACGGTACATTTTATCACCTTCTTTCACACCAAAGGCTTCGTAAAAAGCTTTCATGTTGCAGAGTGGGGCAAAGGCCCTGAAATAAGCAGGCGAATGGTAATCGATGGTTAACAGGCGCTTTAATTCTTCGTTGCGAGTCACTGATTTCCAACCCTGTGCCCAGGCAATAAAAAAGCGCTGTTCGCCGGTAAAACCACCAATAATTTTTGAAGCACTTCCATTCAGCGATTTTTTGTAGGCGTTATAGGCCATTGTTAAACCACCCAAATCGGCAATGTTTTCGCCCTGAGTCATGTTGCCATTTACATGCAGCGAATCAAGCGCCACATACTCGTCAAACTGTTTTACAATTAATCCGGTTTTCTCTTTAAAGTTTTTGTAATCGTTGTCGGTCCACCACATTTTCATATTACCATCGGCATCAAACTGGGCACCCTGGTCGTCAAAGCCATGTGTGAGTTCGTGACCAATAATAGAGCCCATGGTACCATAGTTGGCGGCGTCTTCGGCCTTGGGGTCAAAAAATGGTGGTTGTAAAATGGCAGCCGGAAAAGTAATTTCATTAGTGGTAGGGTCGTAATAGGCATTTACAGTAACGGGCGTCATTTGCCATTTGTTGCGGTCCACCGGTTTTTTTAAATCGTTAAGATTATCCTGATTCAGGAATGTGTTGGCCCGGCACAAATTGCCCCAGTAGCTGTCGGTGCCAATTATCATGCCGGTATAATCTTTCCATTTGTCGGGATAACCTACTTTGCGGATTAATAAATCCAGTTTTCGGTTGGCAGCCTTTTTTGTTTCTTCACTCATCCAGTCACGTCCTGCAATGCGTTCGCGGTAAGCCAGTACAAGGTTATCAATCAGCTTGTTCACTTTTACCTTGGCATCAGGTGTAAAATGTTGCTTTACAAATTCCTTCGATACAATATCACCAATGCATGAATTCATTACACTTTGAACCTTTTGCCAACGTGGTTTCATTTTTTTTGCACCACTCATAATTTTGCCTCTGAAACTAAAATGTATGAAATCAAATTTTTGAGAGAGGTATGGAGCCGCTTCCATAATTAACTGAGCTTTGGCATACACTTTTAATTTGCTAATTATTTCGCCCGAAACAAGTTTACTCATGGCATTCATAAAATCAACAGTGGCAACATTTACACTGTCCACATTAATTTTTTTTGATTTAAAATAGCTGTCCCATTTCACAACAGGAGCCAGCTCGTTAAGGCCTTTAATCGTGTAAATATTGTATTGTTTTTCAACGTCGCGCATTTGTTCACGAGTAAGCGCCTTGTTGGCAAGCAGTTTTTCAAATTCAAACACATCATTGGCAAACTCTGCGGCCAGATAAGGGGCCGTACCAATTAAAGTGAAAAGGTTTTCGAGGTACTTTTTATATTCTTCCCTTATTTTTTCATGTTTGGGGTTGTAATAATAATCCCTGTCGCCCAAACCAAGCCCGGCCTGACTGATGCCATACCGATTACGTTTACTGTTTTTAAGGTCAGGCGAAACACCGCCGGCAAAAAACAGGTTAACACCAATGTAATCAAATTCCGATTTTAGTTCCATCATTTGTTCAATGGTTTTAACACTATCAATTCGGCGCAGTTGGTCGTAAATGGGTGAATAACCCAAAGCATCAGCACGGCTCGAATCCATGGCTGTGTTATAAAAATCACGAAGTCGTTGCGCATCGCTGCCGCTTTTGGCCATTTTGTTTTTGGCGGCAGCATCCAGTATCAGTTTTATTTTTTTAAGATTGTTTTCATTTATCTCATTAAAGCTAGCGTAACGGGCATCACTTTCGGGCAGCACAAATTTCTTTTGCCATTTGCCGTTGCAAAAATTATAAAAGTCCTGACGCGGACTAAAAGCCGAATCAATATATGAAAGATTGATGCCCGGTGTTTGTGAAATTGAAATAAGACTGATGGCAGAAAACAAGAGGGTTAAACCCTTGCTGGTAATTTTGGCTAAGGAATTAGTCATTGAGATTTTTTTATTGATTTTGATTGTTAACGAAGATAGTTATTTTAGCTCAACTATGGCCATATCATCCACGTAGAGCAGCAGTTTTTTTATGTTTTTATAACCCATCGCAATCAGGGCATCTTCATAGCGGATCAGTTGTTTAAAATAGTTGGCATCGTTGCGTTGTCCGGTTTTATAATCAATCAGGGTAGTAGCATTTTCTTCAAATAAAATGCGGTCGGGTCGTAACAGTTCACCGGTAGCAGTCATTATTTCAGATTCAATGCGGCACTCACTCTGCGGCTTAAAAAAATGTGCCAGTTGTGGGTGTTCAATAATGTTGAGCAATTTAGTAGTTAAGCTGCTTTTCTCAGTGGCACCAATCAGTCCCTCGAGCAAAGCGCTGCCAATAGCACTGTCAATATCCTTGGGTGATTTAATTTTAGATAGCAGCCAGTGCAGCTTAATTCCTTCCTGTTTGGCCTGTTCACTCTCGCTGTGATTATGTAGGTAAGCAGCTTTAATTTTTACCACATTTTTATTGGTGTCAAACAACAGGGGATTGATTTCGAACACGGATAAAGTAGCTTTTTCTCTTGTTTCTGTTTTATTTAAGTGATTGCCCAATTCATAAAAATTATCACGAACCTGTTTGTAATTTGCTTTTGCAAAATCCTCTAACCAGGTGTTCACTCCTTTTTGTTTGTTGCTTTCGCTCTGTCCGGCCAGAATGTGTAAGCGCTCAACTGCCCTTGTAAATGCCACGTACAAAAGGTTTGCATTATCAAGTAGCTGATCGTTTTGTTCGGCAAGTAACTCTTTATCAAAACCCGATTCACCCGCTTTTTTAGACAAATTCACCACCGTAACCGGTAATTGCACTTTATCGTTTTCAATGTTCACCCAGCTATCGTTGGCTTTGTAAATTCCCCAGTTGCAATAAGGAACTATTACCACCGGAAACTCAAGGCCCTTGCTGGCATGAATGGTCATAATTTTAACGGCCTTGGTGCCTTCGGGAATTATCATTGAGGCCTTTTGGCTGCGCGAATGCCACCAATCGAAAAACGAAGAAATGTTTGAATTTTTAAGCACCAAAAATTCGTTCACCTCATCCAGAAAAAAACGAATGTAATGGAAGGCGTTTTTGTTGAGTTGCAAAGCTGTGCTAATGGCGATGCAGTTATCCAGCAAATTGTTCAACGATAAATCCTGCGCGTTTAATTCAATTCCAAAACCTGAAAGAACATCGAACAAATTTACCCGGCGCGACAAATTTTCAAGAGCCTTGTGCAATTGCTCGCCATTAATCCCTCCCGAAACATACACGTAATTAATCACTGCGGCAGCGCTAATGATGTCCTGATTATTAACCAAATAATTTAGGAAGCAAAGCAAGGTGTTCACTTCCAGATTGTTTCTAAGCAATAACGAGTCGGAAGAAACCACCGGAATGCCCTGCTCCATAAGGAAAGCGGCGATAATGTTGCCATGATAATTTTTACGGGCCAGAATACAAATGTCGCCATACGAAAAACCATCATTAAGCGCTTGCTCAATGTGTGATTTTATCTGCGAGCAGGTATAATCATCCATCTCCTCGCGTTTTATTTTTAAGGTATCAATACTCACATAACCCAGGTCGCTCAATTCCTTCTGCCATTTTTGCTCCTGCCTGAAATATATTTTTTGATTTTCTTCCAGCAAAACGGTCTTTGTGAGGTGAGCAAACAAAGCATTGTTAAAGCTGACAATGTTACCAAGGCTTCTGAAATTGGTATCCAGAAACTTTTCTTCAAAATTCCGGTTCAGCGACAACTCTCTTTCGGCAATGCTGTTGCTGTGCGAGTTATTTTCAATTTCAGGCAGCAGTGCAAATTGTTTTACGTTAGCGTTGCGCCAGCGGTAAATACTTTGTTTGCCATCGCCAACAATTAAATTAAACCACCCGTTCGAGAGCGAATTGTCAACCAGCGGTAAAATGTTTTGCCATTGCAAACTACTGGTATCCTGAAATTCGTCGAGCAAATAATGTTGGTAGCGTTCGCCCAAACGCTCGTAAATAAAGGGCGTTGGCTCGTTGTTGATGATGTCGAAAATGCGCTGATTAAACTCACTGATAAATACCAAACGCTCCTCGTTTTTTTGCTCAAAACTTATTTCTTCAATTTTTTTAAGCAGCATCAAGGAGTACATCTGATTGGCCAACAAATTACATAAGGAATAGTATTGGTAATTTTCATTAATAAAATCAATCAGTTCTCTGGCTATTCGGTTAAGCTCGCCACTGATACTATCAATAGCTGCATTGCTGCTGCCCGCCCATTTGTTCTGTTCAAGGGCATCCATTAAACGCGAACCATGCGTGTCTTCGGGCAGAACCGTGTTATTGAAACACTTTTTGAAAAAACTTTGGGGCCCCGTTTTTTTATAACGAAAATCCTCATCGCTTAAATGCTTTGAACGAATGAGTTGAAGGGCTTTTTCGGCCAGGGCTTTTAATGTGTTTTGATAATGCTTGGTAAATTCCTGAAATTGTTTGCGGAAACTTTCCAGCTCACTGGTTTCAAAATGTTTTAGTTTTTGGATGTAGGCTTCCGAATTTTCTTTTTGCAAGAGCGCTGAAAATTCCTGTATCTGTTTTTCCGGATCCCAACTGCTGTTGCTTTCAGCCTTGCCTAGCACAAAATCTTTCAGGAGCTTGCTCACGTATTCATCTTCGCCCACCTGACTAAAAAGCAAGGCAATGACCTTGTCATAAAAACCTCGTGTATCAAGCTCAATGTTAAAATTAACCGGGAGTTTAAGGTCGTGGGCAAATGTTTTTACGATTTTATGCGTAAAACTATCAATGGTACCAATGGCAAAGTCGGAGTAGTGGTGAAGGATGCTGCTTAAAACAATTTGTGCGCGGTCTTTCAGTTGCTCAGGCGGTAGATTTAATTCTTTACATAATAAGTGACCAAGAAAGGGCATTTCGTCATTGCCACTAATCTGATGCAGGGCGCTGATGACGCGGCTTTTCATTTCGGCGGCGGCTTTATTGGTAAAGGTAATGGCCAGTATGCGCCGGTAATTGTAATTCAGTTTTTTTTCGTCGTGCATGGCCAACCTAAGGTATTCCTTCACCAGTGTAAAGGTTTTGCCACTACCGGCACTTGAGCGATATACAACAAAATTTTTCAGACTTAATACTAATACATTTTTTTAATTATTTCAAATAGACTTAGCAGGTAAATATGCCTCTTTTAAATTTTTTGAGGCGAGAACTGCGATTCGTAAATTCTCACTTCGCTTCTCGATACGCTCCTATGGTCGCTACTCGAAGTAACAAGCTTAGGATGCATGCCTTGTCGCTATCCATTGGTGTCAGTTCGAGTAGAAAAATGCGCCTCTTTACATTTTTCGTATCGAGAACGGTGTTTTTAAATTGTCACTTCACTTCTCGATACGCTCCTATGGTCGCTACTCGAAGTGACATTCTTCTCGATACGCTCCTATGGTCGCTACTCGAAGTGACAAGCTTCGGATACATGCCTTGTCGCTATCCATTGGTGTCAGTTCGAGTAGAAAAATGTGTCTCTTTACATTTTTCGTATCGAGAACTGCGTTTTGTAAATTCTCACTTCATTTCTCGATACGCTCCTATGGTCGCTACTCGAAGTGACATTCTTCTCGATACGCTCCTATGGTCGCTACTCGAAGTGACAAGCTTCGGATGCATGCCTATAGTCGCTACTCGAAGTGACCTTATTCTTCACCACTAACAAGCTGAAATAAAAAAGGCCGCAAATTTTGCAGCCTTTTCTTTTATTAGAAATTATTTTAATACTATTCTTCGTCGCCACCGTCATCGCCACCTTTATTACCAGCACCTTTAGCAGGAGCTTTAGGAGCATTTGGATCAACGAAATCAAAACTTAAAATTTTGAAAGAAGTTCTACGGTTTTTAGCATGCAAGGCTTCTTTTTCCTCTTTAGTTTTTGCTTTGGCAATTTCTGAATCTGGAATAATTGGCATGGTTAAACCGTAACCTTTAGCAGTTAAACGTTTGCTATCAATACCTTTTTCTTTCACCAGATAGTCAACACACGATTGAGCACGAGCAGCAGAAAGTGTCATGTTTGAAACAGCATTACCACGTGTGTCAGTGTGTGAGTTTAACTCTACAACTGTAGTAGGGTTATCTTTCATAATGTTGTAAAGGAAGTTTAAAGAATCTTTTGCTTCAGGCATTAAAGTGTATTGACCAGTTGCATAACGCACCTCTGGCATACGTGGGTCTTTCACAATTGGAATAACGCCAACAAAACAGGCTTCAAAAGTAGTTGATTTGTCAACACCTACAGTGGTCACAACCTTGGCATCTTTGTTAGCTAAGAAACCGGAATTAGGATTAGAAGCTGATCTTGAATTTTTTGTGGTTTCGATGGTGATGGTGTAAGTTTGTTTTGCTTTCAATTTGAATTTGTAAACACCATCTTTCCCGGTCATCATTTCATTGATAGAACCATCAGTACCAACAATTTTTACTTTTACATTTTCAACAGGTTCGCCTCTGCCAACACCAGTGTTAGGGTCGCCGGCACTACGCACGTCGCAGGTTACAAAAAACTGTAAGGCAGGTAACATAAAGCTGTAGATATCGTCATCACCTTTACCACCTTCGCGGTTACTGGTAAAATAACCACGGTCTCTTTTACCTTCGAAAATGATACCGAAATCATCAAAAGAAGAGTTCATTGGGTATTTCAGGTTTTCAACAGGTTTGTTGGTTTTGCCATCCGCACCAATTTCAGTCACAAACATGTCGTAACCACCCAAACCCGGATGATAGTTAGAAGAGAAATATAATTTTTTGCCATCATCTGTAATAGTTGGGTACCTTTCGCTACCGGCAGTGTTTACAGTTGAGCCGGCGTTTTTAGGCTGACCCCATGAATTGCTTTTAGCATCGTAAGAACAATACCAAATGTCAGATCCACCGTAACCGCCACTCATATTAGAAGAGAAATAAAGTGTTTTGCCGTCAGATGACAAGCAAGGGTCACCATAAATAACAGAGTCAGCACAGAAAGGAAGGATTTCGCCCGGACCCCAGGTGCTACCTTGTTTTTTAGAAAGGTAAAGACCGCCTTTGTTTTGTTTGTCTTTTTCTTCAGGACAACGCATGTAAAAAATCATGTCGCCTTTTTTAGAAACCCAGCCTCTGCCTTCGTTTACAGGAGTAGAAACTGCAGGTGGTAAAATCACAGGGCTAGACCATTTTCCGTTTTTATCCAGTTTAGTTTCCCAAAGGTCGGAGTGATTGTTTCCGGTAACCAAATCTCTTTCACCCAAAGAACCGTCTTTATTAGAAGAAATTAAAAGAGTAGCATATTTTTTATCGCTATAGCAAGGAGCATAATCGCGGCCTTTTGAGTTAAACGACATGTTTTCCACTTTGTAACGCATTGGGTTATCCACCCATTGTTGCGCCAGTTTACTTGAATTAACAGATAAATCCGCTTTTCTGGCATCACCACCCTTAGATTTGTAATTGTTGTATTCAACGATGGCTTCATCGTATTTCATTTGGGCTTTTAAAACATTACCAAGGTGAAAATACACTTCAGGATTGTCAAAATTACCAGCTATTGACTTTTGCAAATACCCTTCAGACTCCTTGTAAAGGTTAATCTTTTCAGCAGCCATGCCCATTTTGTAGTACACTAGGGGTTGCTTGGTTTTGTCAACCTTTTGAATAGCATCTTTGTAAAGTTCGATGGAGTGGTAATATTGTTGCGCATCAAAAGCCTGGTCTGCCTTTGTCAGTGCTTTTTGTGAAAACCCTGTTGCAGAAATGGTCAGGGAAGCTGCAATGGCTAAAGTAAGCTTGGTTAATTTTTTCATACTCTAAATAAAAGTTTAGTCGGCTGCTAAAATAATGATAATTTTTAAATTGTTTAAAAAAAATGCTCTTTTTGCATTTTTTTTCTTGTTAGGTGTAAATATAAATATTAAAGAGCAAATCTGCCAATGTTTTTTAAACTTTCGGCCAAAATTCTGATTAAATTTACCCTTTTAGCGCCTATTGTCAGGAATTTACATACATATTCCCTTTTGCCGGAAAGCCTGTACTTATTGTGATTTTCATTTTAGTACCAATCTCAGGACAAAGGCAGACCTAATTGCCGCCATTTGCACAGAACTCGAATTCCGGCACAATTACCTTACCAACACCCATTTGTCCAGCATTTATTTTGGTGGTGGCACTCCAAGCCTGCTGAGCCAAAACGAGTTGCAGGGGCTGTTTACCACACTCGCAAAATTTTACACGTGGTCCGCTGAAGCAGAAATTACTCTGGAAGCAAATCCCGACGACATTGATCCCGAAAATTTAAAACTTTGGAAACAACTTGGCATTAACCGTTTGAGTATTGGTTTGCAAAGTTTTAATGAGGAAGAACTAAAATGGATGAACCGGGCACATAGCGCAGTGGAATCTACCCGTTCGGTTAAACTGGCGCAGGAAGCAGGTTTTAACAACATCACCATTGATTTGATTTATGGAAGCCGCTTTCAAACAACCGAATCGTGGAGGCAAACCCTGCAACAGGCCATTGCACTCAACACCCAACACATTTCTGCCTACAATTTAACCATTGAGGATAAAACGGTGTTAGGTATTTTAAATAAACGTGGAAACGAACCGGCGGTAAATGACGACCTGAGCTCGCAGCAGTTTTTAATCATGAAATCCATGTTGGAAGATGCAGGTTTTGTGCATTACGAAATTTCAAATTTTGGGAAGCCTGGCTTTTTTGCAAAACACAACAGCAATTATTGGTTGCAGCAACCTTTCATGGGTTTGGGTCCATCGGCGCATTCCTTTAATGGGCAAAGCCGGCAGTGGAATGTAAAAAACAACGCGGTTTATGTAAAGGAGGTGATGCTTCACGGCAATTTTTCAGAAAAAGAAGAACTCAGCCTTAACGACCGTTACAATGAGTACGTGCTTACCCGCCTCAGAACCATTTGGGGATGCAATGTTGCTGAAATGGAAAAATTGTTCGGTGAAAAAATTACCACACATTTTAAAAACACAATCACACAACATCTGGCATTCATAAAATTTGAAAACGGAAATTACCTGCTCAATCAAAATGGCTTGTTGCAGGCCGATGGCATTGCTTCGGATTTATTTCTTGTCTAAATAATTTTTAACCAAAGCATCACCCTTGTCAATGCTGGTGCGCAACCAATCGTAATAAATGTCCAGTTTTTCCTGTTCGCTTAAAAAATAATCCGGCACAACTTCGCGGCTGCGTTTGGTGAGTTCGTACATACAAAGAGCCGCGCTCACGCTTATGTTAAAGCTTTCGGTAAAACCAAACATCGGAATTTTTACAAAGGCATCGGCATTGGCATACACTTTTTCCGAAATGCCATCTATTTCGGTGCCAAACACCAGGGCAATTTTTCCGTCAACCGGCAGTTTGTCAATGGTAAGGCTTTTTTCGTGCGGAGTGGTGGCCACAATCTTATAGCCCTGATTTTTAAGAGCGAGTAAGGTTTGTTCCGAATTATTTTGTGTATGGCGATGGCGGTGAACTGTGAGCCAGTTGCTGCTACCCATGGCTACGTCGTCGCTTATTTTTAAAACGTTTCTGTTTTCAATAAAATGAACATGCTGTATGCCAAAACAATCGCAACTGCGCAAAACTGCACTGGCATTGTGTGCCTGATACACGTCTTCCAAAACCACACGGATGTGATTGGTGCGGTTGTTGATTACTTCGTCAAAACGTTGCCGGCGTTTATCCGAAATAAACGTGCAGAGGTATTCGGTGAGTTCGGCTTTTAACTGATTATCCATACTAAAATCAAAGTGCAAAGAAAAATAAATTCTTTTAATCACGGTTTAAATTTTACCTTTGCCCTGCATCAGGTTCTTTTTTGAAACAAAAGAATAATAGGGAACAGCGTGAAATTCGCTGACAGTACCCGCTGCTGTAAGTCCTTTTTGAACTTAAACATTCAAAGGCCACTGTTAAGGAAAACCAAAACGGGAAGGCGTTTAAGTAAGGACGAGTCAGAAGACCTGCCGGTTGCGCAATGTTGAAAACCTTCGGGAGGTGAGGTTAACGACGCAAATTGTTTTTACAAAATTGATAGAATTATCACATAAGCAAAAAGCTTGCGCTATGCGTGCATGTTTAAAAACCTTCCTGCTATTTGTTAGTGTGTGTGGTTTTTGGTTGAAGGCTCAGGTAACTGTACCGCTCGATCTGGTGGAAATCAAAGTGATTAAATACAATTTTTCGCAACTGGGTAAACGCGTAGAAAGCATCGATTCGCTCAGCAAAGAACAGTTTCGTTTTAACTCTCTTGCAGATGTGTTAAACTTTAATTCTCAGGTTTACATAAAAAGCTATGGACCCGGAGCACTCGCCAGCACGGCCTTAAGAGGGGGTAATGCCGCACAAACTGCTGTTTTGTGGAACGGATTTAATTTGCAAAACGCCATGTTGGGGCAAACAGATTTATCGTTATTGCCATCGGTGCTTTTCGAAAATGTGGAAATTGAATACGGCGGTTCATCTTCGCTTTGGGGCAGTGGAGCAGTGGGTGGCAGCATTCGTCTCAACAATACCCCATTGTTTTCGCAG
>JADLED010000076.1 GCA_020846335.1 Bacteroidia bacterium
AATTGTTTTGCTTTTTAAATTATAGCTCCTGAATGGCAATGGCTACCGAACTTTAAGCGAAATTGTAAAAGCCTTTGATTACTGATAGAATAAATCGCTTAAGACCAGGCAATAAGTTTAAAGGACTAATACCACCGGCATTAATTGTTTTCATCTTATGTTTAGTCATCTTGCATTAATAAAAGACACAAATAAATGAGATTACTAAAACACAGTTTGTTATCAGCACTTCTTGGCTGTTTAATTTTTGGATTACTGATTGCGATTGACGAGATTCTTCATGAACCGGGCGATATTTTTTCCCCCATTGTCTTTTTCATATTTCCGTTAATAGCCATAGGGTTAATCGTGTTTTATGTTCTAACAAATTATCACAACGCTTTTTTAGCCTGTATAAATTTGGGCATTAATATATTTGTGTTTCGTTTTCAAATTGATTTCTTAATAGAAAATCGCATGTCGGGTTTTCTGTTATTTTTAGTTGGCTCTGTTTTATGGGCCATAAATAAACTGATGATAGATAAATTAATAGATAACTTTAAAGTAAAACGTAAACCAATAAACAAACTCGATACCTTCATCCATCGGATACGCAAGCCTGACATGAAATAGACCTTGTGTGTAAGGATAGTTTTTTGCTTAATGGTGATTTTAGTTTTGCGCCTGGCGTTTTGTTTTAATTGCCATTGCTTATCTCTGATTGTTTGCTGGTAGCGCTTTATGGATAATACCACTTGGCAGGCTTACTGTTCTTGTCGTTATCGTTTTCAATAACAGGTTTCTTCATGCACAAGTTTTCCTTTTTCGTTGTAGTATTTACACTTTCCCCACAAATAGCCGTTAATGTATCTGGATGTACTTTTTAATTGTCCGTTTTCATAATATTCTCTCCACTTTCCTTTTCGGTCACCATTTTTTTTAAATTTTGTAACGCACCTTAATTTACCATTTTCATAGTAGGACTTCCATTTGCCGCACTCTTCCCACATACCAAAATACTTGTCAATTCTATATCTGCCAATCTCTTCTATTTTTCCGTTTTCGTGATACGATTTCCAAACACCTGTTTGCATGCCATTTTTCCATTTACCAATTTCCCACAACTGACCACTTCGGTAATACACCTTTTGCAGGCCTTCGCGTTTGGCATTTACCCATGTCTCAATAAGGTAAATTTTTCCATTTTCGTAATAGGAGGTGTCTTGTGCCAATACCTGCAAGCACCATTGACAACTAAGCAGCAGGGTAATAAAAATCTTCGCTTTTTTCGACATCTCGATAGATTGCACGTTACTAAAAACCGTTTAGTGAATTTAGCAGAAAACAGATTCTTACACAAATTCTTTTGGATGGGGTGGCTTGTGTGCGAGCCTGCATTTAGTTACGTTATAACAACAGCCCACTAACTTGCGAATTAAGCCTTGCAGAAGAGCAGGGGAGTTTGTATCTTGACACAACATAAAAAATATTAGCTGCCAATTGCCAAACGAATAAAATCCAATGATGAAAAAAATCCTTCTTCTTATTTTATACCTTACGTTTACCTGCGTTCAGGCACAACAAAGGCAAATTGACTCCCTTCAAAACCTTTTATCAAAAACACAAAACGATAGTTTAAAATTAACTTACTATCAAAAAATGTGCGAACTCTGTGATGCTAAAGACAGGCTGAAATATGGAACTTTGGCATTAAAATTTGTAGAGGTTTTGGAGAGTAAAACTTCAGGAATTTCAAAAATCAATCTTTTAAAATACAAGGGGGGATTCAAAAGTACGGTATCTATTTTTTATCGAGAGCAATATGATTTCAAAAAGGCAATAGAGATTAGACAAGAATTAATAACCCTATACAGCAATATTAAGGATACAGCACTCTTAGAGCAAAACTATTCAATTATAATTAATATTCTTTCTGAACAAAGAAAAATGAGTCAGGCTTTTGAAATAGCTAATGGTCGGTTAAACCATTATGAAAAATCTAATTCCTTATACTATATCGCTTACTATCAAAGAGAGTTGGGTGAAATATATGATAGAATAAGCAATTACGATAAAATGGTGGAATACTATCAAAAGAATCTAACAACAAACACCAAGATGAATGATAGAAAGGGCATTGCTTTAGCACACGCTGAACTAGCACAAGCTTATTATTATAATGGCAAATCTGAAAATGCACTTAAACACAACTTAAAAAGCCTGCAATATTTTCAAAAAGAAAACGACGCTGAGGCTTTCATTACCCTCCTTCAACGCTCTGCAATATATACCCAATTAAACGACTTCAATAAGGCCATGGAATTAAGCGACCAGTGCCTTAAGATAGCAATGGAATCTAAAGACAGTTCGTTGGTTGGTAAGGTACTTTTTAGAAGAGCAGGTACTTATGGTAAGATGAAAGATTATATTAATGCCATAGAATGTGAAAAAAGATATTTTAATATTAACCTTGCCGTAAATAACGATTTCAATATGATGAGTTCCGGAATGGTAATAAGCCGTTATTATGTTAAGTTGAACCAACTTGAAAATGCTTTTAAATACATTCGAATTTCTGACTCACTAGCAAAAAAAACAGGAGATATCTATGCGGAGCGTGGCTTGTATGAACTTAAATCTAATTTATATAATAGAAAGAGAAACTTTGAAATGGCCTTAAAAAACCTGCTTAAGTACAATCAACTAAATGATAGCATAAGAGAGCTTGAAGATCATGCTGACGTAGAAAAAAGGGACATGATTTTAGAGTTTGAAAAAAACCAATTGAAACTAAAAGATGAGCAATTATTAAAAGATCAACAGGCAGAAGCAGAAAAAGCCAAACAAAAAATAATTACAGTATCCATCAGCATTGGATTAGTGATTGTTCTTATTTTACTACTAATGATATTTAGAAATTACACATTAAAACAAAAATCAAACCTGGAACTCAGTCAACGCAACGAGGAAATATCGAAACAAAAACACATTGTTGAAGAAAAACAAAAGGAAATTACGGAGAGTATTACCTATGCTAAACGTTTGCAGGAAGCCATACTTCCGCCGCTGGAATTTATAAATGCGCATTTAAAAAATAGCTTTGTGTATTATAAACCAAAGGACATTGTGGCGGGAGATTTTTATTGGGCGGAAAAGGTAGGGGAAAGGTTTTTTATTGCCGCGGCCGATAGCACCGGACATGGCGTTCCCGGTGCCATGGTTTCGGTTGTTTGCTCCAATGCCTTAAACCGAAGCATCAAAGAATTTCAATTGGCGGATACGGGTAAAATTCTTGACAAAACAAGAGA
>JADLED010000077.1 GCA_020846335.1 Bacteroidia bacterium
CCTACAAACCCCAAATATAAACTTGCCCTTATAGCGCAAATTAACACTGACAAAAAAGTCTCCCTTAAACACAACAAAAAAGCCCCTCACTTTAGTGAGAGACTTCTCTTTCTCGTCGGGGTGGCCAGATTCGAACTGACGACCTCCACATCCCAAATGTGGCGCGATACCGGGCTACGCTACACCCCGAGCTCAAAAATTTTTTGAGAGTGCAAATATACAAATATTTTATATCCCACAAATTATAATCCCCGCTTTTTGATAAAAATGTTTAAAGCCCTGCTTAACAAGCATTTCCACCTAAAATTAAATTGTACTTTTGTGGCCTATGCAAGAACAGATCCTGATTTTAGATTTTGGTTCCCAATTTACCCAGCTTATTGCCCGCCGTTTGCGCGAGTTAAACGTTTACTGCGAAATTCATCCGTATAATAAAATTCCAAGCCTGAGCCCGGATATTAAGGGTGTTATTTTATCAGGTAGCCCACACAGTGTGCGCGAAGAAAACGCTCCAAAACCCGACCTTTCTGCCATAAAAGGCAAATTACCTTTGCTGGGAGTTTGTTACGGAGCACAAATGTTGGCGCATTTTTACGGTGGCGAAGTTGGAAAATCCAATTCCCGCGAGTACGGCAGGGCTCATCTTGAAATTAAAGACCCGAACGACCGCTTATTAAAAGACATTCCTAACGACTCTGTGGTTTGGATGAGCCATGGCGATACTATTTTAAACATTCCTTCGAACTATAACGTTACTGCCAGCACCCACGATGTGAAAGTGGCTGCTTATTCCATTTCCAACGAAGAAACTTTTTGCATACAATTTCATCCGGAAGTGTATCACACCAAACACGGCACCAAACTCCTCCGCAATTTTGTGTTCGACATCTGTAAATGTTCTGGCAACTGGACTCCTGATTCTTTTGTTGAAACAACCATACACGATTTAAAAAATCAACTTGGAAACGACCGTGTTATTCTTGGCCTTAGCGGCGGGGTTGACAGCAGTGTGGCTGCCATGATTTTACACAAAGCCATTGGTGCCAATTTACATTGCATTTTTGTGGATAACGGTTTACTTCGCAAAAACGAATTTGAATCGGTGCTCGACTCTTACAAACACATGGGGTTAAATGTGAAAGGGGTTGATGCGAAACAAAAATTTTACGATGCGCTTAACGGCGTGTCGGACCCTGAAAAAAAACGCAAAGCCATTGGTAAGGTTTTTATTGATGTGTTTGATGAAGAATCAAAACTTGTACAAGACGCCAAGTGGTTGGCACAGGGCACTATTTACCCCGATGTGATTGAAAGTGTGAGTGTAAAAGGTCCTTCGGCCACCATTAAGTCGCACCACAATGTGGGTGGATTGCCTGATTACATGAAATTAAAAGTGGTTGAGCCTTTACGTAGTTTGTTTAAAGACGAAGTGCGCCGTGTTGGTAAAACTCTTGGTTTGGATGAAAACATATTAAACCGTCATCCTTTCCCCGGGCCCGGTTTAGCCATTAGAATTCTTGGAGAAATTACAGAAGAAAAAGTAAGAATACTGCAGGAAGTAGACGCCATTTTTATTAATGGTTTAAAGAAGGATAATTTATACAAAGATGTTTGGCAGGCTGGTGTTATTTTTCTGCCGATTCAAAGTGTTGGTGTAATGGGCGATGAACGCACCTACGAAAACGTGGTGGCCCTGCGCGCTGTTAGCAGCACCGATGGTATGACTGCCGACTGGTGCCATTTGCCATACGAGTTTCTGGCAAAAATCAGCAACGAAATTATTAATAAGGTAAAAGGTGTTAACCGTGTGGTTTACGACATTAGCTCTAAACCTCCGGCAACCATTGAGTGGGAATAACTACTTTAGGAATATTATTTTTGAAAATGTTTTGATGTTCATCTCCAAGTCATATAAATGTGTTTTGCAAGTTTTGCTTGTATTCTGCACTTTCGCAGGCATAGCTCAAAACAAATCCACCAACATTCAAACCATTGACGGTAAAAAATATTACATCCACAAAGTTGAAAAAAGCCAGAGCCTTTACGCCATTTCTAAATTATACAGTGTTGGGCTCGATGAAATTTATACGGTTAATCCTGAATTAAAAAACGGCGCAAAAATTAATCAGGAAATAAAAATTCCGGTTAATTCGCTTAATACTGTTGCCACCCCAAGCGTTGCTGTTACTGCCACAAATGCCGCCATCGACACCACAAAATTTTACACCCACAAAATTCAAAAAGGCGAAACCATGTATTCGCTTACAAAAAAATACAACAACACCGAAAAACAATTGCTGGCCTACAACCCAACACTATCGCAGGGTTTAAAAGATGGGCAGGTAATTATAGTTGGGGAAAAACCCAGAAAAAAAACGGGGAATGCAGCAACGGTAAAAGATAAAAAACCGGAAGAACCCAAACCTGTGGTGTTGGTTAAAGAAATTAAACAAAATGCACCGGTTGTTGATTCCTCGGCCTTTAAACCTGTTTCAAAACCACGCAAAACCAGTTACAACGTAGCGCTTATTTTACCATTTCGTTTGGATGCCACCATTAATATGGATTTGAATGAACTGGTTAAAACCAATAGTAATTTTCCAACAGTGCCTGCCTTGGCCATCGATTTCTACCTTGGATTTAAACGGGCCATGGATTCGTTAATCAGCAAGGATTATGAAATTAATCTGGAGGTTTACGATATTGATGACAAAGATTCGATTAAGATTATTGAACTCGCTGCCTCTTCGCGCTTTAAGGATTTGGATTTGATATTTGGACCTTTGTACGCCAACGGTTTTAAAACCATTGCCAAAAAAGCGAAAGAACTACACATACCTATTGTATCGCCTATCACACGCGAAAACAAAATTCTTTACAACAACATTTACATTTCTAAAACCAACCCTTCGCAATTTACTTTGCTCGAAAGCATGGTATCGTATTGCATCGACTCGCTTAAAACCCCGGGTAGTCGTATCATTTTAATGCAACTGAGCGATAAAGACAAAAAGGAAGCACAATTTGTGAGCGCCTGTAAAAAGCAATTTAACGAGTATTTAAAAGCCGGCGATAAAAACAGCAAGGATTCCATTTTAATGGCCAGAGGTATTTATGGCCTTAAGCAGCAAATTGCCCCTGGCGCGCGCAACATAGTTATTTTACTAAGTAACAATCAGGTTTTAACCACCGATTTTATCACGCAACTTTCAATTTTTTCTGATAAAAAAGATGTTATTCTTTGCGGATGGGAAAGCCTTCGTAATACCGAAAACATTGATCAGGAATATCTGAATCAGTTAAACTACACCTTTGCACATCAATACAATTTAACCAACACTTCCGCTTACAATCCTTTGCTTGAATTTTACCGCCAGCAGCAGGAATCGACGCCAAGCGAATATTTTTACATTGGTTTTGACATTGCTTATTATTACCTCAGCAATTTAAAAGACAAAGGGCCTGATTTTATTTATAATCTTAATACACTTCCACTCGAAACCAATTACCTGAATTTTAAATTTACACGCCCCGACAATTATACCGGTTTTGACAACCGCGGCGTTTACATTTTTAAATACAAAAATTACCAGTTACAAAAAACAGGGTGGAAATAAACCGCAACAACATAGCCAACTGGCTAAAAGAACTTCAGGACACCATTTGCTCGGCGCTTGAAACGGCCGATGGCCAATCGAAATTTGAAGAAGAAAACTGGACGCGCGAAGAAGGTGGTGGCGGACGAACACGCATTATACGCAACGGTGCGGTGCTTGAAAAAGGCGGGGTGTTATTTAGCGCGGTTGAAGGCGATGCGCCGGATTTTTTGTTCAAAGAAAAACAGCACAGCGTTACAGAAACATTAAGCGAAAGCACAAAGCCCAAGTTTTTTGCCACCGGTGTATCCATTGTATTGCATCCGCAAAGTCCGATGGTGCCAATTATTCACATGAATATCCGCTATTTTGAAATGGATAACGGCACACGCTGGCTGGGCGGAGGCATTGATTTAACCCCGCATTACATTGTGGAAGGCGATGCCCGGTTTTTTCATGCCGAATTAAAAAGAGTTTGTGATGCGCATCATAAAGATTATTATTCAAAATTTAAAAAGTGGGCCGACGATTATTTTTTCATTTCTCACCGCAAGGAAACGCGTGGCGTTGGCGGCATTTTCTTTGATCGTTTAAACAGTGGCGATGCCATGAGTTTTGAAAAAAATATTTTGTTTTGGCAGGATGTGGGCAGGGCCTTTGCACCCATTTATTGCGAACTGATTCATCGCAACAAAAACAAAACCTTTACCGAACTCAACAAACAATGGCAATTGCTGCGCCGCGGGCGTTATGTGGAGTTTAATTTGGTTTATGATAAAGGCACCAAATTTGGTTTAGAAACCAACGGCCGTGTTGAATCCATATTAATGAGTTTACCTAAAACTGCGGGATGGGAATACCACTTTACACCTGAAAAAAACTCGGAAGAAGAAAAAACACTTTCGCTTTTAAAAAAAGGAATCGACTGGTAATTGTTTTGATTAGTGCTTTCTAAACTTAAAAATCACCTGCATTAAAAACACCACAAAAAGAATTAAAATAATACCCACTCGCTCAAGCAATTTACAGTTCATTATTCGGAAAAAAGTGATTAGGCAAAGACGCAATTCTATTGAATTGGTCTTGCGTTGGGATGTTGTATGTAACTATTTCATAGCTCATAAACCCGGGGCATTCTTCGGAAAGGTTTAAGTCAAAAAAGTCCGAAATTGCCATTTATTCATTCTAAATAATGTAATAACAAACACATATTCATTCATAAAAGTGTATTTATTTACATTTTTTCATTCAAAATAATGTATATTTGTAAGTAAAATTATTTCAAATAGTTGATTATGAATAGGTTACTATTAAACGATCTGATTAAGTGGAAAAAGGCCAAAAACCGCAAGCCATTAATTATTCAGGGAGCCAGGCAGGTAGGCAAAACCTGGTTAATGAACGAATTTGGCAAGAAGGAATTTGAACAGGTCATCTATCTTAATTTTGAAAGTAGCAGTCGTTTGAAAGAACTTTTTAAGAACGACTTTTCAATTTCACGAATACTATCAGTGATAGAAATTGAAACCAATCAAAAAGTAAATCCGGCCACCTCCCTGCTTATTTTTGATGAAATTCAGGAAGTAGAAAAAGGCTTAACCGCTTTGAAATATTTTTATGAGCTGGCACCGGAATATTACATCGTAGCTGCGGGTTCGCTGCTGGGAATTTCGTTGCAAAAAAACAATTCATTTCCGGTTGGTAAGGTCGATTTTTTGACGTTATATCCATTAAATTTTTTGGAGTTTTTAGAAAATTCGGGAGAAAGCCGCCTGGCAGCACACATACAAAACCAACAATGGGATGTGCTTGAAATTTTTCATGAAAAATTAACGGAACTGTTACGGTTGTACTATTTTATTGGTGGAATGCCCGAAGTTGTTGCCAATTATTTACAGAATAAAAATCTGGACATGGTGAGGGTTTTACAAAAAGAAATAATTCAGGGTTACGAAAATGACTTTGCAAAACATGCTCCGAATGAGATTGTCCCAAAAATAAAATTAGTGTGGCATTCGCTTATCAGTCAGTTGGCTAAAGAAAACAGAAAATTTATTTACGGGCAAATTAAAAAAGGTGCAAGGGCCAAAGAGTTTGAAACTGCTATAAATTGGCTTGTGAATGCAGGACTGGTGCTAAAGGTAAACCGAATTGAAAAACCTGCGCTACCGTTAAATGCTTATGCAGATTACGACGCTTTCAAATTATTTTTATTGGATATTGGTTTGTTGAATGCTATTGGAAATCTGGATAAAAAAGTGATACTCGAAAAAAATACCATTTTAACTGAATATAAAGGCGCTTTAACAGAACAGTTTGTTTGCCAGCAGTTAAAATTAAATCACGAACTATTTTACTGGGCCGCAGAAAATGCCAGC
>JADLED010000078.1 GCA_020846335.1 Bacteroidia bacterium
ACAACAGAATGCGTGAAACCAAAGCCATTGTAAAAAAGGTAAACCTGTTTATCGCTCCCTCCAACTATTTACGTGAGCGCTTTATTAATGAATTTAAAATACCCGAAAACAAAATTATATACCTGGACTATGGCTTTCCAACAGAATATTTAACGCCAGCAGGAAAAACCAAGGAGAAAAAGGAATTTACATTTGGCTATATCGGAACCCATATTCCATCAAAGGGTGTGAACCAGCTGATAGAAGCATTTGGGAAAATGGAGCAAAAAGCAAACCTGAAAATATTTGGCAGGCACAATGGGCAAAGCACAAATGCCTTAAAGCAACTTGCCATCAAATCAGGCAACAGGATTGAATTTGAAGGAGAATACATCAATCACAACCTGGCGAATGATGTTTTTTCAAAAGTCGATTGCATTGTGGTTCCGAGCATTTGGGCTGAAAATTCACCACTGGTCATACACGAAGCACAATCCTGTAAAATTCCGGTCATTACAGCCGATTATGGTGGAATGAAGGAATACGTGCAGCACCAGGTAAACGGATTATTGTTTGAGCATCGGAATGTAAATTCCTTAAAAGAGCAAATGGAGTTCGCTATTCAAAACCCCAAATTATTGAAGGGTCTTGGTGAGAGAGGTTACCTGTTAAGCATAGATGGACAAGTTCCAACTATTAATGACCATTGCAAAACACTGGAGGACATTTATCAAGGAGTTATTGCATCCAAAAGCTTTTGGCGCATAACACTTGACACCAACCCCGAAGACTGTAATATAAATTGTGTGATGTGTGAAGAACATAGTCCATACAGCGATTTCATACCAACCCTTTTTAAGACCACTGGGCTTAAACGTAGACGAATGGAATTTGAAACCGTTGAAAAGCTATTTAGCCAGGCGGAAAAGCTGGGGGTAATGGAAATCATTCCATCCACAATGGGTGAGCCACTACTTTACAAAGACTTCGACAAACTATGTGAACTGGCAAAAAACAAAAACATAAAAATTAACCTGACAACCAACGGCACCTTTCCTAAAAGGTCAGTGACAGAATGGGCAAAATTAATTGTGCCAATCACAAGCGATGTAAAGATTAGTTGGAACGGGGCAACAGAAAGGACGGCAAAAGAGGTGATGCAGGGGATTGACTATGAAAGGACGCTATCAAACATTAATGAATTTATCAGGTTCCGAAATGAATATTACAACAGTGCGGGTTATTTGTGCCGGGTGACATTTCAGTTGACCTTTATGCAAAACAATATGCACGAATTAGCGGACATGGTGAAGCTGGCTGCAAAACTTGGAGTGGACAGGGTTAAAGGACATCACCTGTGGGCACATTTCTCCGAGATTAAACACCTCTCCATGAAGGCCACGAAGGAAAGTACAATGCTATGGAATGAATACGTTAAAGAGGCATATTCCGCTCAGGAACAGCACAGAAAACCCAATGGTGAAAAAGTAATTTTGGAAAACATCTTACCCATAAACACAATTGAAAGTGAGGAAGTGCCGGAAGAATACGAATGCCCGTTTCTAACGAAAGAATTGTGGGTAAGTGCCACTGGAGTGATTTCTCCTTGCTGCGCTCCCGATAAGCTGAGAAGAACGTTGGGGGAATTTGGGAACATCAGCGACACGAGCCTTGAAGATGTTTTAAAAAGCGAAAATTATAAGGAACTTGTAAATAACTACAAAAGTAAATCACTTTGTAAAACCTGTAATATGCGAAAACCAATTAGTAAAACGGCAAATGAAACAGCGTAAGACAATAGAACGTTTAAAGAAATTATTTCCAACAGTGCCAGGCTTAGAAGCAGCAATTCTGTATGGCTCATTTGGGAGAAACGAAGCCGGGCCAAATTCGGATATTGACATTCAACTGCTCGTAAGCCCTGAATTTGAGAATAGGGTTCTGGTTGAGAAATTGAAATTGGAGTTGCAACAGGAGGTGCAGTTTATCCTTGAAGTTTCGATGAGGGATAAAGTGGTTGTTTATTTTAATACGCAACCGAAATTGGAATTAGGTGTCTGCACGAAGCTCTCAGAAATTGACAGGAATTATATCGGCTCAGAAATAACAAATAGTGAATCCACTGTTCTATACGAAAGGCTAAATTCACCGCTTGGCATAAGGGAGTATTTGGCGGAACTTATTAAGCATAGCAACAACAGAAAAAATACACATAGCATTGAAAAGCAAATAACCGAGCTGATAGGTAAGTTTATATATGAATTTGAAAGCTGTTCTGCCATGCAACGGCGAAGTGATGGCTACCAGTTTTATTTTTTTTACAACATTGCCCTACAAGTGGCCATTCAGTTAAATCATTTATCTAAAGGGCAAACACGTTTTAATTTCCTGCCAAAGAATTTTATCGCAAATGTGTTAACCAGCGAAGAACAAAAAAACTTTTATGAATTAAGAGGCACTTTATTTTTACCCGAAGCGAATCAGCAAAAAAGGAAGCTCCTTGATTTTTTTTATTCTGCAATCGAAAGACTTGTTAGTTCGGAGAAACTACAAGAAATAAAGCAATTTTGTGAGTGGTTATATGAAAGAGACTTTTTTTGGAATTTCCGGGACATCAGTACTCATAACCCAAACATTAGAAGCGGGTGGATATTCAGAACCGCGACATTGACCTTATTTCAAAAGGATTACCGTTTGCAGGATCTATTGTCTAATAAGAACATCAAAACAATAATAGACTTAAGGGCGGATAAAGAGATTGCCGAAATACCCTATTCCGCACAATCGCTTGAAAATATATGCTATGTCAAAGCGCAACTTGACCCCTGGAACCAGCCGGACTGGTTTAAGGAAAAACACCATCAGGGAACTAATGATGAAATAGCTTACCGATTTTTTGCCATCGCTTGTAAGGATAAAATCAAAGCGGCACTGGAAGCGATTCTAAATGAAGAAACCGGCTCTGTAGCCATCCATTGTTTTGCTGGTAAAGACAGAACAGGGATTATTATTTCATTGCTCCATTTACTCAGTGGTGCTACAAATGAACAGGTGGCGTTGGACTATTTAGCAAGTGAAGTAGATGTGGATGTGAAGCGATTGAACCTGATACTAGATATAATTGCGGAAAGTGGTGGAATAGAACCCTATCTTCTTTCCTGTGGCCTGATAGAAATGCAACTGCAAGAAATTAAACAAAAATTGATGAAATGATTAACTGGCAAAACATCAGGGTGTCACCGGACGGTACACAATTTCTATTGGATGGTAAAGAGCTATACGGAAAGAAATTTAGTGAGGTCTTAAAATTTCATGCGCCTGGCCTTGCACCGGTTAGGGACGAGAGTGGTTGGTATCACTTAAACGCGGAAGGCAAAGAACTTTACAAGGTACGTTATAACCGTACTTTCGGTTTTTATTGCAACCGGGCGGCGGTTGTGGCTGGGACGGAGTGGTTTCACATTGAAGAACATGGGAAAAGGGCTTATGCACATTCATTTGACTGGGCGGGCAATTATCAGGAAGAAAACTGTGTTGTTAGAAATAGTGACGACCGGTATTTTCACATTGATTTAAACGGGGCACGAATATACGAGGGCAGCTTTGTTTATTGTGGAGATTACAAAGATGGTTGCGCCTGCGTTAAACGGGATGGCGGTTTGTGGAGGCATATAGATACAACAGGAAATTTTCTTATTTCGGCAGAGTTTTTAGAACTAGGTGTATTCCATAAGAATTATGCGACTGCAAGAGAAAAAAGGGGATGGTATCACATTGACAGGACTGGAAAGGAGTTATACGAGAACCGGTATTTAGCAATCGAACCATTTTATAATGGTTTTGCGTTGGTGACAGAACTGAATGGTAGCAAAACAATTATTAATGAAAGCGGGGAGAAAATCTTGGGTGTTTAGCACTATATTTTGAGGGTCGGATTTGATTGCTATCGAATAAAACCAATATCAGTTTTTCTCGATAATGCTTAATGCAAATTGAAATGACTGATTAGATTTGCAAGCCAGCAGAAGATAATCTCTGTGCTTAATTTCAGGGTGTCCGGCAATGGATATTGTTGTAGTCAGTGAGTTAAGATTTACCGGAATCCTGATGGATTTCTCTGCGGTTCCTATCTGCGTTGTATTGATATTTAATTCAAGTAATAAATTTTCCTTAAACTGATTTTCCTGAAGCTCAAAAATGAACTCACAGTTGTTGGGATTAAAAAGGGAAGGAATCCGAAAGGAGTAGTCCTTATTTTTCTCAAGTTCAACAATCTTTCTAAATACAATATAGCTTTCCATAGATTTAAGGGCGTAAATATAGCTGAATTTTTAAAAATTGCTGGTTATCAATTTCTTGCACAACCCAATTAAAATGCCATTGCTGTTAATATTACGATGATAAAATAGGGTGTGGGTCTTAAGAAATTTATAGAAGTAGTTTTAGTTTAGTTCTAAAATTTAAGCCACATTGAAAACAATATTGCAGATAATGGAGGATGTGGGAGGTGTTTGTCCCTTTGCAGTTAGGCAAAGGAATTGGCCCCCTGCGCTCTATGTTGTTATTATCAAGTGTTACGCGAAATCTATTAGTGCGCAAGAGCTTATTTTAGGTTTTCCTTACAAAAATGGTTTGCCTTTTACACAGTATTCGCAGGCTAGTAAACGAGAAGATGGTAGGTTAATTTTAAGCACAGATTTTACTGTTCCCAGGGCGAATGCTGCAATTTGGGATTTACGTAACGATATTAACCTTGATAATTTTAGACCTGCCAAAATTCTGGATTTAAGCACTGTTTTTACCTTCGGAAAACATTTATCTAAGAGCGTTGAGGAAATGCTATATTGTGATTTTGGCTACTTTAATTGGTTAACAAATAACAAAGAAGACATTGCTTTTAACAGGCAAGTTATTCAATACATCGACCAGTTTTTTTCCGGCAAGTTAAGCGACAATTTGAGGGAGTTGAATGAAAAGAAGTTAACAATGATAGAAAGTGGACTAATATCTGAATTTAGTACCGACACATCTATTAACATGGACGAGAGTTATTGGAATGAAAGGATTTTAAAAGAAAGCGATGGAGAAGAAGAATTATTCGTTCCAACAAGTAATGGGTTAATCAGTCATAAAGCACTTGCAGAGGAATTAAAAAAACGCGAGATGGAATTAGAGAAATTACGTAAACAGAAGTAACGTTTTTTTGAGCCAGTAGTCTTCATTTCTATTTCATTTAAAGTTTGGCAAACTGCTTGTACATTTACTGCCGGATTTTTAAGAACCTTTTTTTAGTTCGTTGTTAGAATGCCAAAGCCAGCGCAAATATTTTTTATTGCTTAACCAACTTACCCTTACCACTGCCATCACCTAAATTGTGGATGTTTATGGGGTTTCCTTTGTAATAAATGCTGCCCTCGTCCCAAATGTAATACTCAAATAAATAAAGCCCTTCGAGGTTAAAATAGGAATCACCAAGGCTATAAGTGGAAATGTAAATATGGTCTCTGACGGTAAAATTTTCTGCCCTGGTAAAATTAGTACCGTTGCTGTAAATCAATAGTTCCCTGGCCGTCCCGCTTAAATAAATGTCGCCATTGCCGTGAGAACTTGAGTAAACGGTTTTAAAGGTTCCATTAATGTAGGTGTCCCCTGAACTTTCAGCTCTTATAGTTAGCGTGTCCTGCTTAAAATCGGAATCCAGCGTGATTGGTCCTACGCTGTTATTACAAATGCGTTTAAGCTTAGGAGTGGTTAAATGAATTTTTAATTTCCGTTTGTAGCCACGGACAAAATTGCATTTGCTTTTGTTGGAAATAATTAACTGCCCATTCACTATTTCGGTACTGATATGGTCGATGACGTTCTTTCCTGCCGTAACTTCAATTTTATATTCGTTGCCAGTACTAATCGTTACCTCAAATTTGTCCCGCACCTCGATGCTGTCAAAACGACCATTCATCCGTGTGTCGGTAATATCTGCACCGTTTGATTTAAAGCAGTCGAAGCGGTTACCCTTGTTACAGGATAGCAGTAAAAGAGCCAAATTAAAATAAAGTAGTTTTTTCATTTTATAAAAAATCGGTAACCAAGTCCGTATTCAAAATTATATGCCACTGCGAAATGAGTGCGCAAACCAAAATGCGCTATCAGACCCGACCGGGTATAATACCTCACTCCTAGTCTGCTTACAATGGCACCATCAGGATTGGTACGTTGAAAGAAGTAGTAGCCAACCTCAATCGGGAAACTAATCCGGCCTACATTGTACGAATAACCAAGTCGGGCACTCATCCTGAGTTGGTTAATACCAGTGGCAGGAGCTAAAAACTGTTTTTCATAATCGATCTGGTAATTCTGGTCGTATAACAAATCCAGCCCAACGCTGAATTTGTGGGTGTTGCGTAAATTGCGCTGATAAGCCCCTGAAAGAACATAGCACTGTAAAGTTTTTGTGCCCTTATTCCTTTGGTTATAGCCAATAGCCCCAAAGACAACATACTCGTTTTTAGATTTTACACTGGTTGAAGAATCAATACGGGAAACTTCAATTTTGGTAGGTGAAGGGATAAAATAATTAATTCCGGCATTCAGGCTCATCACGTTCAAACCAAGGTTGGGATTCCGGGACTTGCCATTACTGGCATGGGTGAAAGAAATGCCAGGTTCAAACCGGAGTTTTTTTGTTAACTGTAGGTGCCAAAACCAACGGAATTGCACAAAAGCGTTAACGTGGCTACCGATAGCGATGTTTTTATGATTGGTCTTAATATCAAAAACTTTAGTAATGTATGTAACTCCCCAACAAAGTCTTAGAATCATCCTTGAGGCTTTTGGTTGCTCGTTAAGCGGAATCTCGATATATGGTGCAGCGGTCAAGCCATAACCCAGTTGCGAAGGGTTTTTATAATCCATGCATTGAAGGGTGATACCCAGGTCGGGTTTGTTGTTCTCAAGCTGCCATAATTTATTGCCCAGGGTGGGTTTGGATATGTTTAATTCGTAATTTGTGGGGAAGCCCATTACAAGATGTCCGATAGTGATGCGCTGAACAATAATAAAACCTGAATTAATGACCGGTTTAATCTGCCATGCCGGGTTGCTGGTAATGCCATTTTGTGCTTGCAAATTGAATAACGCAAACAGGCCAGAGACAATAAAATGAAGTCGTTTATTTAACACATTCTACAAGTAAAACAATCAATTATTTGAGCTAAATCCCATTTACAATCCCAACAGTTTTTTCTTCTGAGAATCAAACTCCGCCTGAGTTAAAATTCCCTTCTCTTTCAAATTTGCAAGTTTTTCAAGTTGGTCAGCAATATCCAAAGGCTGTTGAGCGACTTGAACTGAGGACGTATGTAACTTTGTGTCACTTAATTTTTGACGGGCTTTATCAGCAAAAGTTTTGGCTTCATTTTTGACAAGTTGAGATATTTTGGCTGTATTGCCGCTCGCTAAAATAGTTAACTCCGCAAACATGATCCCGGATTGATATTGTATAGATGTAATTTTGTCTAAACCAAAGTCTTCTACTTTTAGCCCATAAATTAACCCCTTGTCCACAAATAAGAGGCGCTTATTCGTACCCACTAAAATCCCTTGACTTTCATTATACATACCTTGGACAATCGCAAATATTTCCTCGTCTGCAATGATTAGATTAGGAAGTTCTGCAATTTCCTTCCGTCCAAACAACGACTTTCCATAGCCAATGTTTTCCAGTTGAAGTTCAATTCTAGTTTTGGTTGCAGGTATAGTATCTTTTCCGGTGCTTTTAGGTAATTCTATTGGTTTTTCGATTACAAGTCGCACTTCATCAATTGTAAGTTTCTTCAAACTTGTTTTGGAATCCGCTTTAATAAACTTCATGTAACATTGAGAACACAAGGATTCTCCAGTTACTATTTTACCGGCGCCGAAAACCGGAGTATTCGTGAATTTGAGTTCGCACTGGCATAATGGGCAGCTAGACATAGAAATAATTTATCACAATGTAACGCATAATCAGAAAATTTACAAGAAATAACTACTTCTTTGATTACTCCTTAATAAGTTTAAATACTTTGTCGGCTTTGGAATCTCGAACTCTCAAAAGATAAATTCCCTTCGGTACTTCGCTTAAATAAAATTCGTTTGATTGCTCAACATTCTCTTTTTTTAAAATAACTTGGCCGAGATTATTCAGAAGCTCCAATTTTATTTCTGCTCTCTCTAAATCTTCAAACTGATTCTGCGTGAAGTCGAAGTATAATTTATCCTTTACCGGGTTGGGATAAATTTTTATGCTACCGAAATTAATTACTTCATTTAATCCTACCGGACTAATTGTAATACTTATCTCAGGGCTGCAAATTTGATTATAACCCCCGTTATATTTTACAAATCCCCAAACAGTATCATTTGCAATACGTCTGAAATTACCGTAGCAATACAAGCTATTTTTATATTTTACCAATCCGCAAACCTGCCTGTCAAATGGAGGACTTATTAAGCACCATTTTGTACCGTCAAATTTTGCTAAATTAGTTGTTAAAGAACCATTAGAATTGTTAGAATTCCCAACCCCTTCGATTTTATCAAATATTCCAGTTGCATAAATTTCACCATCAATTTTTTGAAGATTATAAATTGTTTCCCAACTGCTATTAGCAAGCCCTTGACCGTAACCGTACCAGTTTTTACCGTTGTAAGCAGCTATACCCTTACAATAAGTCCCTGCAATACTATTGAATCTACCGTACACAAATAGCATTGTGTCTATTACTGTCATTCCGATAATAGTTTTAAAATTATCGCCTGTAACTCCTACCCAAGGAATCCATTGTGTGCCGTCAAAATACGATAGGTTTGAAGAAGATGAAGCAGTAGTTACCTGCCCTGCCATATATAGTCTTCCTTTAAAATTTTTTATTGATGTAATAGCGTTGTTTTTTACAGGATGACTTAAATCATGCCAATTAATACCATCAAATTTCGCAACACAGTTTATAGCTTTACCTCCTATACTATCAAAATATCCAGCCACATATAATTCATTATTGTAAAGGTCTGTTGTCGTAATTAAATTATTAGGCTTAAAATTTACCGTGTCCCAACTTGTTCCGTTCCATCGTCCGATATATCTACACCAGTAATTTCCAGTCTTACTAAAAACTCCAAAGACATATAATTTATTTTGAAACCACTCCATTGACCTGATTTGAGAATTACCGACAAATAAGTTTTTATCTAAACCAGTTTGTAAAGTATCAAAAGTACTTCCATTATACTTTATTATGCCTCTTGTATTAAACTGATTAACCTTTTGAAAAGTACCACACAAGTAAATATCATTAGTATTTGGGTCAATCACATAATCTTGCCACGCACCCCAGCCGAAACCAGGCACACTATCAATTAAATTAGTCCAAACCTGCGCCTGCAAAAAGTAGGCGCAGGAAATTAAAAAGGAAATTAAAACTTTTTTCATTAATTTTTAATGACCTTAAAGACTTTGGAAGCTTGGGAATCCCGAACTCTTAAAAAATAAATGCCTTTAGACAGTTCAGTTAAATCAAATTCGTTTTGACCGCCTGTAAAAGTTTGAATTTTCAAAATTTCGGCCATATTGTTTAGAAGTTCTAAAGATAAGTTATGCCCCTCGAAGCCGTCTATCTGAAATACTAATCTATCTCTTACTGGGTTGGGATAAATTTTTATGTTGCCGAAATTAATTATTTCATTTAAGCCTATGGTACTTAAGCTGTATGTTATTTTCTGACTACAAACTGTGGGATAACCACCATTGTACTTTAAAAAACCAAAAACCGAATCGTTACCAACTTTAAGGTTTGCACTATAACTATATATGTTGTTTTTAAATTTTATAGTTCCGTAAATATAATTATCAAAAGGTGGGCTTATTAAACAATACTTTTCACCGTCAAACTTTGCAAGACTAGTGGCTAACTTGGGTTGTATTGAATTATCAAGCCCTTCTATTTTATCGTAAATACCTGATATATATAGTTCGCCGTTAATTTTATCAATATTTAGAACAGTTTGGTAACTGCTACCGCCCAAACCCTGCCCAAATCCGTACCAATGTTTTCCATTGTAGGCGGCCAAGCCTTTACAATTTGTTCCAGCTATACTGTTAAAACGTCCATACACCCATAATAAGGTATCAATTACTTTCATTCCTGTTATTGTTTTGGCGGCATCACCCGTCACGCCTACCCAAGGTATCCAGTTCGTCCCGTCTGAATAGGATAGGTTTGCATCAGAAGAAGCAAGTGTAACCCGACCAGCTTTGAAGAATTTACCTTTGAAATACTGGATATGGTCAATGCCATGAGTATTATTATGATTTTCAGGGATAGAAGACCAGTTAGTCCCATCGTATCGTCCAACCCCATTAACAGCAATGCCGCCAATAGAATCAAGTCCTGAAACATACATCATGCCATTGTGTATAAACTCAAATTTCGGACTTCTGTATAATGGTACTTTAAAGTCAACTGAATCCCAACTTGCACCATTCCAACGAGCCATATTTCTGAAATAATACTTTCCAGCCTTTGTAAAATCTCCAAACACATACAGTTTGTTTTGAAACATGGTCATGGTTCTAATTTGAGCAGAAACCCAGCCCGGAAAATCGCTCTCTATACCTTGTTGCAAAGTGTCAAAGTTTACCCCATCATATTTAATGATTGCATTGGTAGTATATTGATTTATTCCACAAAATAACCCTCCTAAATAAAGTACTTGATTCACTGAATCAATGGTAGCACATTGAAATGACGGTCTTCCATCAATGGGTATGCTATCAACTAGACTTGTCCAAACCTGCGCCTGCAAAAAGCAGGCACAGGAAATTAGATAGGAAATTAAAACTTTTTTCATTAATTTTTTATTAGTTTAAACGTGCTCTGGGTGTTGTTATTGCTAACCGATACTAAATATACACCATTTGCCCAACTTTGGCAATTTATATGCGTACTATTTTCGGTAATAACTTGTTGGTGCATGAGTTGCCCCATAATGTTAAACACCTTTAGTAATGGCTTTGTTTGCTCCTGTCCTTCGAGTTCAATCACAAATTCGGAGTTGGCCGGATTTGGATAAACCATCAGTGAAGACTTATCAAAATCAAAGGTCTTAACATCCGTAACTTGATAGTTGATTAATTGAAACCTGCTTATAAATCCATCATCACCTCCATTATGAGTACTATCTATATAGGCAGCATTAGTAGCATTATAAGCTATCGGGAACAAGGTTGAACTTCTTGTACCACCCACAAGATAAAGGTTTTGCCCCTGGCTTACATCCGAATTCCAAATATAATCATCGCCTATGCTTCCAAAATAATGAGCATGGTAAAGGCTTTGGTCAGGGTTAAAAATTACAACATAACCGTCCCTTGCACTCACAACCGAATCTTTATAAACGGTTGTTGTTGGATTAATGTTTGGCTGCATCAAAGTATCAGCGGTAACGTGTCCACTCATATATACCACACCATAGCCATCAGAAGCCAAACCAGTAACATGATACTCTTTACCACTACCCTTGCCTTTGCCGTAGTATGTTGCCCATTGTTTAGTCAGGCTTCCATCCATTTTAGCAATAAAGGCGTTTTGATTGATTTTATACTTGCTGTTTAATGCGCCTGATTTGAATACGAATGGAAAACCAGTTGTATCGGTTGAATAACCAGCAAAGTAATATTCATCAAAATTACTGTTGTAATATACACGTTGCACGTCGTCAATTCCAGGGCTTCCAAAAAAAGAACTAAATTGCAGCGTTCCGGTAGGGCTATATCTTGCTAAAAAGCCATCAAACGTTCCAGGAGGTGTGTTATCAAAAAAAGTATTGGTATTTCCGGTCAGGTTAGTAGTAGGGAAGTTGAGGGCATCGGTTCGGCCTACTACCATTATTCTTCCGCTATTGTCAACTGTAATATCATTTCCAATTTCACGGGAAGCTGTGGTATAAGGGGAATTGCCACCACCCAAAAAGGTACAAAAAACCATAGATAGACTAGGATTAAGTTTACCAACAATTACATCAGACGAGTTATTGGTGTTAGCATTAGTAGCTTGCTGTGCATTGATGATTGCCGACATAGTAGTTGAGCGTGATTCGCCTGTAAAAACGAGATTGCCGCCTCCATCAATATGAATAGCATTAATCTCGTCATTCCGTGAACCGCCAAGATACCTGCCCCAAGTATGAGTAATAGTTTGTAGTGGGCTATTAGGATTTACGACAGTGAATTTAGCCAGAAACCCGTCCCGATAATCTCCTACAGTTGGAACAAAACCGCTAACTGTTTGGTTAGAAGCTCCTGTTAAAAATTTGTGCTTAAAATCTGACGATTCGGTATAACCACCTACATAAATTCCACCTAAATTATCAACTGCAATAGATGTTCCTTCATCATTCCTTGCACCTCCATAGTAAGTTGCAACCCTTAAAGTATCATCAACCGTGTATCTCAAAATAACGGCATCTTTTTGACCTGGATATGAGAATAAATTTTTAACAGTTGGAAATTGATAACTATCCGCCCACCCTGTTACGTGCCTATCACCGTTGGCTGAGGCTTTAATATCCTTAAACACCTCACCGCCAGCACTACCATAGAGTGTTGAATAATCTAAGTTGGCCTTTGCACCAAAGCCACCAACTGCTGCGCCTGACTGAACTGCCTCAACCATTATTATTACAGGCATTGAAGCGTTGTAACTTGGCAAACCTATTTGGTAGGTATTACCTCCACTACTTGTCCACACAGGTGTTCCGCTAATGGGTACAATTTGACCTAGCATATTAACTGTATAAAACACAGGCTTGCTTAATTCCACGTTTCCCATCGTTCCATTGATTTTTAAGTTTCCACTTGTTCCATCAATGTTGGTAGATTCGGCACCGTCTATATTCATTACTATTTCATTTACTGCGTAAGGCTTTAAAACGAAATAATATTTAATACCGCCTTTGCTGCTGAAATAATGTAGGTCAATACCGGGATAAAAATTCGGGGAAAAAATCCGTTCGTGTCCATATATATTTGTTATTTCAGGCGAAGCAGCATAACCTAAAAAATAATTATGATTTGTTGAGCGAGGCAGGTATTCGTGCAAGCCTGCCAATGGATTGCAGTTATTAAATATACATTGTATCCTTTGAGTTGTATCAATATTAGCTGAACTATTATCGTCTCTTCTGAAAACAAAATTAAAAGCGTTCTGCTCAAAAAATACTTCCGGTACAGTGTTGTGGGTATAATACAGCACTTCGTTAGCCAACACGCTATCAGTCCTTAATAATTGACCTTTATTTGGCAGGTACAAATGATTATAATTTACAGGCTCAGTATTAATATCAGGCGGAAAGTAAACAGGTGTTTGGCTAATTTTGGCAGTAGTAAAATCGTAAAATACGCCTGTAGAGTTTTTTGCAAGACCACAAAGGTAAACAACCCCTGTACCATTTACCGCCAAGCCTGTGGCAGCATCAATATCAGAATTTTGCCCGTCAATATACTCCCTCCAAGTTGTATTTCCGCTTGGTGTTATTTGATAAACAAACATATCTTTAGTTGCTTTCAGAGCCTCACCACATACGTAAAAATGGCTGGCAATAGTATCACAGGCTATGCGTGGGTCAACTGAAAGGCTGCTTAATCCTGTACTTTCAATATTAACAGTTAGTTGATTGCCCAAACTATCCATAATTTGAGTGTGGTACTCATACGTTGAGCCATTTAAAGCCACGCCAACGCTGCCAATGTTTCCTGTAGAATCACGGACCAAGGCCGTTGCTCTGTTATTTGTTCCGCCAACGTCGTAAGTGTTTTGATACATAACGTTACCAAGATTTCCATCTAAACGAATGGTACAGGCATCTAAATTTCCATTATTGTCAATCTCTCCACAGGCCACTATATCACTTCCAGAAATAATTACGGCACTTAAAACGTCGTTAACATTGCTTGCGCCATTAATCTGTTTTGTCCATCCGCTTGCTCCTGTGCTTTTATCAATTTGGCAAATCACCCAATCTGTGCCATTTGTTGCATCGGTTGTATTGCCAGCAACATAAATGTAATTGCCAATAATTACAAGGCCAACAGGTTTATCGTCTAAATTAGCTGTACCGGCAAAAGTATGACTCCAAATAAGATTGCCACTTGCATCAATTTTATGCGTTACAATGTCGTAATCACCGCTGTTGTTCATGCTTTTGGCAGTTACATAGGCATTTTGTGAGGCATCGGTTTTTACATCCACATACTCGTCATCCTGCCCTACGTTATCAAAACGGTATTGCCATGCTAAACCGCCAGTGGCGTTGTAGCACAATAAAATACCATCGTTATTGCCCGAAGTGGAATAGCTTACTCCTGATACATAAGTAAACACGCCATGTATTTTTATGGAATTGCCTTTATCAAAGCCGCCATTATTATACTGTACACTAAATACCATATTACCCAGGCTATCTCTTTTTTGAGTAAGAATGTTGTATGTAGCATTGGAATTGCCAGTGTAACCCGTGCTGTAAACGTTCTGGTTGGCATCAATGGATGTTGGGCCATTACTTACATTGCCCCTTTGACTGGTGTAGTGAATCCAATCAATGTTTGATACCACATAGGGCGTGGGTATGTTAAACTGTGCATTACCAAGTCTAACAATGATGGTTAGCAAGAATGAGATTGTTGTTTTTTTCATTTTTTAATTGTTTTTAGAGTTAATAATTCCTGAATGAGTTTGAGTTGTAAATTGTCTATCTTTTTTTCTGTTAACCTTCAGACGATTGTGTTAAACTTAAGCTAAAAAGCGACAAAAACACCTATGTCTATACATAGGTATGAACCTATAGATTGACATAGGTAGTTTACCTTTTTTGTAGTATTAACAATGTTTACAGCGATTTTATAATTAAAAAATTTAGCTTAAAATGGCGAATAAGCCGACAAATCGCTGTTTTTGTTCGATTAAATTTTACGAATTTTGTTAAAATCGGAATAAAATCCGCAAAAATTGCCCTTTTGTGAAATAGACGTAAATCTGGAAATGTAAATTAATTCGGTATTACGTAATACAAATATTACAAAATAGGGAGTGCCAAAACGCGAAATAGTCAGTGAATTCTTAATGACTAATTTCCTCCAAATAATTTGCGGTTATTAATACTTAATTTCGAACTGTTGAAGCAATTAATCAGATGCAATTCGCTTATAATATAGATAATACCAGGATAACGCCATCACATTCCGGTGAACGAGCTATTTGTCAATTATGTAAGGGTGTATTGATTGGAAAATGCGGTAGTATTCGGGTATGGCATTGGCAGCACAAAAGTAAGGATTGTGACACATGGAAGGAAGGCGAAACCGAGTGGCACCGTTCATGGAAAGAAAGGTTTCCGGAATCATGGAGAGAAATTATTATTGAAAAGAAAGGTGAAAAGCACAGGGCAGATGTAAGAACTGATTCAGGAAAGGTCATTGAGTTTCAAAATTCACCTATTGGGTCTGATACGATTTTTGAACGAGAGGAATTTTACGAGGATATGATTTGGGTGCTAAATGCAAAATCATTTCGGGACAAACTTATTTTTAAGCCAATGGCTGATTATAAAATTACGGAACTTTTTGAGAAGAACTCGGCGAGGTACAGAGACATTGAGCACTCATTGAGAATGGATGGAATGGAGTTGCAGTCAAGGTTGGATGGATTGCGCCTGCGCATTCGGGAAATCAACGAGCAAAAAAGCAGTAGAAGCTCACAATGGGATTTAATTCAATTACATATCAATGATACAGGTAAGTACATTATACGTCTGATTAAGTTATGGTCACTTCCTGGCACCAATTTGTTTTATGAGAAATCATTTCTTCCACTGGACGTAGAAGATAAATACAAAAAGGCAATCAAGCAGGATTTTGAAATTAAAGAGATTGTTGAGCAATTATTAAAAGTAGATGCGCGATTGCAGGAAATAGACAGCTATCACGTAAAAATGTTGAATGGTGTTGCCTATTCCTTGGTTCCGTTTGAAAGAATATCTTCCAAAAGTTATGCTTCAGTAACTGTTCAAAGCAAAACTGATAAAAACAAGACACTGTTTTTTGAATCAGAGGATGATTTTATAAACTTTAAAATCCAAAGCCAGGCACATAATTTTTTGATTGAACCAGGACCGAGAATCGAGCAATTGAGAAATAAGAGAGATGTTCTGCAAAATCGTTTATTAGAGCTCATTCGTTATAAAAGTGAATTTGAATCAGACCTTCAATTGCATTTATCAATTGCCTTCAATAATCACGTTTCGGAAATAGATAAACTCACAGAATCACTTCCAAAATATGAGAGTGAACTCAGTATTTTGGAAGAAGCTTGTGGGCAACAACAACTAGAAATAGCAAAAAAGCTACATGAGGTAAGTATTACTCTGCATAAGGAAAGAACACTAGAGGAAGAAAAGTTAAAGTCCGATTTTGCCAATCATTTTCGGTTTAGTTGGAAAAACCGACGACAAAGTTGGGATGAGGCCAGCTCACCTGTATTCCTGGATTTAGGTCAGGGGGAATTGTTTGAAATTTTGAACGGCTTTGAGGCAAAGAGAATCAGCATAAATACGTTTTTGAGCCAAAACGGAATAAAATAAAGGAAATCAAAAGTTTTCAGAAATTGTAATAACTTTAAGCTGGTAATGAAACGGAAAAATGTCGCAAGTATTTGAAAAATTATCTAGTAAAGATGGAAAAGGCAGACTATTAGAAGAAGTTGTTGAGGCCCTTTTTAGTGACTTGAATTTCTCAAATATTAGAAGACAAAAAAGTGGTAGCCAATATGGATTTGACGTAGTTGGTTACAAGAACAATCAGTGCTGGAAAGCAGAATGCAAAAACTTAAAAAAAGAAGCCTCATTAAATGACATAGCACCAAAACTTATCTGGCATATTGAAGGTGAGAATATTGACCGATTTCTTATTGTATCAGTTAACGGTATTAGCAATGACCTGATTTATTTGTTGGAACAAAAGGTTTTCTCTTTTCCAATAGAAATATGGAGTGGTGAATACTTAAATGAGCTGATCCATGAAAGCCCAAGCGCTTTGAAATTATTGCAAATTGA
>JADLED010000079.1 GCA_020846335.1 Bacteroidia bacterium
ACCACTTACAGCAAGGGTGGTTACATTGATAATGAAGTTGCTCTGATTTTGGCAGCAGAATTGAATAACTCAGGCTCCAAGGAAAAACTTGATTTAACCGAACACCAGATTGAAGTTTTAAAGTTAATTTGCAATGGGCATACCAATAAATCAGCTTCTGAAATATTAAATGTGTCAGTAGCCGGAATTAAATATCACAGAGCAAATATTATGGAGCGAACAAGCTCCAGGAACCTACAGGATTTAATGGCTTTCGCTATCTTAAACAAGTACATCGACACCAAACCATAGAGTAATCTACAATGAAACCTTTATTACGAAGCAATTTAATCGCTGTTTCATTAATTGGCATCCCGATTTCATTCCTGACATCGTTTACTAATGGCAAACCAAAAATTATCGGCACAAAAATGCCCGAAATAACAGGCTTAACCATCAACAAGCTAAAAATTGATTCCAGCTACTTTAAAAACAAAGTCACCCTTATCACTTTTTTTTACATTGCCTGCTCTCCCTGCATGAATGAAATTGAAGCCCTGAAAAAACTCAAAACAAATAAGGACTTCCAGGTACTTTATATTGCTCCGCACACCGCCTGGCAAATGAAACAGTTTAACGGCGACCACCGGAATATGTATTCAGACATCCGCAATTATTATAAATCAGGAAAGATTGACTTTGAAATTCTCCCCGAATGTGAAAAAGAGGCCATTCGTTATCCGGGCGAAAAGAAAAACGCCATTAAGCCGGAATGTGCTAGAATATCCTCTCTGTTCACAGTCTTCGGCTACCCTGCCACGTTTATTATTGACAAAAAACGCATCGTGCGTGAGGCTTATTATGGCTTTAGTACAGAGAATGGTGATACCACCGGGCTACAAACCTATCAAAAGGCCATTGACAGGCTCCTGAAACAACACTAAACAGTTTATCTGTTAATTGCCTACTTAGCTGATTAACAGAACACTATTGAATTGCTATAAATCGTAGCAAAAGAACTCCACTATATGAGCTAGTTTTGTTGTTTAGAATGCGGCTTGTATTAAAATTACCACAAAACAAACCACCCTTTATCGGAATACTCTTTGAGAACGAAGAAACTATCAGGGGGGAGAAACTCCATACTGAAATAGTGGAACGTTACCCGCATTGTACCTACGAGATTGTATTTGAACACACCCGGACAGCCTTAAACCTGAGATTACTCTGCCAGGAAAGGGTCATGGTGTATTTTTATAACCACCTTGGCTTTGATGCGGAGAATTTAAAATCATGGCTTTACTTTACACGGGAAGCGCAAGCCTTTACTTTTGGCCATATTGAAAGGGTATTTGATAAAGACAAACTCATTTTAAGTCTTCCACTCCGCAAAAAGTTCTTTGTGAATGTCAAAAGCGTTAAATTTATCGTAGCGGAAGTACCGGATTCGGAATGGGAGGTTCCGTTTCGGAAAAACTCGTCTAAATGGTAACAAAATACTATTGACTATGTGTTATACAACAGAAGCACTCACAGTAAGTACAATAAAATATGCCCGGCATCGGGGTGATTACCACCTTGCGGAGGAACTGGAACGCAAATTAAATGAATTGCTCACGAACCGTGAACCAAAATACTACGTTTCAGGATTTACACATCCCTCCTTATTGATATTTACGAACCAACAACCCTATACCCCGCAGTTATTCACCTGGGGATTGATTCCATCCTGGACAAAAACGCTGGCCGATGGTAAAAAATTCTGGAACAATACGCTCAATGCAAGAGGTGAAACCATATTTGAAAAGCCATCTTTCAAAGATTCGGCAAAAAACAAACGTTGCCTGATATACATAGATGCCTTTTACGAACACCACCATTACAACAAACAAACTTACCCTTTTCGCATCGCCTTAAAAAGCGGGGAACCTATGAGCCTTGCCGGATTATGGCAGGAATGGACGGATAGAAGCACCGGTGAAATACTGCAAACATTTTCAATTGTTACTACGGTAGGCAATCCCATAATGACAAAAATACACAACAACCCAAAAGCGGAAGGGCCACGAATGCCAGTCATATTGACGAAAGAAACACAGGACGAATGGTTGATTGATTGCAAAACTGAACAGGATAAGGAACATTTACAAAGCCTGATAAAGCCGCTCGATGAAAATTTGTTGACGACCTACACAGTAGGAAGAATTAGCGGTAAGAACAGCATGGCAAACACTAAGGAAGCTGAAAACGAAGTAATTTACAATGAATTACCAGCTTTGCATTAACTACATGAAGAAAAAGAGCAGGACATACAGAATTATACGTTATTACTGGAACTGTTTTATTCAATTGCTTTTCGGCAACCCAGTAAGATAAAAAACCCCGCCGTAACTGGCGTTACTGGCGGGGTAGTAGTTACTAATAAAACCATTTAGTTAGTAACCATTCCTGTCAACCTTCAGACAGGAGTATAAATATAAAAAACGATTCACTAATAAATCAGGAAAACCAAAAACTATAAAAAACCGCCAATCTAAATTTCAGATGGCGGTTTTTTCGGCCAACGACAAACCACCCAAACTAATTTCGGAAGTATTGACCTCGAAATTCAATTTCTCCTTTCTTTTTAATTTATAACGTAGCTCCCGAAAAAAAGTTGCATGAAGCCTGAAAAATATTTTTGCCTGATAGCGGTTACCTGAATGAAGTAGGTTAATCCCGGCTAAAGGAATGCGCTACCCGCCTGAATAAATTTATAACATTAAGCTTCCCAGTGTTTCCCAATCAAAGCCCGGCAAATGTTCCCAAATGCCCAAACGGTTTTTAAGGCATCCCGAAATTCCCACCGAAAGCCTTTATCTCCTCCAACACATTACCAGTAGTTTTTTACTCCCCCCATCCTGATAATACCTATCCCCATTGACCACCTATGTAATTGATTTTACCTCTCACTTAACGCCCGGATGCTACCACTAAGCCCCCACTACCACTTTTGGTTCCCCCGGCCCCAGTTATGGTTCTCCCACAACCGCCCGGCAATCCCCCACCAGAC
>JADLED010000080.1 GCA_020846335.1 Bacteroidia bacterium
CAGCACCAACCCCGACACGGCCAAATACACGCTGCAATTCAGCAATGTGGGGCAAAGCAGGGGCAATTACAAACAGGTGAGTTCGGCAGCCAATGGCAAGGTGTTTGTGTGGGTGGCGCCGGTAAACGGGCAGTTGCAGGGCACTTACGAACCGGTAATTTTGTTGGTAACTCCCAAACAAAATCAACTGTTTACAGCGGGTTTCAATTATTCGCTGAGCCCCAATAATACCATTGGTGTGGAAGGTGCTTACTCCAAAAATAACATTAACACCTTTAGTACCAAAGACCGTGGCAACGACGAGGGTGCCGGCGTAAAACTAACCAGTAAAAATCAGGAAATACTAAAAGGCGACTCACTGAGTGGAAACACAAAACTGATTTATAATTTTAATTACGAATTTTTGCAACAGCGCTTTAAGCAAATAGAACGTTTTCGCGCCATTGAATTTGACCGCGACTGGAACCGACCGCTCACCGGCAATTTACTTAACGACCAGCACCTGGCAAGTGTGGAGCTTGGAGCTCAGAAATCACACAACCGAAACCTGAATTACAGTTTGAACCTATTTGAAGAAGGAAACAATTACCGTGGGCTAAGAAATAATTTTACGGGGAATTGCGAAAATAAAAACAACCGGCTTTTTTATTCTGCGGCTTATTTAACTACGGTTGACAATTTAAGTAATCAATCAACCGTGTTTTACAGGCACAAAAGCAATTTGTCGCGAAAAATTAATCGCATCAGGTTGGCGTATCAGGACGATTTTGAGAACAACCGTTTTAAAAATACCTTGAGTGATAGCCTGGCCAATCGCTCTTATCAGTTTTGGGAATGGGAAGGCAGCCTTTCGAATGCCGACAGTTCTAAAAACAGTTACAAATTGTTTTACCGCGAGCGCCGTGATAAACTGGCCTACAGCAACACTTTGCGAGACAGTACTTTTGCCACCAGCATGGGAATAAAATCATCGGTTTATTCGATTAAAAACAATCCCATTACCCTGTTGGTTACCTACCGTAAGCTCAACCTCACCAAAAACATTGTGGGCACATCGTTAAAACCTGACAACACCTTGCTTAACCGCTTGGAATACAATCCACGCTACTTTAAAGGATTTATTACATCGGGTATTTTTTACGAAACAGGTTATGGCCTTGAAAACAAACGCGAGTTTTATTATCTGGAAGTGGCACCGGGGCAGGGTCAGTTTGCCTGGCGCGATTACAACGAAAATGGCATAAAAGAATTGGGTGAATTTGAAATTGCCCAGTTCAGCGATCAGGCAAGGTACATCCGCATTTACACGCCCACCAATCAATACGTAAAGGTGTTGCAAAATCAATTGAGCATTTCGTTAAGCATTCGCCCAATAGTGCTGTTAAAAAATTCCACCAAAAAACTGGCCAAATTTGCCGGACTTTGGGCACTGCAAACTGCACTGCGCTATGATAATAAAATAAGCGGCTACAACCGCAACGATGCCTATAACCCCTTTAACACCCTGCGCGATACCTTTATTCTGGCCAGCAATAACAATGTGCGACAAAGCGTTTTTTTTAATCAAAGCTCTTCGGTTTTTGGTGCCGATTACACTTATATTAATAACAAATCAAAACAACTGCTTACCAATGGTATTGAAGGTAGAACCTTAGAATCGAGCGAAATTAAATGGCGCTTTAATTTTTTAAAGGCCTGGGCCATTAACAGCAATAATACCATTAGCCGAAAGGGAAACACCTCTGCTTTTTTTGCAGCTCGCAATTACATGATTGAAGCCGTGGAAACGGAACAAAAAATTGTGTATCAGCCTAACACGGTTTTTAGAGTGAGTGGCATTTATAAATACAACGAAAAAACAAACACCGTGGGCGATATTAGTCAGCGCGCTTTTTTAAATACCTATGCCTTTGAATTAAAATACAATCAAACCGAAAAAGGCAGTTTAACCGGACGTTTTGATTTTATACAAATTATTTATAACGACAATGCCAACTCCGCTGTGGCTTACGAAATGCTGAACGGACTAAACAAAGGCGATAATTTTACCTGGGAACTGGTGTATCAGCGCAACCTGAACAATAATTTACAAATTAGTATTAATTACAATGGCCGCAAAACAACAGGTTCGTCGGTGGTGCATTTGGGCGGTGCGCAAATAAGGGCGTATTTTTAAATCTCCGCCAATACTGTTTGGGAGCCTTTTACCACGTCGTCAATTTTTACATTGAGTTTGGTTCCAATGGGAAAAAACAAATCCACGCGGGAACCGAATTTAATGAAACCCATTTGCTGACATTGTTCGGCTACATCGTCCTGCTTACAATACCATACAATGCGGCGGGCCAAAGCGCCTGCTATCTGCCGGAAAAGAATTTCGGTACCGTTTTTGTGTTTTACCACAACCGTGGTTCTTTCGTTATCGGTGCTGCTTTTAGGGTCGTAGGCCACTAAAAATTTACCGGGATGGTATTTAAAAAAACTCACCATGCCTGAAATTGGATACCGGTTTACATGCACATTGGTAGGACTCATAAAAATGCTCACCTGCAAGCGCTTGTCTTTAAAATATTCGTTTTCCTGGGTTTCTTCAATCACCACAATTTTACCATCGGCCGGGGCAATAATCAAATTGTCGCCACGGGTATGTTTTCTTTTTGGGTGACGGAAAAACTGCAATATAACCACAGTTAAGAATGCACTCACCAAATAGGCAAACCAATGGGCAATGGCAAATTGCGGGAAGAAATAACGGGCAATGCCGATTAAAATGGCGCTAAACAACAGTACCAGCAACAAGCTCGGCCAACCCTCTTTATGAAACCTCATACTTTTAATGTTTTGTCAAATATAAGATTTGTTTAAAGTTTACAACATGGTTGACCGACTAAATTTTGAGGTCTTAATTATTTACTAATTTTTTACAGGAACCTGTTGAAGGGCAATTATTGGCGGTGCTACCGCGTTAGGGGCATAAGCGGCAGCCCTGCGAAACAAAACAATAGCAAGGCCAAGCCACGGAGGCTGCGAGCCTAAGCTTGCAGACCCCGTAGGCGCTGTATTTTGCCTTGCTTGTGTTTTGTGAGCAGGCTAAAGCGAATGACCCGGCCATGCCTTGCTACTGCCATTTTTAAGCAAAAAAAGCAAGGCATGGAAACGCCCAAATTAGGAATTAAGCTAAGCCTGATTTAAACAGCCTGGCTAAAAACAATAGGGTTTTACTGCAAAG
>JADLED010000081.1 GCA_020846335.1 Bacteroidia bacterium
GCAAACGCGAGTGATTTTAGTAGTTTCATGAGGAATGTTTTATACATTAAAGCTATTCAAAAATTGTACCAAAAACAACATTATCTCTTTTTGGCGAAGAATTCTTTGAGAATTGCGGCACAATCTTCTTCCAAAACCCCGGTTTTAATTTCGGTTTTTGGATGTAACACCTGTTTTTGTATGAGTGCAAAACCGCGTTTGGTATCGGATGCACCATAGACCACTTTGCCAACCTGGCTCCAGGCAAGTGCACCGGCGCACATCAGGCAGGGCTCCAAAGTAACATAAAGTGTACACTCGTTGAGGTATTTTCCGCCTATGGCATTGGCTGCGGCTGTAATGGCCTGCATTTCGGCGTGTGCGGTTACATCGTTCAGCCTTTCGGTTAAATTGTGTGCCCGCGCAATAATTTTATCGTTGGCCACAACCACGGCTCCTACAGGCACCTCATCGGCCTCAAAGGCTTTACGTGCCTCTTTCAGGGCTTCGCGCATAAAATAATCTTCTGTATAAAGCGGCGCTATTGACAATTACAAGAGTTTGTGGTGGTAATACTGATGTCGTTTACGCGGGTAATGGTATCGCAATCCAGCATAATGAGTTTATAGTTATAATCTTTGGCGTGTTCGGGTTTTGGTTCCACATAATATTCGCCGCAGGGGTCTTTGTGGATATTGCTAACATCGTAATTTACCTGAAAATGGCGCAATTCCACTTTCATCAAAAATTCGTTTTTTTTAAGGTATTTGAGTTTGCATTTGGCTTTGTCCGACAGTTCCATGTATTGAAAAACAAGCTCTTTCATTTTTAACTCGTTGGGCGTGGTGCAACTACGGTTACCAAATATGGCATACACAACCATTAACCCCAGACCGAATCCAAATGCATAAAATTTTAATCGTCGCAAAAAAACCATGGCGCGAAGTTAAGGTATTTTTGCAATCGTGAATTAATAAAGCATTTGACTGTGTACAATTATTTGAACGTGATTGTTTGCCGAACCAATTTCAGTGCTACCTTTGAACTCATTACATGAAGAAAGTTTCTTTTTTTAAAAAACTCACTCAAATAGTCCGGCTTAAATGCCCCGAATGTGGCGAGGGCAATGTGTTTAGAAAGAACAAGGATTCTATCAACTTTTTTCCGGAAATGATAGAAACCTGCGAGCACTGCCACCATCACTACGACCGCGAACCGGGTTATTTTTTAGGAGCCATGTATGCGAGCTACGGCCTTGCAGTATTCGAGGGTTTAAGCACTTTTTTGTTGGTGTATTTTTTTCTTCCCAACATCAGCACTTTTATGACAGCTCTAATACCAGCCGTGGTTATTTTACTTTTGTCGGGCATGAATTATAAAATGGGCAGGGTTATCTGGATGAATTTATTTCCCCGTTAGGTAATCACTTAATAAGTTTAGTATGAATTGGAATCAGCTTACCAGCAAGCAACAACTGGATTTAATAGACGAGGAGTCGAAGCAAACACCCGTTTTATTGTTTAAACACAGCACGCGTTGCAGCATCAGTTCCACAGCTTTAAGCCGGCTCGAACGCAAATGGCAGGAAGCTGACGGACAAAAAATGAAACCGTATTATCTGGATTTATTGCAGCACCGCGATGTTTCCAACTGCATAGCTTCGCATTATGGTGTTGAACACCAATCGCCACAGGCCTTAATTATAAGTAATGGCAAGTGTGTTTATTCTGCCACACATTTAGACATCTTTTATGATGAGATTATTACCTCAAGCTAATTCACAAATTTTAGGTTAAAAAAAAGCCCTCGTCTGAGGGCTCTTAATTGTGAAAAGATTTTTTTATTTCAAACTGCCAATCATGTCTTCAGGTCTTACCCATTCATCAAACTGTTCGTTGGTGAGGTAACCCAATTCTATGGCTGCTTCGCGAAGGGTTTTGTTTCCTTTGTGTGCGGTTTTAGCAATTTTAGCGGCTTTTTCGTAACCAATGTGTGTATTGAGGGCAGTTACAAGCATCAACGAATTTTCGAGGTGTTGTTTCAACATTGGTAAATTTGGTTCAATGCCTTCGGCGCACTTGTCGTTAAAACTCACACAGGCGTCGCCAATTAAGCGGGCCGACTGCAACACGTTAGCTGCAATTACCGGTTTAAATACATTGAGTTCAAAATGTCCCATTGAGCCGCCGATTGAGACAGCCACATCGTTGCCCATTACCTGTGCACAAACCATGGTCATGGCTTCGGGTTGTGTTGGATTTACTTTGCCGGGCATAATCGATGAGCCAGGTTCGTTATCGGGGATAATTATTTCGCCGATACCACAACGCGGCCCTGAAGAAAGCATGCGCACGTCGTTGGCAATTTTCATTAAAGCCACTGCGCTGCGTTTTAGGGCACCACTTAATTCCACCATGGCGTCGTGTGCGGCAAGGGCTTCAAATTTATTGGGGGCGGTAACAAATGGCAGGTTGGTGAGTTCGGCAATTTTTTTAGCCACCAACACGTCGTAACCTTTTGGGGTGTTGAGGCCGGTGCCTACTGCGGTTCCGCCAAGGGCCAGTTCTTTAACGGCGTCCAGGGCGTTGTTAAGGGCACGAATGCTCATATCGATTTGTTGTACATACCCGCTAAATTCCTGACCAAGCGATAGTGGTGTGGCATCCATAAAATGCGTGCGGCCGGTTTTAATAATGTCTTTAAACGACTCGGCTTTTTTATGCAGGGTGTTGCGTAATTTTTTTAGTCCCGGAATGGTAATTTCGGCCACTTGTTTGTAGGCCGCAATGTGCATGGCAGTAGGGTAGGTATCGTTGCTGCTCTGCGATTTGTTTACATCGTCGTTTGGGTGAAGGATTTTTTTCTCATCGTTTAAATTACCACCACTTAAAACATGGGCGCGGTAGGCAATTACTTCGTTGGCATTCATGTTGCTTTGTGTGCCCGAACCGGTTTGCCAAATTACAAGTGGAAACTGATCGTCGAGTTTATGCGCAATAATTTCGTCGCACACGGTGGCAATTAAATTGCATTTTTCTTTGCTGAGCACGCCCAACTCGCAATTGGCAAGGGCGGCAGCTTTTTTTAAATACCCAAAAGCGTAAATTATTTCTTTTGGCATGCTGGCCTCAGGTCCAATTTTAAAATTGTTGCGGCTGCGTTCGGTTTGTGCTCCCCAATAAACATTGGCGGGTACCTGCACCTCGCCCATGGTGTCTTTTTCTATTCTGAATTCCATAAGGTTATTTTTTAGAACCATAAAAGTAATGGTTTACTAAGGCACGGGCAATAAAAAACTGAGAATAATTATTGGGTTATTTTTCTGAAGCCACCGAAATGTCTTCTTCGTAGCCGGCATCCACAATCATGTCCAGACTTTGCACCAACACGTCTTTTTCATCGAGCCATATAAATCCGTCTTTACTAAAATCCTGCAACGAAAACCCGGTTGTTTTAAGTTTGGTGTGACTAATATCATCCTGAAATTTTTTAAGGGCTTTGGCAAGTGGTCTGCTTTGCAGGCTAATTACATTGTCGAGTTCGTAAAGTTTTTCGTCTTCTATCAGTTTAATTAAATCTTCGGCATATGTTGGGTAGGTGGCGTAGCCTGCGTTTTTTAAACCATAGCACCATCCTGCATAATCGTTAAGAGCCAGTTCAAACAAATAGGCGTAGCGTGGCCGTGTAATTAAAAACAAACTGTGGTCGGTAAATGATTCTTCTACGGTAGTGTATTTTCTAAAACATTCGTTCAGGGTATCATCGTCCATGGTAAAGGTATCGCCCATCCACTCTTCGTGACATTTAATGCCAAAGTGGTTGTTTGAACTGGTAGCTAAATGGCTGGTACCGCTGCCACTTTCAAAAATGGCTTGTGCTAAAATAACGCTGGCCGGTATGCGGTATTCTATCATTTGTTTTACCGCTTCGTCGGAATATTGTTGAATGTAATTTTTTAAATTAAATTTCAGCTTTATTTGTGGTGGCTGACCCCAGGCAAGGGGTTTGGCAAAAAATAACAGAAAAAATAAGACAGCAAACCTTGTAAACCAACGCGTGTATATTGAAAATAAAGGTTTAATCATCTACATTTACAAAAATATAGGCGCAACACACTGCTAATTGATTTACTTTATTTACATATTAACATAACGTATTTGAAAATGAAACCATCTGAATTTTTAATTTCTCTTTTTTTGCTCTCATCAGGCTTTTTATCAGCACAGAGTTCTTACAATTATCCTAAAACCGAAAAAGAAAATGTGTCCGATAATTATTTTGGTACTAAAGTAAACGACCCATACCGTTGGCTCGAAGACGACAGAAGTCAAAAAACCATGGACTGGGTGAGCCTTCAAAACATTTGTACCCAGGCTTATTTTCAAACCCTGGGTATCCGCAAACCCATTCAATCGCGTTTAAAAGAGTTGTGGTCGTTTAACCGCCAAACTAACCCAATTAAAAAGGGTGGCTATTTTTATTGTTTTAAAAACGATGGAGTTCAAAATCAAAGTGTGCTTTATTTTAA
>JADLED010000082.1 GCA_020846335.1 Bacteroidia bacterium
CGGCTTCAACACCAAACACCTTAAACTAAGCTTAATTTTAAAGGGTATATATTTTTTAGTATGAGCGATATTGCGCATTTTTTCAGTCCTGTTAACTTCTCCGAAATTGTTGGCGAAACAGCCTATAAGGAACAACAATTCGGGTCCTTGTTTACCTTGCACCTCGAAGATAATTTTCCGGAGTTGGAAGGCTTTGACATTGCCATTGTGGGCGTTACCGAAGGACGTAACTCCCAAAACAACCGTGCCTGCGAATTTGCGCCCGACACCGTGCGGCAATATCTTTACCGTTTGTATGGCGGCAGCTTTACACCGCGTGTGGTGGACCTTGGAAACATTATGCCGGGCCATTCTACTGAAGATACTTACTTTGCCCTGCGCAGTACCGTGGATACTCTGGTGCGTAAAAATATAATACCGGTTATTATTGGTGGCTCGCAGGATTTAACCTACGCGCAATTTTTAGGTTATAAAGACCTTGAACAAACCATCAACATTGTAGCCATTGACAGCGTGTTCGATCTCGGCGATCCTGAAACCGACATTACCAACACCTCGTACCTCGGAAAAATTATTCTGCATCAACCCAATTATTTATTTAACTACAGCAACATTGGTTACCAAACTTATCTGGTAGATCAAAACAGTTTGGAAATGATGAACAAATTGTATTTTGATGTTTACCGTTTAGGACAAGTGCGCGATAAAATTGAAGAAGCCGAACCCGTTATCCGTCAGGCCGACATGCTGAGTTTTGACATTACGGCCATTAAGCACTCCGATGCGCCAGCCAATCCTAATGCATCGCCCAATGGCTTTTATGCCGAAGAGGCCTGCCAGATGATGCGTTACGCGGGCATGAACGACCGCCTGAGTTCGGTGGGCATTTATGAAATTAATCCGGAGTTTGACCATGGTGGAAAAACATCGCACCTGGCCGCACAAATGGTGTGGTGCTTTATGGATGGGTACTACAACCGTAAGAGCGATTTTCCGAGTCGCACCAATCCCGATTATTTACGCTTTCACGTAGTATTGCACGAAGAGAAATACGAGATTAATTTTTACAAGAGTAAAAAAAGCGACCGTTGGTGGATGGAAATCCCCTACCCGCCCCATGCCAATGCCAAATTTGAACGACACACGCTCATACCTTGCAGCTACAAAGACTACACACTGGCCACCAATAACGAGATACCGGACCGTTGGTGGCAAACCTATCAAAAGCTAAGTTAGAGTTACTTCAACTGTACATGCAAATGATCATCGTGGCGCACCGCACGGCAACCATGAAATTTTATTTTTTGACTGCTTAATTTTAAACGGGTTTTAAGGTGTGGCTCAATAAATAGTTTGCCAATATTTTCATCTGCCACAAAAAAGTTAACCATTGCTGCCGTTCGTTGTTCATCGAATGTAAGCGCCTCTTTGTTTTTTTGCGACACTATTTTTTTGAGCAAACTGTATTGCCAATACCCATTTTTGCTGCACCCCTGCGCCGTATTTATTTCGCCGGGCAAGGGCTCTTCGCAAATGCCGTAACCGGTAAAGGAACCATTGCTGTTAAGTACCTGGTTGGTTTTGGCATCGCGGTAATAAAACGAGAGGTCGAGCTTTTTACCATCGTTGTGACTCAGGTGTGGCAATAAGGGGAAACCATTAATGAACGGAAATCCCGCATCGAGGTAATTTAAGGTGCTGCCCGGAAATTGTTGATGCATTTGCGCCGCCACTCTAAAGGCCGTTTGTTCCAGGTCCTTGTGCACATAATTTCGGTTGAGCAAACAGCTTAACAGGTTGTGTGGTTTTAAATGCCCTGTCTCACGCATGGGCAAAGGCACCCGGCCAAGGGGTCTGGCAATAAGTGGAACTATTAAGAAGGTACACAGGGCGTATATGAACACAAACCACAGGCATTTTAATGTTGTTAAAACGTAGTTGGTCTTAGAAATTCCAGTCAACCATTTTTGTGTGGCCAGTGCAAGAAGCAAAACAATGCCACCGGTTTGGCTTAACACGGTTAACAAAATAAAACCCAGCGTTACGCTTATTAATTTTCCTGCTTTCAGATAAATGGGATTATTTGTATGGCATAAAAAAAGCTCCCGTTTCCGGAAGCTTTACATTTTAATTTGATGGCGTTTATTTTGTTTCGGAGCCTTTAACTTCTTTGTTCTCTTTATTTTCTTTGGCTCCATCTTTTGCCACTTTGTTTTTAGGTGCCGGCAGGCCTTTTTGTGTAATGGCCATACGGGTTCCGTCTTTAGCGTCTCCCTCACCCTTTTTCACTTCTTTTTCTTCTTTTTTGGTGCCATCAGCATTTACCTTTTCCTGTTTCGGATTTTCCTGCTTAGGGGCTACTGTGCTGGTGCTTTGGGCGTTTGCACAAAAACCAAACACGGTAATTAATGCGGCTGTATAAAAAACTTTTTTCATGGTTATTAAATTTTGATGATTAAAGGTAATCAATCTAAAGGATTAATAATACCCTTAAATGTCAAAAAATGTCAATGAATCTGTTTATCTAAATCTTTTAGCTCCTGCACTTTTTCCACATAACCCAACTTTTCGTAAGAAAATATCAGGTTATTGAGGCAGCGTTTCAAAATTTAAACATTGCTACAAGGCAGGTAATACTTCGCTTCGGGCTCCAGATTGAGTTGTTTTAAAAACTGGTCAATGTCTTTTTGATTAAACATGAGTCCTTTGCTGAACGGATTGATGTAGAACAAAATGTTGTTGGAAAGGCTTTTGTTGTTTACGTCCATTAGGTTGGCGTAATCGTTGAGATAGGCCAGTACAAAGTGTTGCGGCAGGTTGATGCCATACACCGGAATACCGAGTTCTTTGCAAATGAGTATGTAAACCACACTGAGCATTAATGGATTGCCCTTTTTGCTTTCGAGTACGTTGTTAATAAAGGAGTTTTGAGGCGCGTGGTAATTGGTGATGTTGCCACTGAACTGATGCACTTCGAACAAAATGTGGTTAATGATTTTAACTTTTTCAAGTGCAGTAAGATCTTCGTTCAGTTCCAGCCACACGTCCTGCTTAATTTGTGCCAGTTGTTTTCTGATTTTATTTTCATCCAAATCAGGGTATTGGTAACGCGACAATATTAAGATGCCTTTTAATAAATCGTCCTGCTCTTCAATGGCCCAGTGTTTAAGGGCTTTTTGAAGGGTTTCGAACTGAATGGTGTGAATGATGGCTTCGATGCGTTTTTGCATGATGGCATCAAAGCTGTTTTCCCATGCGGTTTCTAAATGTGGAATTGCCGGAGGGCCAAGTGTTACAAAACGGTCCTTCACTTGTATGTAAATCACCTCATCGGGGTCGTCGAGTAAAGTAATTAATGCAATTACTTCTTTCAGGCTCATCTCTGTTTTTCGTTTGGCTGCCATTAAAAGCAAAAATAGAGCGATATGAAATGTTTTAGGGAGCCATGTGTTTAAATTCTTAACAAAACACGTGTTTATTAGTATAAACAAAGGACTATTAATAAAAAAAGCCCCTTGTTCAGGAGCCTTTTTTGTGATTTGTAATTTCCTTCTATTTGTTTAGTACCAGGCGTTTCACAGCCTTTTTCCCTTCATTTTCAATTTGCACTGTATAAATACCGGCTGGTTGATTGCTTAAATTTATCGAAATACTGTTTTCATTCAACTGGCTATTATTTTGTGTATAAATCACTTCTCCCAGGCTATTATAAACCTTCACATTCACATTTTTTCCGTTGCCAGAACGCATCAGGATGCTAAACACACCTTCGCTGGGGTTGGGCACAAGCATTAAACTCAATTGTTGATAATTGCTTTCAGCAAGGCCTACTTCATTAAAACAATCGTAAACATCCACATAATCCACCAATGTGCTATTGCCCGAGGCATTGGTGGCGCTTAGTGTAATGGTGTAAAAACCAACGGCGGTAAATTTAATTTTTGGATTGGCCTGCACGGTACCTGAACTTGGCACAAAGGAGTAACCACTTGCCGGATTAACAGACCACACATACAAAGGACATGGTCCGCCGGTGGACTGGTTGGTCATCACCACTGCCGAATCCACACAAATGGAATTGCTCGACATGGTAAACAAAGCGTCAGGTGCAGCCGTTGGTATGGTACACAAAGTGGCGGCACTGGCGGTGAGTTGGTTGCGGTAAATGCAATTGGCCATGGCTGTTTGAATGCGGGTATTTTGGTCGTTGGTAAATAAGGCCAAACAACCATCATCGGTGTAATCCATAAAATTTTGAAACATTTCGCCGGTGGTGTTGCCTGAGCAAACGCCTAATTTGTAGGGATGTGTAGGACAGCCGAAGTTGTCGGTTTGCGCGGGCGGGGTATCGGTGCAATAATCAGTGGCGCAGGCACCATCGCCCCAAATGTGGCGCAGACCCAACCAGTGACCAATTTCGTGCGTGGCAGTGCGGCCTTTATCGTAAGGCGAATTTAAAGAACCAACGTTTCCAAACGATTTGCAGTGCACCCAAACACCATCGTTGCTGGGGCCTCCAAAACCTGACAATCCTGATAAGCCTGTTCCACCGGGAAAGGTGGCATAACCCAGTAACTGTGCGGCAGCCGACACGTCGGAAACCCAAAGGTTCAGGTAGCGTTTAGGATCCCAAATTGTACCTGGTTTAATGTTGGCATCGAAATAAGCAATAAAAGCCGCTGAACTGGAAGGATTGTTTGGATTAACGGTTGTGAACTGGCGGTAATCAACACGGTCTATACCCGGTTCTGGTAAACAATTTCCATTGGGGTCTAATTTAGCCAAACAAAAGGTAATGTTGGTGTTGGCTTTTAAACCCGAAAATACTGTTGGCAAACTGCTTGCGCCCAATCCTGTTCCGGCAAAATCGTTGTTTAAAATGCTTATTTGTGAATTTATTTGAGTCTGGGTAATGTTGGGAAAATTACCAATGTTTTGCCCGCCATGAATGACATGCACCACTACCGGAATTACATAAGGGGCGGCTTTGGCGGTACCATTGGCCTGTGACTGTTTATAGGCGTCAACCTGGATGTTAAACCAGTTATCCCATTGTTGCCCCGGAGGTGGAGTTCCACAACCACGCCCCTGGCCTGATTGTTGAGCCGATAAACTTAATGAAAGTGTAATGGCTGCAAAACCTAATTTGAAAGATGATCTCATGAAAAATGTAAATACGTTAGTTGTTTTATTTTCCTAAATTATGCTTTTAGTGGCAGCAAGCAAAAAATAATCGAAGTTCAGCCCTTATTTAAAGGTGAAATCAACTTCTTAATTAAACTACTTTAATCTGCCTGTAAAAAAGGATATTTGTAATCTACCGGTGGCACAAATGTTTCTTTAATGGTGCGTGGCGATACCCAGCGTAACAAATTAATTTTTGCTCCGGCCTTATCGTTGGTACCACTGCCTCTTGCACCACCAAATGGTTGCTGACCCACCACGGCACCTGTGCATTTATCGTTGATGTAAAAGTTGCCTGCCGAATTGCTCAGTAATTTTGTAGCGGTTTCAATGGCATAACGGTCCTGAGCCAAAATAGCACCGGTTAAGGCGTAAATGGAGGTATTATCCACCAACTTTAAGGTGTCTTCAAATTTATTTTCGTCGTAAACAAAAACGGTTAATACCGGACCAAAGAGTTCTTCGCACATGGTAATGTATTTGGGGTCTTTGGCCACAATAATGGTAGGCTCAATAAAATAGCCTTTCGATTTATCGTAATTACCACCGGCAATTACTTCCACATTGCTGTCTTTTTTAGCGGCATCAATGTATTTGGCCAGTTTGTCGAAACTTTTCTCGTCGATAACCGCGTTGATAAAGTTGGTAAAATCTTCGGTAGGTCCCATTTTCATGGTTTTAAGGTCGGCCAGAATCAGGCTTTTTGTTTCTTCCCATAAATTGGATGGAACATACACGCGTGATGCGGCCGAACATTTTTGCCCCTGGTACTCAAAGGCACCGCGCGAAATGGCCACTGATAAAGATTTTGGGTCGGCCGATGAATGGGCCATAATAAAATCTTTGCCGCCTGTTTCGCCCACTATGCGCGGATAAGAGCGGTATTTGTGAATGTTGTTGCCAATGGTTTGCCAGATGTTTTGAAACACCTCAGTGCTACCGGTAAAGTGGATGCCGGCAAAATCGCGGTGATTAAAAATAACTTCGGCGGCATCTGGTCCGCTTGGGTAAATGAGGTTAATTACACCATCGGGCACGCCGGCTTTTTTAAATATTTCCATGAGCACGTTGGCGCTGTATACCTGAGTGGTGCTTGGTTTCCAAACCACCACATTGCCCATCATGGCACAACTGCTTGGCAGGTTACCGGCAATGGCGGTAAAGTTAAATGGGGTGAGTGCATACACAAAACCTTCCAGCGGTCGCCATTCCAAACGGTTCCAAACACCTGGTGAGGAAATGGGTTGTTCGGCATAAATCTCTGTCATGTATTGCACGTTAAAGCGCAAAAAGTCGATGATTTCGCAGGCGCTGTCAATTTCGGCCTGAAAGGCATTTTTGCTTTGCCCCAGCATGGTGGCGGCGTTTAATTTGGCGCGGTAAGGGCCGGCAATGAGTTCGGCGGCCTTTAAGAAAATAGAGGCGCGGTGTTCCCAGCTAAGGGCGGCCCATTTTTCTTTGGCGGCCAGGGCGGCGTTAATGGCATCGGTTACGTGGCTTTTGTCGCTTTTATGGAAATGCCCCAGGGTGTGCTGGTGGTCGTGCGGCGGTGCCAAACGTGTTTTGTTATTGCTCCGAATTTCTTTTCCGCCAATGTACATAGGGATGTCGATTTCGTGGCTTCTTAATTCTTTGAGCATGGCCTGTAATTCGCGTCTTTCGGGGCTACCGGCAGCATATTGTTTAATGGGTTCGTTAATGGCAACGGGTACTTTATAAATTCCTTTTGGCATAATGGTATGATTTGTTTTTGTGTTAAGAAAAATGCGTGACAAAGATAAGGTTTAATTTGTTTGGAGGCGGTTTTTGGCACAGATTTAAGGAGGATAAGGGTTTGTATAGTCCGGCTCTTTTTCCCAGTTCTAAAAACCCTGTTTAAACCATCTTATTTACAGTCTCCGACGAGCTAATGATTTTAGTACCGAGGGTGATGGGTTGTGGCGACGAGAGGTGCATTTCGACAAGCTCAATGTACAATTTCGACAAGCTCAATGTACAATTTCGGCAAGTTAACGTACAGTTTTATGTATGCTTAAAGGAACAATGCCGCACCTGGAAGAATATATTCAGGGATTATTGGATCATAGCCGAGTGGCCACAACTGAAACATACACTCGTGTGAGTAATAAAAGCCTTTAAAGAATAATTTCTCCATTTGATAGGTTATGCTAAAAAGCTTAATTTTATTTGTTCCGAAAAGGAGAATTTATCACTCCAATCTTGCAAAATTTACCAGATTGGGGTGATTTTATGGCTCCTATAAGGAAGTTAGGGGTAATTTTTGACTGACCTTTTAAGACAAAATATTTATAATTACATCGACAAAAATGGTATTCCGGGACAACATCAGGGATATATCTCATTTGACATGGATGCTGATGAAAATATTTCCGAACCTAATTATTCAAGAAAAGTATTTGTACCGAATTTTTGGTGTTTTGATTTGAGCCAAAGCGAATCAGAACAAATAGTTATTGATTATGTATTACATACAACTAACATAC
>JADLED010000083.1 GCA_020846335.1 Bacteroidia bacterium
AATTACAGTTTCAATCCGGCCCCATTAAGTACCAGCGTTTATCCGGTAACCTATACCACCACTTCTACTCCAAACCCAAATGCGTGTCCTGCTAGCAGTAATTTAAACATTTCGGTGACACAAACGGTTATTCCTTTCATTCCACAGATTCCTGAATTTTGCAACAATCAACCAGCGTTTAATCTCACAGTGAGCCCAAGTGGTGGCGTTTGGTATAATAACAGTGCAATTACTTCGGTAGGTGTGTTAATTCCATCGCTCTCTGTATTAAGCAACAGTGTGGTTAACTACTCTGTAACTGTAGGACCCTGTAAAAATTACGGTTCCGCTGTTATTTATCCATCGCGTTTTAATACCGCAGCACTTAATTCCAACAATGCACAACTTTGTGTTACCAATAATCCGGTTAACATGATGACGTATGTGCAAAGCACTGTCAATGGCTCGTGGTTTGGCACCGGCGTAAGCAATCCATCTTTTGTTCCGGCAGGACTTCCAACCAATACCTATTTGCTCACCTACACCTGCAACTCATTTCCAAACGCCACATTGTGTCCTGATTTTTCAACCTTTACTATGTCTGTGCTCAATCCGGTGGTGCCAAATATTTTGTCGCTGGGACCATACTGCTCTAAGGATGCACCTATTCAGATGTCTGTAACTCCGGCTAATGGTAATTGGTCGCCTACCTCCTATTTAACGGCGAGTGGTGTTTTAATTCCATCGCTTTGCGCGGTAGGCAACAATGCCATTAATTATGTTGTTGGCAACAGCACCTGTTTTGTGCAGCAAACCAAAAACATTTTGGTGGAAGCCTTTGTACCAGCCACTATTGTTAACAGTGTGCCGGATTTGTGCAACACAAGTTCGCCCATGAATTTAATGCCGATTACCCTCAGTAATTCGGGCTTATGGTCTGGTCCCGGCATTTCGGGAACCAGTTTTAATCCGGGATTAACAGGAGCCGGTAATTTTGTTTTATTATACAAAACAAGTTCAACTCCAAGCGGTCTTTGTCCCGATCAAAATACAGTGGCCGTTACTGTGCATTCGCTGGCAACGCCCGTGGTTACATCAATTGGGCCATTTTGCAACATTAACCTGCCTCAAAAACTGATTGTGAGTCCGGTAGGAGGGTTTTTTAGTGGTTTAAATAACTCTGCCGTTAATTCATCAGGCTTGTTTAATCCTGCGTTGGGGGTAGTGGGCAACAACATCATCACTTATAACATCTCCAAAGGCCCTTGTATGGCCAATATTCAAACCACGGTTCAGGTTCAAAAATTTGTTCCGGCCGATTTTGAAAAACGGGTTTATTCGTTTTGTAAAACCGATGAGCCTTTTAATCTGAATAGTTTGGTTCAAAACCCGGGTGGAATATGGAGTGGCCCAGGAATGACGGGTAGTGTATTTAATCCAACTTTAGCTAACACCGGCAATGGTAATGTTATCAGTTATACCACGGTTTCTTTACCAAATGCCACCTTATGTCCTGACACAAGTTCGATACGAATTAATGTGGATGAAATTCCAAAAATTGAAATTAAAAGTCTTACTCCGGGGGGCTGTGTGCCTTTTGATGCCTTATTAAGCACTTCGCCACAGGGCATGGGCGGCACTGGTGAATGGTTGTTTGACGATGGTTCGGAAAAACAGCAGGGCCTTTTGGGCAATCACCTTTATTCAACTCCGGGAAGTTACACAGTTACTTTTAGTTATACTTTAGGCAGTTGTCACACCATAGCCACACTTGCCAAACCTCTTGTGGTTCATGAGCAGCCGGGCGCCGATTTTAATGTGGAACCTGAAGAAATTTTTATGTCTTTGCCTAATGCAAGGTTAAACAATCAGAGTTGGGTATTGGGTAATAACAAATACGAATGGACAATTCCTGGAATTGGAAAATATACTGACGTGAACCCTGAACTTGTTTTCCCAAAAGCAGGTACCTATCAGATAACTTTACTTGCCACTTCGGTTTATGGTTGCAAGGATGTGGTAACAAAAAGCATTGAGGTTAGGAATGATTTCGGTATTTATTTTCCTAATTCCTTCACGCCAAATTCGGATGGTTTAAATGATGTATTCATGCCTTTTAGTACCCCTTATGGCCTTGACCCGAGTGGGTTTGAAATGGAGATTTTTGACCGCTGGGGACATAGTTTGTATCTTACACGTGACATTACCAAAGGCTGGAATGGCACCTTGAATAACAAAGGCTCTGAAGTTGAAAAAGACGGGGTTTACGTTTATAAAGTGAAATACAAAGACCTGAATGGACAACTTTATAATAAGGTTGGCAGTTTTACCCTTTTAAACAAATAATTCTTATCCATAGAATTTCCGGATCCAACAATTTATCGGGCCAAAAAATTGGTTCGTTTTATCAGATTTCTTCGTTTATGTTGTTAAAATCCACTTATTTTGAGTGAAGTCCCCCTTTCACTTATTTAGGTTAGGTGGGTTTTCTCAGTTATTTTTATATATTTGGTACATTAATTAATCATCTCAGATGAATCTGAAGTTTACATTTAGTTTGTGTTTTGTTTTGGGGATATTCTTTTCAGGATTTTCACAAATAAATCCGGTTGAATTAAATTCAGACAAAATAAAACTTTATACCCCATACATGGCTGCCAGGCATGGTGGCAATGAGGGTTTAGAAAAATACAAAGCCAGTAACCGTGTAACCTACCAAAAAGAAATGTGGTATTTTACCGAATCTTTTTATATTAAACGTGACCACACAAATTCAGGCATTACAATGGATGATGGCCTGATTGACATTACCCGATTTGAGCAATACCGCAAGGCCGATACTGATGCAATTGTGGAATTACCGGGATTTAAGGATGCTTTAGTGCTTTTAGCCAAAAATAAATTGATTTTTAAACCTGACTTTTAAAATTGAATTTGATTAAAAACATAATTATTTTTTTATTCCTGCTTTGCAGCACAATTGTTTTTGGTCAAAGCGCCAGCCCAGCGCCATACTGCAATGGCAGTTATAGTTCTGGTCAATGTAACCAGCCGGGAGCATCTAACTTAGCCACCAATTTTGTAAACGATTTTATTAATTGCGTGCAAACAACAGGCGGAAACACTAACATTAATAATTGTAATTCCGGCTGTAATGGTAATGCCAACAACTATGCGTTTTATTGCCAACATTACCTTCAGGTAAGCCCTGGTCAAACCATTTCAATGGCGGTTCAGTCGGGTATTACCTATCAGCAAGGTTTTGCTGTTTTTGTTGACTGGAATCAGGATAATACCTTTAGTGTACCTGGCGAGCGTGTTGCGGGCACCTCCAATGTTCCTGCTGCCGCTACTTTTACTACTTTGTCTTTTGTGATTCCGGCAACTGTTGCACCGGGTGCTTACAGAATGCGGGTGCGTTGTGCTTACGCTACTCCGGGCACCAACATTACCCCTTGTGGTAATTTTGGTTTTGGCGAAACCGAAGATTACATGATTTATGTTGGCCCAATTCCACCCAATGTTGGCGTGGTTTCGTTAACTGCCACTGCCAATTCTACAATAGTTTGTGCCGGGCAAACCTTTAGTTTAGGAGTAACCCCATCTACCACAGCGGCTTTAACATACACCTGGCTGGGTCCAAACAGTTATACCAACACGGGTTCGAATTTTATTTTAGCCAATGTTAGTCCTAGTATTAGTGGTGTTTACACCATCAATGCCAATTCCGCCTGTCCGGCAAGCACCACTTTGGCGTTATCCGTTGTTCCGTATCCTTCTTATACAATTATTCCCAGCTTTACCATTTGTCAGGGAGGTAGTATTAGTAGTTTTGTAACCTTTACGGCCGGAAGTTTTAATTCGTCCAATTATACCTATTCGTGGGCACCTTCGCCAGGAGCCGGGATTTTTAGTCCTAATGCATCGGTGACACCAATTGCGCCTTTACTTCTCCCTACAACTGTATCATTGGCTGTCATACCATACAGTGTTACTGTTTCTCCAACTGTTTTATCCTGTCCGCTCACACAAACTTTTGGTATTACCATTAACAATCCTTTAACGCCTACTTTAACACTACCTGCTCCTATTTGCAACACGGCCGCTGCAGTTCAATTAACTGCTAATCCGGGCGGTGGAACATGGACGGGAATTTCGGGCTTGAGTTCTAGCGGCTTATTAAACCCTGCTTTAGCTCCAAATGGTGCGAATAATGTAATGTATTCGGTAGCTGTTGGCACCTGTATTGTGAGTAATGGCGGTGTTGTACAGGTGGCTCAATATAATTCACCAGCATTATCAAGTAGTATAAGTTTAGCCTGCGTTCAGGATCCATTGTTCAATTTGATGAACATTGTGCAAACCACTACAAATACAAGTATTGCAGGTTGGACTGGTGGGCCATATGTGACCACCAATAACTTTTTTAATCCCGCGAATCTGGCGAGTGGAAGTTACAACTTAACCTTCACTACCATTTCCACACCAACCATGTATGCAACAGTTTGCCCGGGCTCTACTGTTATTTCGGTTCAAGTGTTTAATCCTCCCACACCAACCATTGCACCAATTGCACCAAAATGCAACACCAGTCCTACCATTGCCTTAAGCGCAACACCATTGGGTGGTAGCTTTAATGGTAACTCTGGGGTTACATCCGGTGGTATTCAAACGCCGTCGTCGAATGTAATTGGCACCAACACTATTATTTACACCGCAGGTATTGGCACCTGTGTGGCTTCTTCTTCGGCAACTTTTCATGTTTCGCAGTTCAATACAGCGGCTCTTACAAATACTGCCAGCATTGCCTACTTATGCAGCAAAAACGGACCGGTTAATTTAATGAGTCTTGTTCAGAATACAACTGGCATTTGGACGGGACCCAACGTAGCCACAGGAGCTTCGGCCTCCTCGTATTCGTTTAGTCCAACGGGTTTACCAACCAATACCTATTCGCTGATTTACAACACTGTGTCAACGCCTAATGCTTTAATTTGTCCTGACAGTCGCACCATTGTGGTGTC
>JADLED010000084.1 GCA_020846335.1 Bacteroidia bacterium
AATTGTTTGAATGGGTAATTTTGGTTTTAATACTCACTAAATTTAATAAAAATAAAACATCCCAACTACCGTCAATACTGAGCGTTTGGCCAATTGGAATGTAGGCAGAAACAAAGCGATTGATTTATAGGCGTTAAGAAGCGATTTTTTTAGTATTAAGATTTTGAGCGACGACTTTAACTCGCTAAAAATCAATAAATTATGTTTAATTAGCGGGCCGTGATGTTAAGCCTTGTGTAATAAAAGGAAAGTGCCTATTCAAAATCTTGCATAAACACCTAGTGGATTTTCCATGTGTTCACATAGAATAAGTTATCAACATTTGATTCACATAGTCCACCGTTAATAAACTTTATTTCAAGCATTTAATAATTTAAACAAATCTTAATTATTGTTTAGGCAATAAATAAAGCCATAATTTCTTTTTTATTTATTTGCTTATTTTTTTTGACTCTGTTATGGCTTTATAAAAAAAAATATTATTTTTATGATGGTCTAAATCCAATTCTTATATGGTACTAAAAACTAAAATTTTATTAGCCGACAGTCAGGTTTTATTTAGAAAGGCATTAAAAACCGTGCTTAACGACTATCGCGAACTTACTGTGGTAGCCGAAGCAGACAATGGCAGAAATCTTTTGGATGTATTAAAAAATCACCCTACAGATTTATTAATTATCGACAGCGAGATGCCGTTAATGACCTGTAAATCGGTTTTGCAGATTATTTCTTACCGCTACCCCAAGCTGAAGGTAATTGTGTTAAGCGTTAATTATTCGGATGTGTTAATAAATGAGCACATACTTAATGGGGCACATGCCTTTTTATCCAAGAATTGTGAAGTGGACACTCTGTATAAAGCCATTAAAGTGGTTTTGGATGAAGGCCATTTTGTAGAAGATGTAAGGGACAAAATTGGGCTTAGCAATTTGGTAACCGAAAAACGCTACAAGCAAAAAAAGACAGCCAACGAGTTCAACGAAAAAGAAATTAGTGTGCTGCGCGAGATTTGTGAGGGTAAGACCAATAAGGAAATAGCCGTGTTGCTTGGTATTTCGCCAAGTACGGTCGATTTTTATAAGGGAAAAATTTACAGCAAATCGCAATGCCACAACGTTACGGGTTTGCTTAAGTTTGCTTTACGACGTGGCATTGTTACCTTATAAAGGATTTAAACCAGATACTCCCGAGTATAAAAGATAATAGATTGCCAAATATCCGGCCAAAGGAACGTTGTTGTTTTTTTTGAAGAATAACAGATGTACAACTAAACTAAGTGTTAATCCAATTGTAAAAAAAAGTACCAGATGCTCCGGAGGCAAGGTTATGCCTATTGCTGCGCACATCCACACATCGCCCCAACCAAAAATTCCCGCACTGCTGTTACTGGATTTGGTTTTAATGTAATAATACACCTTAATGGTAAATAAGCAAATGGCAAAGTAGCCCACTGTGAAGCCCATATTTATTAATAAGGAGGAAATATTGTTTTCGAATAAAAACCGACTGGTGTTAACTAAGGTAAATACTGCTAAAGCCCAGGTGCTGATGAGGCGACTGCTCATATCCTGATAAAAAATATAAATTGCCAAAAGGCCGGTAACTATCCAAAAGGCAAATATCAAATGGTGAATTTTAAGGATTAATCCTTGGTGATTTCTTTTATTTCTTCGTCCTGATTTACCTGCCACACATTCATCTGGCCATCCTGATCAAAATCAGTTACAGACACGGCTTTGGCCACAAAGTTTTTGTTATTGGCTTCGCTGATTTCTATTTTATAATTGGCTTTGCCATCTTCGGTAACCAATTTCGATTGTTCAAAGCCTAAATCATCCAGATTATCGGTGTATTTGGAGTTGATGTAGAAATAATTTTTTTCGAGGTTTAAAATGTGCTTGAGCTGCATTTGAGCTTCGAGCGATTTTGTGCGGCCAATTAAAGGCATCAGTTTAGGAACCGCCATGGACAAAAGAATGCCGATTAAGGCAAGTACTAAAAGCAATTCAATCAGTGTCATGCCTTTGAGTTTTTTTTCGGCTATTTTTTTTATGGAACGTTTACAAATCATGTGTTGGGTATAATCAAAATTAACCAATATTTTCTAATTTAAAAAGAACCTGTACTCATTTCGAACATGGGTAAATACATGGCTACCAAAATAAATCCTACAAAAAGACCTAGCAGTATAATAAAAACAGGCTCAATGAGTTTACCTAAAACGGCCTGCTGATGCTCAATTTCGGCGGAATATTGTTGGTAAAGCTTGTCAAATATTATTTCGGGGGCGTTTACTTCTTCGCTTAGTTTAATCAGTGCTACCAGTTTTTTTGGAAAGATGTTGTGCCGGGCAAGGCTTTCGTTAAGGAGCTTGCCTTCGTTTACCACTTCTTTTTTTACTTCTTCCAGGGCTTTTTCCATGGGGTAATACTCAATCATGTTGCGCACCAAATCCAAAGTTTCATTAATCATTACTTTTGAGCTGGCCAATAATTTCATGCTTTGGCAAAAACGGGCCAGGTAAATTTTTTGGATGAGTTTGTTTACTACCGGCACTTTAAGAAAGAGTTCGGAAGTGAATTTGCGGTACCAGGCTTTGTGTTTTTGTGTTTTGTGTGTTAACACAAGCGCGGCAATAAGCGTAAACAGGGTGTAAAAAATAACATCACTTTTATTACTTACCTTAATCAGAAACTGCGTTATTTGTGGCAATTCGCCGCCGGTTTGTGTAAAAATATCGCTAAAAATGGGTACTACAAATGAGAGCATAAAATACACGATTAAAATGGCCATGCTTATTACCACAACAGGGTAGGTGAGTACTCCAACAATTTGGCGCCGCAGTTTAATTCCCGACTCGTAAAAAGCGCCCAGTTCTTTAAGCACTTCGGCAAGCTTACCGGTGTCTTCGCCAATGCGTATGCTTTCGGCCTCGTATTTGCTGAATATTTTTGAGTGAAGGGCCACGGCTTCGTAAACCCGTTTGCCGCTGATGATGTCGTTTTTAATTTGTTCAAGAAGGTTTTTGTGTTTTTTGTTGGGAATGTCTTCTTCAATAATTTCAAAAGCCGTTTTAATGTCAACGCCTGTTGAAAGGAGTAAACCTAATTCGGAATAAAAACCTTCTTTTTCTTTTGGGCCGAATTTTTTTTCAAAAAAAGTTATTTCGCGGTTAAGGAGTTGGGTAACTGATTTTTCTTCAGCAACTGTTGATTTGCTTGATGCAGTGGTAGTCGAATATTTTGATAAATCAATTCCTGCCATGTTTACTCAGTGCTTTCCAATGCCAGTTTTGTGGCGGCATCGTATTCTTTATAAAAGTAAAAATTAAATTTTTGTTTGGTAAAACTACTTTCAAATTGCAGCGATTTTATGAGTAGATTGTGCCATTTCGGATTTTCGATGCGCTCGTATTCTTTCTTTAGGTTTATTGCTTCGATGTTAAAGGTGTCGCAGTTTAATTGGCGTTTGTATAGTATATTTTTGTCAGTAATAATCAGGTGGCTTTCAATGGTATCACGCACTATCCTGAAATTATTTTCAGATTCTTCCACAACAAGATCGCATTTAATGGCTTCAAAATCCAGCCGTTGCTTAAGGTCGGTTATCTGATTTATGTATTTGTTTTGGTTTGTGTAGGCGTGAAATAGTTTTTGGATGTAGTTTAAAGTGCCGTAGGACAGCGTAATGGCAATAGAAGTTAGCACCAGGGTAATCAGCACCTCGGCAATGGTAAAGCCTTTCTGATATTTTTTAATTCCTTTCATTTTTCAACCACGATGGTTTCCAGTTCAAACAGTTTTTTGCGGGTGCCGTCAAACACAATCATTCTTACCAGCCAGGCATCTGAAAACATGGCATTGCGGCTGACAAATTTTTTTACGGTAAACTCTTCTGCTTTGAAGCTTTCTTCGTAAAACGTTTTTTCGCGGAGTGTTTTGCTCAGATAATAATCTGCCATTTCAACGGCTTTTATTTTAAAAAAGGGCAGGCTGCTTTTTTGTATATTGAGGTAAATAACCACGGCCAAACTCATGCAAAAGCTTGTAATGGCAAGGGCTATCAGCACTTCCATAATGGTATTACCTTTTACATATTTGTTTGTTTTTTTCAGCTTAATTTAATTTTTGACAAAGTAAGTAATGTGTATCTTTTTGAAATAAAAAAGGGATGGCTAAAACCGATGAATACTTTTTAGGATGAATGGTGCAACCCAACAGGTGATTTTCGTAAACGGCGGAGGGTGTTTTGAGCAAGAGTTTACTAGCCATTATGTTGGCGTTTGCCTCGCCCTGCAGGTGCAGGTAGTCGCTGCTATAAACAAAACCGTTAATGGTACTGCTGGCATTGAGTTTTATAAATACTTTTTGTGAAGAGGTGTTTTCCTTGTTTCCCAAAGCAACAATGCCGCCAAAAAACACGCAGTTGTTACCAATGGTGATGGTGTTAAATGTATTTTCGCCCTCCTCTTTAGGTAAAAGCACAAATGAGGATGGGAAATTAAAATGGCAGTTATCCTGAATAAGAATACTGTCGCGGGCAATAACGTGGACTTTGCCAACAAAGCCTTGGTTAAACCTTACTTTATTTGCCACAATTAGAATGTTTTCAAAATGGCAGGTACTGTCAATTTCTATTTGGTTGCAAATTAATTTAATGTTGTTTTTTAGCCGAAGTTGGCTCAGTTTGCTCAATCCACATTCCCACACAAGCGTTTTTTGTGTAAAAGAATGGTCAATCACCATCGGCAAATTACTTACCAAACTATCAGTGCCATCGTTGGCAGTTATGCGTTGGTTGGCCATTCCATCAACGTGTACCTGCGCAGGGTAGGGGATTTGTGCCGGCGCCGATTTAATAAATGAGTTGGTTTCTGACGATGGTTGGTAACTTTGACCTTCGATGTAGGCGGGTTTAATGCCGGCTCTGGGCAGGTAACAGGCGGCTTTAAATTCTATTTTGCCGCTTAGTCCAATGGGGCGGCTGTTGTCGCTCACCACAAGGCCTGTGTCGCCACTCATATTGGTGCCGTATAAGCCACATTGTTTTAATTGTTTGTGTCGGTTTTTGGTTTGTACGTTTATTAATTGATAGGCACCCCAGTATTTTTTTTGAATTTTAATTGAATCGTCGTTGCCGGTGTTTTTTAGCCACTGATTGTTCAGGCTTTGGTTAAAGTATTCGGACTGGGCTAGTTGAAAAGCGCTTAATAAATTGTAATTGAGTTGCACCGATTGGGCATAGGCATTGGCATTGCGTTGATTGTATCCGGCAATGAGTATGAACATGCCTAAAATAATGGCAACAATAATACTGATGATAATGGCCACATAAAGCGCACCGCCTTTGGTTTTATGGCTGGTTACTTTTTGTATGGGTTCTATTAAGGCCACGGGTGTTTATTGGTTAACCTCAGGTAGTAGTTGCTTTTTTAGTACCATCAGCCGGAGCTGACTCTTTTGTTTTTTTCTTCAGGCGCTTTTTTTTAAGGGGTTTGTCGGGTGTTTGCCCGCTGCCTTTATCGGGTTGTTCGTTAGTGTTTATTTGTTTTGGTTTAGGTTCGGGCTTAACGGATTTTATTTTTGGAAGTATTTCTTCGCCGTTTTTATAGTGTTTTTTTTCAAGTAATGAACCATTATTGCTATAGGTATAAAATTTTCCGTTGAGCTTATCGTTTTTAAAAGTGCCCTTGGCCATAAGTTGTCCGTAGTCGTTGTAGAGGGCATAGTAGCCGTTTTTTTCACCGTTTTTCCAGGTAATCACTTCTCTTAATTTACCGTCGGAATACCAGTATTTCCATTCTTTGCATTTAAGTCCGCACTTAAGTTGCCCTTTTTCTTTTAATTGATTATTGAGATAAAAGCAGGAATAGCTGCCATGCAGGAGTTTGCCATCAAAGCCGCCCTTGGTTTCCATAATTTTTTGTGAGCTGTACCACAAATAGGTTTTAGAGTTGTCTAAATTAATTTTAGGGTTTTGATTAAACATTTGTGTTTTAATGGTCTGGTCATCGAGGTTAATGGTGATGCCAGAAAGTTTTTGTTTAGAAGGGCTGGTATAGTTTTGCGATTTAAGCGCAAAGCCAGTTAAGATAATCAGCGTTAAAAAAAGTTTTATGCGTTTCATAGCCTGTTGCAAGCGGGTTGTTCAGTCAAATATAAACTAAAATCTTTTGTTGGGCAATGTCGTTACTTAAAAGACAAGAGAAAGCTCATCTTACCAATCAGATTTTTAAAGCTATCCGTTGGGCTATTGCCTATGAATTTTGGGATTTTATGTGGAGGATTATCAAAGCCGGCGTTTATCAAGGTTTATTGTATGCGAGGGTGCTTATTTAGGCAGTTGTTGAAAGGCACAGGCTAAATCAAGGCTAGCAGAGGTAAGGGGTAAAAAAATTGGTTATAGGTATAAAATTTGGGTTTTGTCGCTTGATGGTTTTGCCTTACGAAAAAAAACTGACAAAAACAACTCTGTAAACACATAGAATTAAATGTTAAAATACTGCATGAACACCTAGTGAACACCTCTGTGAACACATAGAAAATTGAGGACTTCTGAAATAGAAATGAACAGTTGGGAAATTGTTATGCTTTTGGCTGTCAGGCATTTGAGTTTTTTTGCAATTGGAGTTAACTTGTTTTTGTTGAAAAGTATATTTTGAATCCCTTCCATTGGATGATTACCATTAGGGTGTTTAAAAGACTAAGTAAACCCTTAAATGGCCCAATTAGAGAAATATTCAAAAAATCTGAAAAAATTAGAACGCATGAAGCACTTTATCAAAATATACCTTGTTTTTTTGTTGGCATTCATTAGCACAACTGTGCAATCACAGTCCTGCGGCAGTTGCGCATCTCCATACTCTTCAGATACCCTTCTGATAAAAATTACGGCAAGCGATAGTGCCACTTACCTGATTGGCACTGGCAAAACACTTTGCATTTTTGCAGGTGCAAAATTTACCGGCACCGTAACGCTTAACGGCGGATTTATTTGCAACAAAGGAAAGTTTAGTCCTAAGGTTTTTACTGTAAATAGCGGTACGCTTACTAATTCGGGCAACTGCCGTATTCCCTCAATCACTCTTACAAGTGGAAAGGTGATAAAGAATACGCCCAAATCCATCTTAAATGTGGAAGGCGGAAATTTTACCATAAACGGAGGTACGTTGATCAATGAAGGGATACTAAATCTGGACGAAAATCTTATCAATACATCAGGAACATTGGTTAACAAAAGTATAATTAATTGCAAGCAGGTTACAGGCAACAATGCACTCACCAATCTTGGTATTATTAACTCCAATTAATATGACAAAACGAATTAGTATAAAATCAAGTTATATCCTCCTTCTTTTTTTTGTTGTAGGAAGAATTTATTCACAATGTAATTATTGCGACGTGACAGTTAATTCAAATGCGGTATCAGCTTATACGGTTGGTAGTGGGCAAAGATTGTGTGTTTCGCCTGGTTGCGTTTATTCCGGCACCATTACACTTCAGGGAGGAACATTGTGTAACGATGGAACCATTAACAGAATTAATTTTGGATCGGGCACTTTTAATAATTACGGCACTTATTCCAGTCTCACAGGAGCCGATGTTAGTTTAAACACCAGTGGTAAGTTGGTGATTAACAATTTTACCGGTGCCAAATTTATTGTTAAGGAAAACCTCATCATTAATTCAGCAGGGCAGGATAGTCTTTACATTAATAATTTCGATGGTGCGGCCCTCAATGTAAGTAATAGTTTTACCATAAATGGTGCTAAAACAAAAATCAACATTGGTTTGGCAGCAACCACTTGCACAAATAATACTTTTATTACTTCACTTAATATCAATGGCGACTTTGTAATTAATCCGGCTACCGAAATAGCTCTGAATGAAACCGGGTTTTTGAATGTGACCGGTGTAATGAATTTGTTGGGTGCAGGCTCTAAAACAATATCAAACAAAGGTGAAATTAGTGTGTCGGGAAATTTCATGGTTAGTGGCAATGGTGCCAACACCACAACAATAAGCATTAACAACTACTCCTCATTAAGCATTAACGAATCCTTTAGTTGTAACATCAGCAGTGCGGTGGTTAAAATAACCAATCACACTTTGGCTGGTTCGGAAATTAACATTGGTGGTAATTGGAATCAGAGTACGTCGGGTTTTACCTTAACCAATGGTGGTTTATTGGATGTTGGTGTGGTAGCCTATTTAACCAATGGGGTATTAATTAATGATAAAAAATTTAACAGCAGGAGTATTGAAGTTGAATCAGGAGCTTTTACGAATAATAATCTTACCATTCTTACTCAGGATTTGTACATTTCCGGAACTTCTGGTGTTGTAAATAACAATGGTTCTATTTTGGTTCAAAAGAATTTCACCAACAAAGGCACAGTTAATCTTGCAAAAAAGAGTGTTATTACTGCATTAAATTTCGACAACCAGCTTTCGGGTAGTGTGGTAAACGGCTCCGCCAATTTGCTTAACGAAAGTTCTACCAGCGATAACAGCTATTATCCAAGAATAATAGTGGCGGGATTCTCAAAAACCAGTGGGTATCTCAATAACAATTTGTTGATAGCTGATTTAAGTTACTCGGGCGAAGGTACTTTTCGAGTGGATCAGGTAGACGAAGGTTCCTATAACGATCCATTGGTAATTACTGATCATGTTTGCGAGTTTGATTTGGAAGTGGGAGTGCTTTATGCAATGGATGCCAATGGAGGCACCACAAGGTCTGTTTTTTGCCCAGGAGAAAGTCTTACTCTGGTGTTTAATCCTTATGTTCCAATTGTAAGTGGACCTACCTGGACATTTACTGGTACTTATGGCAACGGTTCCATGTCGGCAGGTCCTCCTTATAATTTTGTGCTTAATAATATTACGACAAATGGCCTAATTTCAGTATCGGGCGTGTATTACAATGGAGTTGAAAACTGCAATTTTACATTTCAATTCAGTGTGGCCATTGGCAATGGCAGTTTGGCAACCACATCGCCTGTTTATTTTGGCATAGGCAACAACGTAACTTTATCATCCACGGTAACATTGGGAAGCGCTCCTTATCAGTTTACGACCATGCCCAATGTGTTTTTCCCTACTAACAGCAGTAACCTTATTCAAAACCCCATTGTAGTACCCGAAGTATCATTAACCTACACGCTCAACGTTCTGGATGCCTTTGGTTGCACAGCCTCCAATACCATTATGGTAATTGCCGAGCCTTTTGCCCTATTAGACAAATCCTTAAATGGCGAATATTACACACTATTTAACAACCAGTTATTTTTTAAATACGATGGTCAGTACGATAACACTGCCCTCAACTACACAGTGTATAATTCGGCACATTCAGTCATGCCATTATCAAGCGCTCCGGTAAACATTTCTACTGTGGTGCCCGGCGATAACCGCTATGTGCTTAATGCCACCAGCCTGGCAGTGGGCGCCTATGTTTTGGAAGTTATTAATGAAAAAAAGGAAAAATTGTATTTGCGATTTAAAAGATAGTTTATGGTAAAGAATGCGGTAATAATATTAAGTCTGATTTTGTCGGTAGTTAGCATGGTAGTTTGTTTTACCAATAAAGGCGAGCAAACACTTTTTGTTGATACAGGGAGGATTTTTGAAGAGTTTAAAATGACAAAAGAATTAAATGCAGATTTCGAAAAAGAATTTAAAGCAAGGAAAAACGAACTTGATTCGTTGTACAGGAAAATTACAATACTCAATTCTAATCAATCTTCAACTAAACCGAATGTAACCGAAATGACTATGATAAAAGGCCTGCAACAAGAATACCTCTATAAGCAGGACATTTTTGAGCGCGGAAGTCAGGAGGAAAAGGCAAAAATGGAAGGTAAGATTTGGAATCAAATCAATACCTACATCAACGAGTATGGCGAGTCGGAAAAGTTAAACCTGATACTGGGTGCCAACGGAACGGGAAACATCATGTATGGCAACAAGGCTCAAGACATTACAAATAAAATCATTGAATACGTTAACAGAAAATACAATGGCACGAATCACTAAATATTTTTTCATTATCGCTATTATCATGTCTTTGTTTGCCTGTTCCGGCAAATTAACTCAGGCAGAATACGTGAAAAAATACACGGCCAACGATGGTCCACTTTGTTGTATTAAAAGCCTGAATAAGGTTAAATTCACCCTTAAGATACAACCACCTGAATTGGCAACATTGTTAAAGAATCGTAAGCCTTTCGAATCACAAACTGCTTTTGAATCAGATAAAAAGGCAAATGAACAACAGTTAGGTTTTATTCTAACCATTTCAGATGATGCAGAATCGGATATTGTACGCAAGTTGATTTATGATGAAGAAGCTTTTGCTAAACTAATGGCTTATTCAAACAGTGACCTTCAAAAAGATTTTGAATTAGAATTGGATGAAAACACAGCTATACCCTGTGCCTTTGTGCATACCGAACCCGCAAATTCTATTCAACCATTTATAAGAATCAGTGGTGTATTTCAACTGAACGACTCGAAACTGGCGCATTACCGCATAGGATTTAATGATAACATTTTCAACACAGGTAAGATTAAGTTTTTGTTTAACAAAGAGAAGCTCGAAAATCTCCCTCAAATAAGTATTTAACTATGAAAACCAAAAAACGACTACGCTATTTTGCGGCCTTTATGTTGCTAAACATATTGTTCGAAACAGTTTCACCCACACTGGCATTAGCCTTAACCAACGGCCCTAGTCAGCCGGAGTTTGCCAGTTTTACACCGGCAGGAGCAAGCGAAATGGTGGATTTATTCACCGGGGATTTCAGTTATAATATTCCCTTAATGGATGTGGATGGTTATCCCCTAAACATCGCTTACCGTGCTGGGGTTAGTATGGAGCAAGAATCAGGTTGGGTTGGTTTGGGTTGGAGCCTAAATCCTGGTGTTTTAAACCGAATGGTTAAGGGTTTGCCCGATGATTTTAACGGCGAGCAAAGCAAAACCAGCATTGAAATGAAACCGCAAGTTACAATGGGCATAGGTCAACAATGGAATTTTTCAATAGGCGTTGGAGTATCAAGAGAGTTTGCTAACGGTTTAAGTGCAGGTGTAAATTTAGGTGCCAATCACGAAAGAAGTAAATCAACAATATATAATATTTATTCAGGTTACAGTATGGTCAAAGATCACGACACCCACCTTTCATTGGGGGTTTCAGTTGGTCCATTATCCTTTAACTTAGCTGGAGGTATTGGCAAATCAATAAGCTCAATGGACGGAGTAACCCAGCGAAAAAATTACTCCTGGGGCGTTGGGGTGCATGCTACAAAGGATGGACAATCAGTTTATGGTTTAGATTTTAACCATGGAAAAGGTAGTTCTATAAATACGCGGACTGGAGTAGTTGAAAAAAAAACTACTGCAGGGTTGAATGCGAGTTATGGTAATTCAGAACAAATCTCTTCAGAAAAACTGAATAGAAATTTTGCGGCAGGAGGAGGCATTGGGGCTGGCGTACGAAAGTCTGGTACCATACCTTGCGGCCCTGTTAGCTACTACCCAAGGACGCCATACAGCTACACAGGTGGCGGTTGGGGGCGTTCAGAAAAGTCGGGTTTTTGGGCCAAATTAAAATTCCCAGGTAATTTTGATCTTTCAGTAAGCGGTGGAGTACTTTCAGGACAAAAAGGTTTTTTTAATCTTACTCAAATAAAAGACAAAAATCTTAGTACACCTTCATATGGTTATCTTTATTTAGAAAACGCCAATTCTTCGAGCCTAATGGATTATAACCGTTTTTATGATGGTTCCGTTATGGAAGAAACTCCGGCAGCATCTATATCTTCCTCTGCGTATGATTTATTTTTTGCAAGTGCGCAGGGAATGAATACTTCATTTAGGGCATTTAGGAGCGATGTTGGGACATTTCATGATGTTGTAACTACCACTGATTCTAAAGATTTGAATTCCAGTCAAGAAATAGGAGGGCCTGGGCTATTGCACGAATTAGAAACAGAATCAGAGACTAAAGCCAATGGCTCAAGTAAAAAGTGGACTGGAACTTCAATGGAAAACTCATTAGCATTTTTGAGAAATAATAACGGTTTAGCTAAAGTTTTGCAACAAGGGTCGCAGCCCGCTACTACTAGCTTCTTTGCATTGACGGGAAATGCCGCTTTTGTTGAAACGTATTATTTTAAATCTTTTGGTGAGCTCTGCCTTAGGGACGAGTATTTTGAAACCGGTCTTAAAACCGATGATCTCATTGCACCAGTTCTTTCAAATTATGGCGACGACTGCAATGTTCTTTCTCCAATAAACTATTGCGACAGACAAAAAAGGGATATAAGGAGTACCTATATTAATCAATTAACAGCAAGACAAACAAAAGACATTGGCTTTGAGAAAATGATAAGTATCTACGCTGCAAATAATTTCTCGCTCTCGTCTGGCAACCACATGTTAACTCCGACCACAAACACAATTTCTCGAACAGTAAAAAGTTCCACTACAGCTGCTGTTAACACAACTGTTATTCATCACCTTTCCGAAATGTCCCTTACAAGTCAACAGGGAGATAAATATATTTATGGTATCCCGGTTTATAATCTTAAACAAAAAAGTGTGGTGTTTAATGCCTCCGACCGGCTAGAAGGCCCTGCTGTGAACTATTCTAATAACGGTAATAATCCGAATACAGCACTTCAGTCTTTCTATTTTCCTTCAAATACATATTCGTATTCTTCGCTTAATAAATCTAATAATTATCAGGTGGTGGAATACACACCTAAAGATGTTGGAGACCTTGCTCCCATAAATAAAAGAGGATTGGATAATCTCATTCAGAAAGAAGAGGTTCCCCCATTTGCTACTACTTATTTGCTTACTAACATTGTTTCTTCGGACTATGTAGACATAACAGGTGATGGACCCAGTTACGATGATCTGGGTAGCTTTACCCGATTTAATTATTCCAAGGCAAACGACTACCAGTGGCGGCAACCTGCCTGTTTTACTCCTTCTGCTTTAACAACGCCATCAATGGGGGGAACTATTTCCGGCAATACTAACCAGGCAAGTGTTAATAAAGGATTATTGTCCAGTGACTTGGATGATAAAGCCTCTTTCGAATATGGTGTTCGCGAGAATTATTATATGCACTCAGTAGAAGGGAAAAACTATGTGGCCATTTTTAGAACTTCGGATAAGCTTGACGGATTTGGCGTGGCAGGCGAAGATGGTACTCTGGAAACAACGGTGAAACCACAGAAACTGGACGCCATTGAATTGTACTCAAAAAACGACCTTCTTGAATATGGCCCAAACAATGCCACGCCGCTTAAAACCGTTCATTTTGTTTACGATTACCTTTTATGTCCTAATACTTTTAATTCGAAAGCCACAAATAAAGCCAAACTCACTTTAACCAAACTTTATTTTACCTATGGTAAATCTCAAATTGCGGCATTATCTCCTTATGAATTCAAATACGCCGATTCCGATTTTGGAGCAACCTCAGGCATGGATGCCAATTTTGAATACGACCCACAATCGTTGGATCGCTGGGGCATTTACAAAAAAAACAGCGGAAGCGAAACAGGCGATATTAATTCCGGCACCAACAACATCGAGTTTCCGTATGCCGAACAAAACAAGGCAATTGCCGACCTAAACGCTTTAGCCTGGAATCTTAATGAGATTATCACACCCAGTGGTTCGGATATGCGGATTTACTACGAAAGTGATGATTATGGCTACGTGCAAAACGAACAGGCCGGACAAATGCTTAATATTTTTAACTGTCAAAACAGTGTGTCCAGTGCCAATGTTGATGTTGAAAACACATACAATACCCCGGAAACCAATATAATTAAGGCCTCCTACTTAATTATTGATTTAAGTAAACTCAATTATGGCATACCCGCATCACTTTCTTTAACAGATGCTAACAGTATGGCCAGAAGTTTGTTATTCCGCCAAAATAAAAAACTATATTTTAAAGCATTGATGAGATTGGCAGGGCCAGAGTGTAATAAGGCACTGCCCAAGGCTTCTTACGATTTTATATCAGGTTACGCTACAGTTGAAGACGTTGGACTTTTTAATGCCACTGCTGCATCAGGAAACCAGTACTCAGGCCAATTGGTAAACGGTGGTGGTTCAGCTAACTGTTATAAATACGCTTATGTTAAAATTAAAGGAGAAATAGCTTATAAAAGTGTAAGGGTAAATCCAATAACAAGGGCGGGTTGGGATTTTGTGCGCAACAACGCCGCTCACATCGCCTACCCAGGCTCTCAACCAACGAACATGGGAGATCCCAACGTGTCTCCTAAGATACAGGAAGAGAGAATTGAGGAAGGGCTTAACGTGGCTAGAAAAGATTTTGAAAATGCCATGAAATCAGAAGCCAATAAACGGTTTTTAGATGATAATTATTGTGTTAGTATGATTTACAACAAATCAGTCGTAAGAGCCTTTGTACCTTCCAAATGTAAATTGGGTGGCGGGCATAGAATTAAAAAAATTACCGTCAACGATAACTGGGGCAATACTGCATCGGCAATTTCAAGTTCTAATTTTGGAGAAACAAACACCAGTTACACCCAATCGTTTGATTATACTAAAAAAGAAAGTGATAACGTAATTAGTAGCGGCGTTGCCTACTATGAGCCTCAAGCCGGTGGGGACGAAATCAGTCTGAAACAACCGCTGGAGTTTGAAATTCAAAAAAGTTTTGCGCCCAACGATCACTTTTACCGCGACCTGCCCATGGGTGACGTTTTATACCCTACAGGTCCGGTGGGCTACTCCAAAGTAACGATTAAAACTTTGCCCGACGCTCCCAATGGAATGGTAGAACCTCTGGGCTTGATGGTGTATGAGTATTATACCGCCAAAGACTTTCCTATTTATGAGCCGCAGCCGATTTTTAGCAAACAAGTTGTAGAAAAACAACCCTCGCTTGAGGCATTTTTGCAGGTTAAAAATACCAAACGTAAACTTTATACGGCACAGGGCTGCCTTTTAAAGTTTAACGACATGCACGGCAAATTAAAATCTGTGGCGATGTATGCAGAACAAGCCAAAACGCAAGCAATCACAAAAATAGAATACCAATACCTCTGTACTACTAATGGAAATGGCACAAAAAGCCTGATTACATCAGCAACCTGTATTAATGAAAAAAATGTCATAACATACAATAGAAGTATTGGCAGAGACATTGATGTGACGGCAGACACACGCACAAATGACATTACTAACACATCAAGTGGTGGACATTTTTTAGTTGATGAAGGTCTCCTGATAATTCCTATTCCAACCGCTCCTTATTTCATTCCCGTGCCCGATATTCCATCCATTGATTCAGGAAATTTCAGTTCCGAATTCGATTTTGGGACTGCGAGTGCCGGCATCACTAAAATTGTTCAGGAATATGGCATACTCCACAAAGTAATTGTCCAAAACGACAAAACCGTAACAGAAACCGAAAACCTGCTTTGGGATGCGAACACTGGCAATGTGGTAATGACTAAAACCACCAATGATTTTTATAAATACAGCAACGGTGAGGTTTATAGTTTTAATTACCCGGCCTACTGGGCCTACCCACAAATGGGCCATCAATACAAGCGCGATGGCATTTCTCTTTATTGCCCATCATCCACAGGAACCAATAGCACACAAGCTACATGGAATCCGGTAACCGGAACTTTGTCCAACACCATCACCAGCTTATCGCCAACGGTTTTAGAAGTTGGTGACGAGGTGGCGGTTTACGATATCACTGGCAACACTAAAATTGGCAACCGCTTTTGGATGGTAAAAAACCCATTGGTTCCTAGTTACCCAGCTGAGTATGTTTTAATGGATGACAAAGGGGTTGTACTTAAATCCTCGGTTAGCTCATACAGCTTAAACAGCAATAACGATTACAAAATCACAGTGGTGAACCCTGTTAATAAAAACAATCTGACTGCTTCCATGGGGCACGTCACTTCCATTGGAAGTTTACCCATTACAGGAATTCCGAATGCTTCGTTTTCATACTGCATTAATTATTCAGGTAATTATTCAACAACTGTAATCGATGCAGGCGCTACGAATTATGCCCATGGCTCTGCCTCTTATGGAGACAACTCTATTTCTTCCCAGGCAGGCTGTGTCATTCCCTTAACCGCAAATACTACATCTGCAAGTATATACAACCCAATAATTTCCGGCTACTACAATGAATTCAGGCCGTGGCATTCTTACATTTATAAAACCGATAGGGCCTATGCAGCTAGCCCTGACCAGCGGAAAGATGGTCGTTATGCCTCATTTACACCTTACTGGCTCTATCAACCATCCATAGGCAGATGGGACAATTTATGCGTCTCTCAATCCACCACAAGTTCGAATGCAAATTGGATTCCAATGGGAACAAATGAGTACTTTGCGCCACATGGCGAACTTTTGCAGAGTACAAATGCAATAGGCATTCCTTCTTCTCAACGCTTAGGATTTAACCACACCTTGCCTGTTTTGGCAGCGAATAACGCCGGTGTTTCTCAGGTGGGTTTTGATGGTTTTGAGGAATATGCCAGAATTTACCCATCGCTCGGACTTAATGCACTTTCTATTGGTTCAGCAACTGTGCGGCCAAGTGTAATAAATAACGATTATTTGGGTTTTTATTCACAATTAAACGGAATAAGCTCAAATACCCTGTCTCCTTCGCTTACGAGTGCCACTGCTCATACAGGAAGATATAGTTTGTTGTTTGGCAATGGACAGTATGCAAATCTAATAAACAACTGTAATTCTGACCACGATGGACTTGATTATCCGCGGGGCATTTACGAAGACAACCATCCTTTTACAAACAAGCAATGTCATGGTAAAATGTTCCTGAAGAATTTATCAAAACTAAATCTGTTAGAGGGTAAATACATTATGTCCATGTGGGTAAAAGCAGCAGGAACAGCAACACTGGATTATTCTAACCTGCCAACGGTAACCATGTCGGTTAACAGTTATTCGACTGCAGCAGCCAGCGCTACAATAAATCTGGTTTCAAAAACAGGGATTATTAACGGATGGCAAAAATTGGATTATAGTGTGGATGTGCCTCGTGTTAGCAACGGTAGTTATTGCGAACTCAAAATTCAGGCTCCCGGCTCCGGTGGAGGATTTTATATGGACGATTTCAGAATACAACCTTTTAATTCCAGCATGGTGTGCAATGTCTACGATCCATTTAACCTTAGACTCTGTGCCCAACTCGACGACCGTAATTATGCGACCATTTACGAGTATGACCAACAGGGTGCTATGGTAAGAACCAAGCGGGAAACGGAAAAAACAATTTTCACACTCAACGAAAGCCGTTCGGGTGGCAAAAAACGATAATTAGCATTAGCCATGAAAGCCATTATAAGCATATTTTTTCTTTCACTCTTTGCATCTGAGTTAGACGAATACAAAACCGATGTGAGTGCGGCAGTCAGGGAACTGTATTCCATTAACAATTACAGCATGTTGGTACGCAACCGTTTGTATTTGGATGGCAGTACCAAAAAGGTATTTCAGGAACGAAACACTAAAATTTGCCGTGTGCAAAAAAATTTAAGTGTGGTTCAGGATAATGGTGAAGAGTACTTGCATACCAGCCAGCATAACATTGCAGTTGACAGGAAAGAAAAAACCGTATCGATTCAAAATGCCATTGAAGAAAAAAGTATGCAAGACTACAAGGAGAAAATAAAGCAGGGCATTGAAGAAACAATGGACTTAATTACCGAAAGCTATGATAAAATAACCGTGCTCTATCGTAAAAACGACAAGATATGTTACAACATTAGTTTTAAAGATTATGCCGAAATGGAGAATGCCAAAGTGATAATTAACCGTAAAACAAAAATGTTTGAAAGCGTGAGCTACACCTATCGCAAAAAGCAAGCCATACACGAACTGAATAACGCCCTCCACAAAGTAACCATCGAAACCGAATACCTCAACTATACAACCAGTGCGGTAAACAATCCGGGTTTATTTGATGAAGGAAAATACATATCTGTTTTAAATGGAAAAATGACCTTGTCGGCAGCCTGCAAAGGATACCAATTAAATAACTATTGCGAATAAGACCATGAAAAAAAACGTATTAATACTCATTGCCCTGCTTAACTTCTGTTTGGCAAATGCTCAGCAAGAGACACGCAACAGCAGAGCGTATGCCAATTTTTTGAATATTTCGGGTTGTTTTATTACCAGTCACGACGACAAATTTCCAAACACAGGCCCCTGGACCAATTATTCCAACAGGGTAATTATTACTCTGGGACTCGATGAAGACCGTCATATTCACCATCCCAATGCCATAAGGGTA
>JADLED010000085.1 GCA_020846335.1 Bacteroidia bacterium
AATCAGATTCGGTAAGCGCACATTTGCACCAATCAATTCAAATAAAATTATGAAGCACAAAACCATTGTCTTTGCCTTACTTGGTATTACTGCCATTGCGGGTGCCAGCTTTATTTTATGTATGCCACCAATACCACAAAGTCCGGTTTATCATCAATTCAGCGACACACACCATTATTGTGGCATCGCCAATTTTTGGAACGTAATTTCTAATCTGCCTTTTTTAATTGTTGGATGGTTTGGAATTTATAAAACCAGGATGAAGCTTAAAAATTCCCTGCCGCACCAGGTATTTTTTGCCTCCATTGCTTGTGTGGCAATTGGTTCGGCATATTACCACTTAAATCCCAACAATCAAACTCTGGTGTGGGACCGTTTGCCTATGACCCTGGCATTTATGTCGCTTTTAAGTATTCTCATTGGTCAGTTTATTCAGGCTAAAGCGGGTAGGTTGTTATTAATACCGCTTCTGTTACTGGGCATTTTTTCTTTGGTGTATTGGTTGCTTTTTAAGGATTTACGTTGTTATGTATTTGTGCAGTTTTATCCCATGCTTGTTTTTCCCATTGTGTTGTTATTTGTTGGATGGAGCAAGTCAACCCGGCCATATTGGGTATTATTGCTGGCCTATTTATTGGCAAAATTGTGCGAGCATTTCGATTCGGCCATTCATCACCACCTGTTGTTTATCAGCGGCCATTCGTTAAAGCACCTGGTAGCTGCTGCGGGCATTTATTACTGGCAAAAGCATTTGCTGTTAACAGAAAATAGCAGCTTTGATAAATCCATGGTTAATGAATAAATCCCTATCTTTGCCGCCATGTCTTTTAAAGGTAAATCGGTGGCTTTTCACACGCTCGGCTGCAAGCTCAACTTCTCCGAAACATCCACCATTGCCCGTTTGTTTGAAGAAAAAGGCTTTGATAAAAAAAAGTTTTCGGAACCGGCCGATGTGTATGTGATTAACACCTGTTCGGTAACCGAAAATGCCGATAAGGAATGCAAGAGCATTGTGCGCGGTGCCCTTCAGCAAAATCCCGAAGCTTTTATAGCCGTGGTGGGATGTTATGCCCAACTCAAACCTCAGGAAATTTCCAACATTCCCGGAGTGGACGTGGTGCTTGGTGCCACCGAAAAATTCAAATTGCTGAATTACATTAATTTTTCATCGAAACAAAATCACGCGGTTATTCACAATTGCGAAATTTCGGAAGCCGACTTTTTTGTAGATGCTTACAGTGTGGGCGATCGTACCCGTTCGTTTTTAAAAGTGCAGGATGGTTGCGATTACAGTTGCACCTTTTGCACCATTCCCCTGGCACGTGGCAAAAGCCGCAGCGATACCATTGAAAACGTGTTGAACAACGCCCATAAGATTGCAAACAGTGGCGTGAAGGAAATTGTGCTTACGGGTGTGAACATTGGTGATTTTGGCTACGGACAAAACATTGATGGCGATGTGAAAAAACGAAAAGAATATTCGTTTCTGGATTTAATTGAGCAACTGGATAAGGTGCAGGGTATTGAGCGTTTTCGCATTTCTTCAATAGAACCCAATTTGCTTAAGGACGAAATAATTGGATTTGTAGCGCAATCGAACCGCTTTGTGCCGCATTTTCACATTCCATTGCAAAGTGGTAATAATGAATTGCTCAAGAAAATGAAACGCCGCTACCAGCGCGAATTGTATGCCGACAGGGTGCAAAGCATTAAAACACACATGCCCGATTGTTGCATTGGGGTGGACGTGATTGTTGGATTTCCGGGCGAAACCGAAGAACATTTTTTAGATACTTACAATTTTCTGAATCAACTCGATGTTTCGTATTTGCATGTATTTACCTACAGCGAACGCGACAATACCGAAGCCATAGAACTACCGAACCCTGTGCCAATGGCCGAGCGCAAACGTCGCAATAAAATGTTGCGGATTTTATCGGCAAAAAAACTGCGTGCCTTTTACGAAAAACAAAAAGGAAAAACCATGCAGGTATTGTTTGAGCACGAAAACAAGGATGGCTTTATGTATGGTTTCACACAAAATTACGTAAAGGTAAAACAGCCTTTCAATGAAGCACTTTGCAACCAAGTCTGCACCGTTACGCTTGGCGATTTTGATGCCGATGGCAACCTGCTTTGTGAATTAACACAAACTTCCTACGCCTGATTATAAGTGTTTGCATAAAAAACAAAAGCATGAAAGTTTATTTTATCAGTTTAATGTTGTTGGGTATGAGCCTGAGAATGCCGGCACAGACACTGGTTAAGCGTAACTACAAACCGATAAACGATACGGTTTTTAAAGCTGGTGACATTATTAAAGCTCCTAATATTTGGTTTCAATTTGGTGCTTGTGGTATTTTGCCTGAAGGTAAAGATTCGGTGCAGCTTATTGCCGACTTTGTACTTAAACATCCTAAGCACAAAATCGAAATTGGGGTGCATACCGATATTCGTGGAAATAAGACCGCTAATTTAAAATTGTCGCAATGCCGTGCCGATTCGGTATTGGCCATTGTGCTTAAGGTGACCGGTATTTCGCCAAAAAATATTGTAGCTAAAGGCTATGGTAGCACACAACCTTTGGTTGACGCGCGTTCGGTAGGAGCGAGAGCGTCTTTGGAAGAACAGGAAATGGTTTATTTTAAAAACAAACGCGTAGAACTAAAAATTCTGGAAGTGAGTAAATAAAGTTTGAAGGTGATTTCCCAACCAAGTAGGTTCAAAAATTACTCCAGCAAACCCTTACCTCTCACAAACGTAATGAGCAATAATAGCAACACGCTTAAAATCAAACTTAAAATAAACAAGCCAATGTAATGAATGAAGTAAAGCACTTTGTGTTTTTTTGCTTCGGGTAGCCACTGTTGGTAGGGTTTCAAGGTTCTTAGAAACAAATGCAACAACCAATAAACAATGGCCACTACCACCAGAAACAGAAAAAGTATAACGGCTATTGCTGAATTATTCCACTCCATTTCGTGGTCATGTTGTTGATGTTACTC
>JADLED010000086.1 GCA_020846335.1 Bacteroidia bacterium
ATCCTCGAATATCACCAACCAATTCATCTTTACAAACATAGCCTTTTGCTCCCCGCTTGGCATAATCATCCTGCACCATTGGGGAATCGTGGTAACTGAGAATAATTACTTTAATTTGAGGGTGCTCGTTTGCGAGCTGATTCATAGTTTCACTGCCATCCATTTCAGGCATTCTTAGGTCAAGTAATATAATGTCAGGCTCCCTGATTTTAAGGTGTGCCAATAATTCAAGACCATTACCTGCCTGGGCAATCACACTTATACCATAGTCTTCGAGTGAGGCTGCCAAAGTTTCTCTAAATGGAATTTTGTCTTCTGCAATAATTACAGCAATAGGTTTGCGCATAAACAATATTTTAATGCAATTTGCGAAAGAAAACCTTGTCCTTTCAAATTATTTTGTTAAAAAAGTATTGGTTTCAATAGTTTTTTAACATTTTATTTTTTTATAGAGAAACCAAAACACCGTTGCGCCTATACATTTGTGCTAGAACTTAAATCCTTTTCTCTAGTATGAACCAAATAGATAATAGAAAGCACTCAAAGACTAAAGTGTTGGCGGTGAGCACAACTGAAAAACTGTTGCAAATATTTTCACTTTACTCCCATTACTGGAAGGAATGGCAAGCCTACAAGCATTCGGGCTTGTCTAAATTAGACAGGTATGTTGTGAATGCTCAGATAGAGAACGGTTTTTCAGAATCACCACAAAGTCGTAAAATGGTTTTTGGTGAGGAAAAACGCATAAAAGCCGTTACCAGAAAACTAAAGGCAAGTTACAATCATTATCAGGACTGGGTAGTAATGCGGTTTCAGTTTTTAATCATTAATCAGTTAGGTGCTCAAAATCTCTTACTGCTGTTAAATATTCCAATTGCCCAATTACCATTGGCAGGGGAATTAAAAGAGGTTTTGTTAAAATTCGGTTCGCCCACTCTTGAAAATTTGTTTGATGGTTATGCGGAACGGGAGTTTAAGGAGCCTGTGCTTTTTGGATATATACTGTTGTATAAAAAAACGTACAACGAGCTTAATTTATGTGCAAAGATTGGCGCGAGAGAAACCTTTACCATAAAATTAAGCGAAAGCGCTAACAAACCTGCAAACATTAGTACATTCACTCAATTTAAGATATTACTTAATCATTCGCCGCACAAAACAGAGAAAACGATTCTATATTTGAAATAATTAAACCTTAAAACATTTGAAATAATTAAACCTTAAAACCAATTTTTTTATAAGTCAGAGTTTCATGTAGTTCTCGCCCAACCAAAATTACAATATAGATATACTGGTAAATATGAAGTACTAACCCTTAAACGAACACCATGAAAAAGCGACGAAAATTGGCCTCTGCCAGTATAATTGGTAAGCCCACAGTTAAGTAACACTATTCACGAACCAAAAAATTAAACAAACTAATAATTATTCTTATGAAAAAAATAAAAGCAATGCTATTGGTATTGGTAGCTTTCAATACTAATGGAATAAAAGCACAAGATTTGCCTTGGACAACAAGCCCGTTGAACGTACCTACCAATATAGAAGCCAATCTAGGCACATTTAATGATAAGCCATTATTTTTTGTTACCAGAAATGCGAAAATGGCATCATTGGATACCGGTGGAACATTCAGACTATACAACTTGGCCGGAAGTGGCAACCGTTTACTTTACGTTGATGGAAATGGCAATTTAAGAACAGTAGGAGGTATCGGTGGCAATTCAAGTCAGAGTGTTCCATGTTTAAGTGGCTCAATGCCTTGGTACGAGGGTGGCAACACTGTAAATTCCGGAAACAATGTAGCAGGCACTTGTAATAATGTCGATTTTGTACTCAAGGCAAATAATGCGCCCTTACTTTATTTGAAAAATAATAAAAAGGTTGGTGTTGGGCCAGGTAATTCAAACCCTTCAGCACAATTCGACGTCTCCGATGGAAACAATTATGGCACTGGTTTAGAACATACAAAAATATGGGGAGATAATAATGGCGTGATCCAAACCACTTCTGACCTAAACCTTTCTTATAACGGAAGTTCATCAGGCACTGGTTTTTATATTGGGGAAGGATTATTTGGTAGTAGCTATACGCCAAAATTTGCTATCATTAACGGGAACGTTGGGATTGGCACAGGATATACTGCTAACACCAATAAATTTACTGTGAATAGTGGCACCGGAAACGGTATATTTGGTATAACAAGCAATAATTCCGCCAAAATGTTAGCAGTTTATAATACTAGCTCTCAAAATCCACAGTTCGAGGTATTGGGTAATGGCATAACAAATGTTGGAAATCAGCCTAACCAGTTAAGTCAAGCGCGATTAAATCTGAATGTAGCATCACCTTTTGGTTCCATTCCCGTAATTGATGTTTTTGACCAAACCAGTGGAGCAAATGGTATGGTTAATTTTAGAGTTAATTCTTTTGGCTTTGTATATTGCAGGGAGCTACATGTTTTAGTGAACACAAATACTATTCCAGATTTTGTGTTCAATAAAGATTACAAGCTCCTTACTATTAAAGAGCGTGCAAAATTTATTCAGGAAAACGGACATTTACCACACTTAATGAGCGCCAAAGAAATTGAGGCTCACGGCAACAGCGAGCCGATCGGAAAAATGGTAAATGGAATTTTGCAAAATACTGAAGAGCTAACTTTGTATTTAATTCAATTAAATGAAAAAATAGAAAAATTGGCGGAGGAAAATCGCGAACTAAAGAAAGCGATTGAAAAGAAAAATTAATAAATGGCAATGAGAATAATCAAAAAATATTTAACTGTACTTTCAATATGCCTTTCTGTAAGCGCATATAGTTTAGTGGCTTCAGATACCATAAAGGAAAGGAAGGGTGCTTTTTTGATTAAAATTCTTAATACTGGGCTGAACAAGAACCAAGCAGCTTTTAAGTATAATAATTCTCAAGAACCTGGAAGCGGAATTGTTTACGATTTGAATGTTAAAGATGAAAATTCGTATTTGAATCCTAAAATTTGTTTTGGATATGAATTCAGATTTTTGCCCCGAATGTTCAAGAAATTAGGTCAGGACGACCGATGGAAATTATCATTTGAGACTGGCTTTTTTACGTTTAATACTATCAGTAAAAAACAAGGAACCTACCATGGTGGTTTTCTTCGGAGTAACTTTACAGGCGAAATTTATGACAAATACAAATACAATTTTTCATTCATAAAGCCTTCTTTTAGTTACTCGTTGATAAACCCTAATAAAACAAGTCTTTCTTTCCATATTGGCGTTACAAGTTATTTTAATTACAAAGTAAGTGGTTACAGCTTTGAGAAGAACCAAACCAATGGAGCAGAAAGACAAATTGATTA
>JADLED010000087.1 GCA_020846335.1 Bacteroidia bacterium
CGGGCCAGGCCGCAACAATAATGCAATCCGTGTCGGCACGTTCTTTTATTAAATGCCACAATTCTTCAGTAATAAAGGGCATCCAGGGGTGCATTACTTTTAATAATTGCTCCATATATTGTGTGGTTGCCTCGTATGTTGCCTTATCAATCGGCAACGATTTTCCATCCACAAATTCGGGCTTTATTGCTTCGAGGTACCAGGCACAGAAATCGTCCCAAACCAATTTGTAAGTTGCCATAAGCGCATCGCTCATGCGGTATTTTGTGTAGTGGTCGTTAATAATTTCCAATTGCTCGGATAATTTATTTTCGAACCAACTAATGGCTGCCTTTGATGCTTCGGGTTGAGAAACATTTCCTACCTCAAATCCCTGAATTAAGCGGAAGGCATTCCAAACCTTGTTGGCAAAATTACGTCCCTGCTCACAATAAGATTCATCAAACATTAAATCGTTACCAGCCGGCGAACACAGCAACATGCCCACACGCACGCCGTCAGCCCCATACTTCGCAATCAGGTCAAGCGGGTCGGGCGAATTTCCTAAGGACTTACTCATTTTACGTCCCTTTTTATCGCGCACAATGCCGGTAAGGTAAACGTTGTTAAATGGTTTTAATCCGGTGTATTCTTTACCGGCAATTATCATGCGTGCCACCCAAAAAAATAAAATTTCGGGAGCAGTTACCAAATCGTTGGTGGGGTAATAATATTTTAAATCTGCATTGGCATTGTCCCAACCATTTTTAATTACCTGAGGGTCAAACACAGTTAAAGGCCACAACCAGCTCGAAAACCAGGTATCCACCACATCTTCGTCTTGCTTTACGTCTTCGATTGAGAGTTGAGAGTTGAGAATTGAGAGTTTTGCAAAGGCTTCTTCCTTTGTTTTGCAAACCACGGTATTTCCTTTTCCATCGTACCAGGCCGGAATGCGTTGCCCCCACCACAACTGGCGGCTGATGCACCAATCGTGTACATTTTCCATCCAATGGTTATAGGTGTTCACATATTTTTCAGGAATCAGATTAACCTCACCATTCAATACAGCATCCAAGGCGGGCTTGCTTACCTCGCTCATTTTCAGAAACCATTGCATGGATAGTTTTGGTTCAATTACTGCATTGGTGCGTTCGCTGTACCCCACTTTATTTTTAATGTCTTCTACCTTTTCAACAAGGCCCTGCTCCTGCAAATCAGCAATAATTTGTTTGCGGCAGGCAAATCGGTCCATGCCCACATAGGCGCCGGCAGCTTCACTTATTTTTCCATCGGGTGTAAGTGCATCTATGGTTGGTAATTTGTGCTTTTGCCCAAGATTAAAGTCATTAATGTCGTGGGCAGGTGTTACTTTCAGTGCTCCTGTTCCAAAGGAAGCGTCCACGTATTCATCAAAAATAACAGGCACCACACGGTTAACTACAGGCACAATTACATTTTTACCTTTTAAGGCCGAATAACGTTCATCGTTTGGATTAACGCACACGGCGGTATCGCCCATAATGGTTTCGGGGCGGGTGGTGGCCACAGTAATAAACTCATTGCTGTTTTCTATTTTATATTTTACGAAAACAAGTTTGCTACTGGCTTCCTTGTGTATTACCTCTTCGTCGCTAACAGCGGTTAGTCCCTGAGGGTCCCAATTAACCATTCTCACGCCACGGTAAATGTATCCCTTGTTGTAGAGGTCAATAAAAACATCGAGCACCGATTCGCTTAGTTCAGGATCCATGGTAAAGCGTGTACGATCCCAATCGCAACTGGCGCCCAGCTTTTCGAGTTGTTTTAAAATTATTCCGCCGTATTTGTTTTTCCACTCCCATGCGTGTTTTAAAAATTCATCGCGTGTAAGGTCAGATTTTTTAATGCCCTGATCGGCCAGAAGATTTACCACTTTTGTTTCGGTGGCAATACTGGCATGGTCGGTACCCGGCACCCAGCAGGCGTTGTAGCCCATCATACGGGCGCGGCGTATTAAAACATCCTGTATGGTATTGTTGAGCATGTGGCCCATGTGCAGCACTCCTGTTACGTTTGGCGGCGGAATGACAATCGTATAGGGTTGGCGCGCGTCTGGCGTTGATTTAAAAAAATTCTTTTGCATCCAGTAGGGATACCATCTGTTTTCGGCTTCGGCAGGGTTATAGGTCTTAGCAATCTCCATTAATTTAGTAGAATAATTATTTTGTTAAATTTCGTAAAATTACGGAAAGAATCGGGTGTTTGTAATATCTTTATGGCACGATTTTAGTATTCATTCAATTAAACAAAACAGACACGTATGAAAAAGTTAATTTTTACTCTTGGTTTAGTAGCGGGATTATCTGCTTTAACATTTGCTCAAGAAGGACATAGTACCGGTGACGGCCATGGCCACGAAGCTCCTGCTCAGGCTCCGGCAGCTCCTACAAGTAATGCTGATATTAAAATGGATAAACTTACCCACGATTACGGCAACATTATGCAAGGTGGTAATGGTGAGTGTGAATTCAAATTTACCAACAACGGCAAAGAGCCATTAGTGATAACAAATTGTCAGGGAAGCTGCGGTTGCACCGTTCCACAATGTCCTAAAGACCCTATTTTACCTGGTAAAAGCAGTGTAATTAAAGTAAAATACGATACCAACCGTGTGGGTGGCATCTACAAAACCGTTACCGTTAACTCAAATGCAAAAAGTGGAAACGTAGTTTTAACTATTAAAGGAAACGTTGAAGCCAAACCAGTTGAAGAAGCATTTCCACAAACGCCTACTCCTGCAGGCGCTCCTACAGAGCAGAAAAAAGGTTAATTCTAAATAAGTTCAGGTTATGAAAAAGTTTCTTTCAGTGCTATTGGTGTTGTTCGGTTTAAACTCGGCTTTAGTGGCTCAGGATGACCAGGCGCCTTCTGTTGTTCCAAGCATCAATCCAAATGCTCCGGATATCAAATTTGAATCGGAAGTGATTGATTATGGTGTGGTGGAATATGATTCCAATGGCATTCGTGAATTCAAATTCACCAATACCGGCAAAAGTCCTTTAACCATTACTTCGGTAACGGGTGAGTGTGGTTGTACGGCCACTACCATTGACGGGAAACCGGGATGGCCAACCGAACCAATATTACCTGGAAAAAGTGGTGTGATTAAAGTAAAGTACGATACCAAACGCGAAGGAAGATTCGAGAAAAACGTGACTGTAACTTCCAACGCCAAGTTTGCCAGTAAAAAGGTTCGCATTAAAGGCGAAATAAAAGCCAAACCTGCTGCAAACGGTGGATAATCAAAACATACTATTTCAAAGTCCCTCCGGCCAAACCGGGGGGATTTTTTGTTTTCGGAAACTTCTGTTTCTAATAGCTCTTGTTTGGTGTTGTGGCTTACACCAGAGTATTAAAGCTCAGGCGAGAATTAAAGTAAAAGATGCCAAGCTTAATTTTGGCTTTGTTAAACGCGGTCGGCTTATTAAAAACGAATTTGAAATAAGCAATGTTGGCAATCAACCTTTAACACTTTTAGATGTTGAAATTGCCTGCTCCTGTACCACAGTAGAGTATCCCAAACAACCCATTTTGCCGGGACAAAGTGCCAGTGTGGTGGTAAGTTTTAATACGGCCACGGTTTATGGGCGGCAGGACCGTGAAGTTTTTCTGATAAGCAATGACCCCACTGGTCCGGTATCACTGCGTTATAAAGGCGTGGTGACAGGTAAATAATTATTGTCTGTAACATTACCAGCAACAATTTCGTCTTTAGAATACATTGTTCTTTATGAAGACTTTATATAGCCTGCTTTTTATTTGCGTTGCATCTTTTCTAAAATGCCAATTGCCTGATACTATCGGAAGTAAACCAATTCGATTTGGACGACAAGTGGGAACCATTTTAACTCCAAAAATTGATGAAACAAAATATGGTAAATCTTTTTACACCTTTGGTAAAACATTTTTTATAGACAATACTCTTCATCTGAATAACCGGCAGTACCAAAGGGTTGGGCTTTTTTATTACAAATTTGAACGGTATTGCATACAACACAAAATAGCTTACAATAAAAAAGAACTTAAACGCTACAGAAAAATGGCGCTCGCAAGTGGGTTCATTTATGGGCTTGCCTGTTTTGGATTTATGCCGGTGGCAATTGATGCAGAAATTTACGCCAGAAAATCGGGGAACTACAACTGGCCGGATATGTACTTTAAAAGCCCGTTGGCTCCTTTGTTGTGGGCGCTTCCGGTGGCCGAAGGCATTGCAGCCGCAAAACTACGAAGTGCTGCCGAAAGACGATTAAGAGACAGTCTTTTTTGCCATCCTGATTCAATAAAATGAATTAATGACTGAGCTGTCTGAAAAATTCGGAGGCAATGATGGATGCGGCCATGGCGGCGTTGAGCGATTCGGTGCCATTGTTTTGTGCTGATGGAATGGTAAGAGAAGTGGTAATAAAACGTTGATTGTCGTCGCTAATACCGTTTGCCTCGTTGCCAATTACAATTAATCCGTTTTTTAATTTCTGTCCGTAAATATTTTCGCCATGCAACAAGGCTCCGTAAACATTGATACCGGTTGTGTCTTTTACTAAGTCACTCAATTCGCTGTAAACCACTTTTACCCGAATAAAAGCACCCATGCTCGATTGTATGACCTTAGGATTGTATTTGTCGCAGGAAGTAGGTGAGCAATAAATGGTGTCTATTCCAAACCAATTGGCAAGGCGCACAATGGTTCCAAAATTTCCGGGGTCTCTGATGTCATCGAGGTAAAAAGTAAAGTTTTTGTCAAAATCAATGTGTTTATTTTCTAGTTCGAAATACTTACAGACTGCCAGAACCTTGTTGGGTTTGTTTTGCAGACTTATTTTTTTGAGAATGTCGTCGGTAACAGTGGTGTGATTTATTCCGGCAGCAATCAATTTTTGTTTGAGCGGATAAATAAAATCTTCGGTTCCTATAAGCTGTTCAATAATGGTGGCTTTACTTTCAAGCACTTCCATTACACTTTTAATTCCTTCGATGATAAATTGTTGATGTTGGTCTCTGAATTTCTTTGTGTGTAAGGATTGTATTTCCTTTATTTGATTTTTACTAAGCATATTTTAGTCTAAATTAGCATATTTATTGGCAGATTGTTACACACCACAAAAATAGAGTCGGTTACAAAACATAAAACATTGGCAAGCTATTTTTTCTGTGCTGTTTTTCTGGCGCTGCTTGTTTCCTGCAGTCCTACCAAAAAACTGCTGCCGAATCAATATATTGTTGACCGTGTTGAGGTATTGAACACCCGCGAAACCAATCTTCCCAAAGAAAATTTTGAGGCCTTTTTCAGACAAAAACCCAATCGTAAATTTCTGAGGAAAATAGATTTTTTTGTTTGGTGGTACAATTTGTTCGACAACGAAAAAATAAACCGCAAAAAGGAAATCAGAAACCAAAAATACGATGTTATTAACGCTGGGCGGGTAAAGCGCATGGAGCTTAAAAATGAACGCCGCGCTAAAAAAGGAAAAAAAGCGCGCAAAGCCAAGTTAAAAGACAAAGAAAGTTTGCTGCTGATTGAAAGTGTTCGCGACATAGGTGAGCCCGCCGTGATACTTGATTCCTCGCTTACCGAACAAACGCGCTTTCAGTTAAGTAAATACCTATTTGGCAAGGGGTTTTTTAATAATGAGGTAAAAGACACCATTGTGCTAATAAAAAATACGCGGCGCGCCATTGTTAAGTACGCATTGTTTCCAAAACAACCTTATGTTATCACTCAAATAAATTATCAGTTTGATGATGCCGGCATTGGCAGTTTGATTTTGCACGACACAACACACTGCTTACTAAAGCGGGGCGATGTGTATGATTTTGAAAAACAACTCGCCGAAAAACAACGCATAACCGACCTTGCCAGCAATAATGGCTATTTTTATTACGAGAATGCCTACACTTCTTTTCTGGTCGATTCTATTTTAGGTAACCATCACGTGTCGGTAAATATTCACGGTAAAAAATATGCCAAAGCCTACAGTTCTTCCAACGACTCTCTGGTTTACACTAACCACCCGAAACTAAAACTTCAGAACGTTTATGTGATTACCGAAGCCGTGATTGGCAAACTGAGCGATGCAAGGTTTAAAGACACGCTTCACTCATCAAGGGAAGGGCTAACTTTTTTGCTTAACAAACCGCTTGCCTACCGCGAAGCCATTTTTCTTAATAACATTGATCTTTACAAAGGACAACTGTTTAGACGGGATACTGCACAATTAACCTACAAACAATTATTAAACCTTGGCATATTTAAAAATGTGAACATTCAGTTTTTGGCGAATTCGGATTACCGCGACCGGCTGGACTGTTACATTATCTGCAACCCCCTGATTAAGCAATCACTTACTGCAGAAACCGAAGGCACCAACACATCAGGCAACCTTGGTATTGACGGAAGCATTGTTTATCAAAACCGGAATTTATTTAAGGGTGGTGAGTTTATTGAGTTTAAAATGCAGGGTGCATTGGTGGCGCAGTCTCAGTTTAACCAGCAGGAAGACAACAACTCCACGCTCAGTCAATTGCAACGCCATTTCAACACCTTTCAAATAGGGCCTGAGTTAACTTTTGCAGTGCCACGCGCATTCTTTCCATTTTCGCTGTTGCCCTTCAGAAAAGAAATGTCGCCACGCACCTACATTAAAACTTCTATTAATTTTCAATCACGCCCCGAGTTTAGCCGCATCATTACCAGTATTGATTATGGTTTTAGTTTTAAAACTAACGGCAACCGTTTTAAGCACGACATTATTCCGTTTGAGGCTTATTTTGTAAATGCCAATCTTACCAATACTTTCAAAAACCAGCTCAGTTCGTTTAACGATGCGTTTTTGCTTAATTCGTTTCAAAATCACATCACCACGCTTTCTAAGTATGCACTTACTTATGTTACAAAAGAAAATTCGAACACCAGTGCCAAAGCCGTTTATTATTTACGATGGAGCATTTCTTCCTCAGGAAATATTCTACGCACATTGTTTGATGCCATCGGGCATAAAAAAGACAGCCTGAACAGGTATCTGATATTTAATATTCCATTTGCGCAATTCATTCGTTCTGATCTGGATTACCGCATTTATATTCCGATTCACAAAAAAAGCCGGATGGTTTACAGGCTGGCCGGTGGTATTGGTAAGCCCCTTAAAAATTTAAGTGGATTGCCTTATGAGCAAAGTTTTTTTAGTGGCGGGCCAAACAGCATCAGGGCCTGGCGTGCACGAACCCTCGGACCCGGCGGCTACGATCCATCTAACAGTTCGACGCGTTACGATAAAATTGGTGATATTTTACTCGAGGCCAATGCCGAATACCGCTTTCATATTATTAAATCGTTTAATGGTGCTTTGTTTGTGGATGCAGGAAACATCTGGCGCCTGAATCCTGATCCTGCCAAACCCAGGGGTGAATTTGTTTTGTCGCAGTTTGCCGACCAAATTGCAATTGGTGGTGGTTTGGGCATTCGTTGGGATCTTAATTTTTTTGTATTGCGATTGGATTTGGCAGCACCGCTTAAAGACCCGAAATTTGAACAGGGAAACCGATGGACCTTTGATAAAAGACCCTGGGATTATGCAGTGGCAAATTTTGGAATTGGTTATCCCTTTTAAAAATATATGTTAGTAGCAGGTTTCACCATCATACGCAATGCCCTTAAGTACGATTATCCAGTTGTGGAAGCTATTACTTCGATTTTGCCTATTTGCGATGCTTTTTATGTAGGCGTTGGTAACAGTGATGATGACACGCGAAAATTAATTGAATCGATTGGTTCTGATAAAATAAAAATTATTGATACTGTGTGGGACGATTCTCTGCGGGAGGGTGGAAAGGTGTTGGCAGATGAAACCAATAAGGTGTTTGATTCCATTCCTCAACAATACAATTGGTGTTTTTACATTCAAAGCGACGAGTGTGTGCATGAAAACGATTTACCAATTATAAAAGAGAGCATGCTGCTTAATTGTGATAACACGCAGGTGGATGGTTTATTGTTTGAGTACAAACATTTTTACGGCCATTACAATTACATTGGCATCGGAAGGCGCTGGTACAAGCACGAAATAAGGATTATTAAAAACAATAAAAACATTCGCTCCTATAAGGATGCGCAGGGATTCAGAACCCGCGAAAACAAAAAACTGAAAGTGAAAAAAACCGGCGCGTTTATTCACCACTATGGTTGGGTTAAACCACCAAAGGCGCAACAAGCCAAGCAGGAAAGTTTTCATAAAATGTGGCACAACGATGAATGGCTGAATAAACACATTACCAAAGCCGATGAGTTTGACTACAGCAACATTGATTTGTTGGAACGCTATACCGGTAAGCATCCTGCAGTTTTTGAAACCCGCATTAAAAATGCGAACTGGAATTTTGTGTACGATAAGCAAAAAGTAAAAACCAACTTAAAATACAAGGTACTGTGGTGGGTTGAAAAACTTTGCGGCTGGCGCATTGGCGATAACCGCAATTACGAATTAACCGGCTAAGGGTAATTTTATTAAAGCTGAATAAACTTAAATTTGTACAAATTTTTTGACATAACTTTACATTCAAAATTAATCTATGCTCATAGTAATTACAGGCGCTTCTAAAGGAATTGGTTTCGAAATGGTGAAGCATTTTTTGAAACAAGCACCAGTTACCATTGTGGCGGTGTCGAGAAATACTACCACATTAATAAAACTTAAAAAGGACTTAAAAACCCAAAATCTGGTGGTGGTAAAAGGCGATATTACCAAAGCCGGCGACCGCAAAAAAATTAGCACCGCCATTAAAGGCAGCAAATTAGCGCTTAACATTCTTATAAACAATGCCGGACACATTGTCAATAAACCTTTTGAATCCATTAGTGATAAGGAGTTACTTTCGGTTTATAATACCAATGTATTGGCTCCTTTTGCCCTTATTCAAACGCTTGTGCCATTGATGAATAAAAAAGAAAAATCGCACATTGTTAACATTAGCAGCATGGGTGGTTTTCAGGGCAGTTCAAAATTTGCAGGATTAAGTGCTTACTCAAGCAGCAAAGCGGCTATTGCCGGATTAAGCGAATGCCTTGCCGAAGAATTAAAACCAAAAAACATTGCAGTAAACTGTTTGGCCATTGGCGCAGTGCAAACCGAAATGCTTGGTAAAGCCTTTCCCGGCTATAAAGCGCCGCTGCAGCCCAATGAGATGGCTGCTTTTATCTGCGACTTTGCAATAAACGGCCATCGTTATTTTAATGGCAAAATTTTACCCGTATCTTCATCCACCCCATAATAAAATGAAAAAAATAGTTCTACTTCTGTTCAGTTTCTCGTTCTTCATCAGCCTAGGTCAAAGCATCACTCAAACCGTAAGAGGCACCATTGTTGACAAGCAAAGCCAGACCCCCTTACCGGGTGTGGTGGTTCAGATTTTAAATTCATCACCACCGCAGGGCACCAGCAGCAACGAAAAAGGCGAATTCAGATTGACCGGTGTGCCCATTGGTCGCCTTCAGTTAAAATTTCAGGTGGTGAGTTACAAGGAAAAATACATCACCATTATTTTAAATGCCGGAAAAGAATCGGTGACCAATGTGGAGCTGGAGGAAAGTGTGGTGCAGGGCGAAGAAGTGGTGATTGTGGCCGAAGAAGATAAAACCAAAACACATAATAAACTGAGCAGCGTTAGCTCGCGGGTATTTAGTGCCGAAGAGGCCGCACGCTATGCCGGCAGCCGCAACGATCCGGCACGCATGGCCGCTAACTTTGCAGGGGTGAGCGGAGCCAACGATTCCCGAAACGACATAGTGATACGTGGCAATTCGCCATTGGGCATTTTATGGCGGGTAAATGGTTTGGACATTCCCAACCCCAATCACTTTGGCAATGCGGGTTCAACCGGTGGCCCCATTAGTATTTTAAATAATAATGCGCTTGATAATTCGGATTTTATGACGGGCGCTTTTGCCGCCGATTATGGCAACGCCACCTCGGGTGTTTTTGATTTACGCATTCGACAGGGCAACAACGAGAAAAAAGAATTCTTGGCGCAACTTGGATTCAATGGTTTTGAACTGGGTGCCGAAGGACCATTTACCAAAAATAAAAATTCCACCTTTTTAATTAATTACCGCTACTCTACCCTATCGGTATTTAAAGCGCTGAACATTGATTTTGGAACTGGAGCGGCAGTGCCACAGTACCAGGATGTTACTTTTAAAACCGATTTCGCGACCAAAAAAGCCGGTAAGTTTTCGTTTTGGGGTGTGGGTGGTTTAAGCTATGTGGCATTGCTCGAAAGTGATAAAAAACCCGGCCAGGACTTATATGGTTTTAGTGCCCGCGACACCTACTTCCGCTCCAACGTGGGGGCCAGCGGGGTTTCGCACGTTATTCTTTTTAAAAACAATGCGTATTTAAAAACCAATGTGGGCGTGAGCGGCACCTACAATCACGTTATTGCCGACCGCATTGACACATCCTTTAAAACTCCGAAAAATATTAAACCCGAATACCGGCAGACCACCCAAACAATTAGGTACTCGCTTAATTCAACCTACAACAAAAAATTTAATTCGCGCAATTTTTTAAATGCCGGTGTGTATGCCGAACTCTACAACACCTTGTTTGTTGACAGCAATGATTATTTATTTGGCAATCATACATTTATTACACTGCGCAATTACAAGGGCAATACCTCTTTGTTGCGGGGTTTTGTACAATGGCAACATAAATTCAGCGATAATTTTTTAATCAACGCCGGTATCAGTAATCAGTTCTTTCTGCTTAATAATTCAAACGCCGTTGAACCCCGTTTGGGACTAAAATATTCCATCAACAAAAAACAGGCGTTAAGTTTTGGTTCGGGATTACACAGCCAATTGCAGCCCATTTACATTTATTTTGCTTCTGACACCGTAAATGGCAAACGCGTAGAAACCAACCGTGGTTTGGATTTCACAAGGGCCGCGCACGCCGTATTGGCTTACGATAATAATTTTTCAACCAATTTCAGATTAAAAACCGAAATCTATTACCAATACATTTTCAACGCTCCGGTTAAAAACACCCCGGGTTATTTTTCGGTATTAAATCTTGGAGCCGATTTTACAAGTCCAAATGTGAATAATTTAGTGAGCAAAGGCACTGGTTACAATTACGGTTTGGAAATTACTCTTGAAAAATTTTATAGTAAAGGCTATTATTTTTTATTTACATCGAGTCTGTTTGAAAGTAAGTACAAGGGCAGCGATGAGGTTTTGAGAAACACCGCGTTTAATGGCAATTATGTTTTAAATCTTTTGGGTGGAAAAGAATTTAAGATTAATCAACGGCATACAATTAGTATAGACATTCGTGGAACTTTTGCTGGTGGCAAACGTTACACGCCCATTGATTTAACAAAAAGCATCGCTGTTAATGACGAGGTGCGTGATGCAAACAGAGCCTACGAACTACAGTATCCCAATTATTTTCGATTGGATGTAAAGCCGGGTTACCGCTTCAATACCAAAAAGGTAACGCATGAATTCAGTATCGACATTCAAAACATCACGCAAAATTCGAATGTGTTTCAGCAAACTTACGATATCACCAACAAAACCATTAAAACCGATTATCAGCTAAAGTTTTTTGTGATACCTCAATACCGAGTATTGTTTTAAGGCAATTACTCCTTCACCAATTTTACTACCTGCTCTCCTCCGCTTTCACTTAATATTCTAAGTGAATACACACCATTTGCAAGACCGGAAATATTTATCTGCAAATCGCTTTTATCTTTTCTGAAAACCGATTCCTGTTTTAAAACCAATTTACCTCTTATGTCATAAATCTTTATTTCGGCCTGCATCTGCTCTTGAAACTGAGACTGAATGGTAACAACACTGTTGGCCGGATTTGGAAATACTAAAAAAGTGCCGGTTTGTTCAACCCCGTCCTTTATTCCCGTGCATTCCGAAATCGTAAGGGCCAGAGTTTGCGAACCCGAACAGCCATTTGATGCAAGGGCATTACAGGTGTAGGTTATATTCTGCGTGGCCGCCGTGTTTAATGTAAGAACCGAACCGGTTAAAAACCCCGGCAACCAGGTGTAGGTATTGGCACCGGTTACCAAAATACTGGCATCATCATTCACACAAATTACGGTGTTGCTTAAAGATAAAGTTGGAACCGGACTTGCTAACACATTAATGGTTTGTGTTGAAGCGCCTCCTGTGCCCACGGTGTTGGATGCCACCATTGAAACCGTGTAAACACCTGATGACGGAAAGGTAATCACTGGATTTTGAGCTGAGGCATTTGAAACAACTACACCTGAAGAAGGGCTAACGCTCCAATTCCAGGAAGTAGGAATATTTGAAGAGTTGTCGGAGAAAATTTTAGATGCGCCCGAACAAATGTTTCCAACAAAGGAAAAATTACTTACAGGTGCTGCAGCCGCATTAGCAATAACGTCGACTTCATAAACTCCTCTGCCATAGGTGGCCGCTCTTAATTTTCCTGGCGAAGCCGGCGAAATTTCCATATCACTTACAGGTGTATTTGGAAGACCCTGATTATAGAGTGTCCAGTTAAGCGTGCTATTGTCTTTGTAATAAACACCCACATCCATTCCTATGTAAATTCGGTCGCCGGATCCGGGTTGGTACACCGAACAGTTGGCTGGTAAGTTCGGCAGATTGGAAGAAACATTTGTCCATGAAGTGCCGCCATTAATGGTTTGAAATACTTTATTACCGGCTGAGTAACCACTTAGTGTTACCCACGCTCTGTTTGGATCGGTAGGACTAATTGTTATAAATGTTGGTGCTGCACCACCAACCGGAATGGTACCGGTAACATTGGTCCAACTGCTTCCACCATTACTACTTTTGCGAATACTGCTTCCATGAATCACATAAATAACCTGATTGTTGGAAGGTGCTATGGCAAACTCAACAATGGTGCCGCTTCCACCGGTTGCGGTTAACTGAGTCCAACTTGCCCCAAGATTATTTGAAACAAACATTTGCGACCATCCCGCATATAATCGGGAGGCGGTTGTTGGATCTTGTTTCCAAGGTGCCACCCAAGCCGCCGAACCTGAAAGACCAGAAGTAATAGTGTTCCAGGAAGTTCCGCCAGTAGTGGATCTGGCATATCCACCATAAGGGGTTGAGGAAAACATGTTCAAATCGTTGGTGCGGTCAATAAAACAATCCATGCCATCGCCAGCTCTACTTGCGGTGTAAGTTGCGCCTGTATAAATATTGGAGCCATTGTCCTGATGGCCAGTAATCCATTTATTTGGAGAAATTGAGGACAAACCTATTTTATAAATCTGCGCGATGTTGCGTTGGTTATTCAAATCAATCCAATTGGTAACATTGTAACTAAAAATTCCACCATCTGTGGCTGCATATAATGTTCCGGAAGGATTGTAATCCAAATCATGATGATCGGCCTTTAAATAAACTGAAGGAGCCGAGGTGCCAATCCAGCATCCGGTGCAGGTCCAAGAACCGGTAGCTCCGCCCGAATTACTGGTCCAAACGTTAACACCACCCACGGCCACAACATTCTTATTAAGTGGTGACACAGCCACGCATAGATCGTACCAACCCTGACCTCCGCCCGAAGACCCTGAACAGGAATTTGCAAGAACATCAGGTGAACTCGACATTTGAGTAAATGAAGTGCCACTGCTTGTAGAACGGTATAATCCAAAAAAACCACTGGTAGAACTGTTTGAGGCAAGAACATAAACATAAGTCGGGTCGGCTACAGTAACTGCCACCGACATACGGTTAATGCCTCCTGTAGGAATTCCTGTGGCTATAGCAGTAAAGCTGGCACCACTGTTGGTAGACAAATAAAAAGCTGTTCCTCCGGCATACACGGTTGTGGGATCGCCGGGTTTAAATTCCAGATCAAAGGTGTTGTTTGAGTTAATTTGTGTCCAGGAAGTGCCACCATTGGTGCTGCGGTAAATTCCGGCATCGGTTGCTGCCATTACAATTTGTGTGTTGGATGGATTTACAATTATCCGGCGCATTTGGCGTTGTTGCGAAACAGGGAATGTAAGCCCGGTGGTGTTCCAGGTGAGACCACCATCGGTTGATTTTAATACACCAATGCAGTAGGTGTCTCCCGCATCGCCATCACCGGTGGCCAGGTACATTGTATTGGGGTTACTAGGGTCAATGGCTAAATCAGAGCAGCCAATTACCGAAAGATAATCGGTGTTGGTGGTCCAGCTTGTGCCGCCGTTGGTGGTTTTCCATAAGCCCCCGGCAGGTGCGCCCGCCCAAAATGTTGAAGGCTGTGTTGGATGAAAAGTGATAAAATTATCGCGACCTGCCTTGCGGGGAAAACCATTGGTGGCCACCCCTGTCATCGGACCCATTGGGCCAATTGCAGTCCAGGTTGTAGAGGCGGTCATGTTTCCATTGCCGATATTTTTCCCGGTGCTCTTTTTTAAAAAAGCCTCGTAATTATTCCAGGTGGTAGAGATTAATGATAAATCGCCGGAAGGATACACGCGTTGTTCTACAAAATGTTCCCAGCGTTTAAACGGTTTATAACCATTTCCGGGTGTAGAAACGTCTTTACCTTTCCAGTAATTATTAAATGAAGCCTGAATTTCGTAAAAATTTTTGCCTTGTTTCAACATCATGTCCACCCATTCCTGAGCGTTAAAACATGTAATCAACATGGCGAATGATAAAGTAAATAGTGTTTTTTTCATGATGAAATTATAATCTAATAAAGCTAGTAAATAAATGTAAATCTTCCAAGATTATTGCCTGTCATTATTTGTTTTTACTTTGTATATATTTGACACATGTTTTTAAAAATAATTTTTATCATCAGCACGTTGTTTAACAACAACTCTATTTTTTTTGGTCAAAAAAAAGCAGTAACCGTTAAACTAAATTACTACCAGCCTTATTGTGGTGGCGCACGCCCCAGCCGCGACATGGAAGCCGAGGCACAAAAACCTAAACCTTATGCCAATTACATGGTAATAATTGTATCAGACAAAGGTTCGGTTGACTCGGTAAAAACAAATATTGAAGGTGAAATTAAAACCAAGTTAAAACCAGGCACTTACAAAGTGTTTGAAAAGTGGCGCTACTACAAATCAACTCCGGATGGCAATGCAGTTGCCAATTACGATAAAGAATGTTTAAAAACCGAATGGGGCAAGGAAACCGGCGTAATTACTGTAACCAAAAAAACATCGGGCTTCACCGAAACCAATAACATAGTTTTTGATTGTGCCTGGAAACTACCCTGCCTGCGTGAAGACAAAAAATTTATGCCGGAATAACGACGTGAAATAATTTCATAAAAAAAACCTGATTGGCATGTGCGAATCAGGTTTTTTATTTTGTTGAGTTTAGTTTAATTTTTAATCATTCGCATCGTTTGATTTTTTCCGTTGGCTGTAAACCGAATCAGATAAATACCCTTATTAAGCTCGGAAATAGTTATTTCTATTGGCGAATCCGAATTTTTACCGGAAATATTTTGTGCAATAATAACCTTACCCAAAGCATCCATCACTTCTAATTTAGCCTGTTGAAGGGTGCCAGCACTTTCGTTTAATTGAACAAATAATTTATCGTTTGCCGGATTTGGATAAACATTAAATAGTGTTTGAGTTCCAGTGATTTTGGTTAAGCCGTTGCAATCCTGCACCTCCACACTTATTGTTGAAGTGGTTTTACAATTGCCTGCCCCGGTGGCCACACAGGTATAAACCTGACTGCTCATGCCCGAATATAGCACCGAGGCTCCAAGTTGAGAACCTGGCTGCCATGCAAAACTGTTACCACCACTGGCTGTGAGTTCCACGTCTTCATCAGTACACACGGTATATCTTGGCGTACTTAATGTCAGGCTGGGACTTGCGCCAATGGTTATTACCTTTGTTATTGAACTCAGGCTTCCGTTGCTCACCGAAAGAGAGATTGTGTAAGTGCCCGGTGTAGGAAATGTTGCATTATAGGCCGTATTGGCATTCGGATTAAAATTTACAGTACCCGGCCCATTTGCAGACCACGTATAAGTTGGCACAGGAATACCATCCGTCATGTTTGAAAGTGTTACCACCGCATTGGCACAGGCGGTTGTGGCAATGCCGAAAGATGCTGTAGGAGCAACTGCTGCCACCTGACATAAATTGTGTGTTCCCAAAAATTTACGATAAACGCCGCTGGCCATGGCTGCCTGAACCCTTGTGGCCTGATCGGTGCTAAACATATATTTAACAGGGTCGTCAGTATAATCCATAAAATTCATGTACATTTCTCCGTTGGGTGAATTGCCTGCGCAGGTCCCTGAATGAAAGGGGTAATTGGCGGTTCCAAAGTTGCTGGCTGCTGCCGGAGGAGTATCGTTACAATAATCGGTCACACAATTTCCATCGCCCCAAATATGACGTAAGCCCAACCAATGCCCGATTTCGTGTGTAGAAACCCTGCCTCTGTCGTTGCCGGAATAGTAAGTACCTGCAGGGTAATAGGTTTTAGAACCAAAGGCTTTTGAATAACACCAGTAGCCGTCGGTGGTGGCAGTTCCCAATCCGTTGGTTGGAATGCCGGTGAGTGAGGTTAATTGAGGGAATGTTGCATAACCGAGTAATCCCATGACGCTAATATTTTCATCCGTTATCCAGATATTCAGGTATCTTTTCACGTTCCAAACTGTATTGGGCTTAATGGTGCCATCCACAAAATTTCTAAAACTTGTTATTGAATTAAATGAAGCCGGATTGGTCCAACCTTTTGCCACATAACTTATACGATCAATGCCTGGTTCGGCAAGGGTATTACCCAGCGTATCTTTAGTGGCCAAACAAAACTGCACTCCGCAATCGCCAATTTTTACACGGCCAAGCGCATCACGATTACCAGCCGGTAAATTTTGAGCAGTTGCCCAGGCGGTATAAGCATTGGCCGGGTAATTCCATGCATTATAGCCAGTGCCGGCAAAATCGTTATTAAGGGTTTGAATTTGAGAAATTAACTGCCCCGCCGCAAGGTTTGGATATGTGCCAACTGCCTGCCCACCATGGATTACGTGAATAATAACCGGAATAGTGTAAGCCACGTTTACCTGTCTGCCAGCCGCCTGATTATCCTTCATTTCTTTTACTACGGCATTGATAGCATCATCCCATTTTTGGTCGGGTACCAGGGTGCCACATTGATTCATTTTTTGGGTTTCATTGCCTTGGGCTTGTATCCCCAACGAAAATAAGGAAACACCTAATAATGTGGTTATTCTTAAAATAGATTTCATGCCAAACTTTTTTTTCTTTTTTAATTTTATATTAAGTTAAAAGCACCCAAAGCACCTTTAACTTTTTTAAATCTATTTAATTAATTCCAATAAAACAATAATGTAGAAATAATTGCCCAAAATGGATTTATTTACGAACGGGTGAGTTGTTAAATGCTCGTTCTTATAAACCCCTCAAACACGGCTAACCCACATATATGGCTGTAAATGAACCCTTAATAATTTATTTCACTCATTAACAACTTACAGAAGACGTGGCGTAGTTGTGCACAAGCTTTACAAAGCAGCCAAAATATGACTTTTAGCATTAAAACCTAAAGTAGGATTTTGTACCTTCGGAGTAAGAATTTACGATGCTCATGTTAAAAATTAAACAAATGGTTACTGTTGGTTTGGTATTATCCTTACCAACAATGTTATTGTCGCAATCTCCCCGAAAATTTTTCGATGCGGCAACAAAATTTGAAAAATCTAAAAACTACGAAATGGCACTCGAAAATTACACGAAAGCCATTGATTTGGATGCCAAATACGAAAAGGCTTATCCGGCAAGAGCTTTGTGCTACGAAAAACTAAATAAAAAAACAGAAGCCATTGCCGATTACCGCAAAGCCATTTCCTTTGATCCAAAATCCAAAGAAATGTATTACAATGCCGGACGCCTTTTGGCCGAACTCGACAGCAATGCCTCGGCCGATGTATTGCTCCGAAAAGCGATTGACAGAGATAAGGGTTACACTGAAGCCCTGGCCATTGAGGTTGGTGTGCTGTTTAAACTCAAAGATTTTAAGCATGGTTTAATTGTAACCCAAATGGCAATTGACGATAAAAGAACTGCGCTGAGTTTATACAACCACGCAGTTAACCTCGACAGCCTGAAAAATTTTGTGGAAGCCGAAAAATTTTACCGCAATGCCAAACTAACCGACCCAAAATTTTCGGCGGCAAGTGTGGCACTGGCGCTAACCGAGGTAAAATTAAACAAAGCCGATCAGGCCATGAAAACCTGTGACGAGGCTCTGGTAAAAGACCCTAACAATGCCGATTTGTTTTATGCCAAAAGTGTGGTGCATGCTTCCAAAAAAGATTTTCAAAATGCAATCAACGAAATTACAAAGGTGATTTTATCGAAACCTTCGGTAAAGGTTTATATGGAACGCGCCTCTTATTACGAAATACTTGGCCAGCAATACACCGCCGTGAGCGACTATGGACAAGCCATTAAGCTCGATCCTAAAAATCTGGAAGCCTATCTTAAACGCGCCGCTGCAAATGAAAACCTTCAAAATTTTAAGGCTTCACTTAACGACTATAATAAAATTTCAACCCTTGCTTCGGGCGACGAAAAAATAAGTGCCATTGTTCAGGAAGCAAAAAAGAAAATATTTGAACTCAGTCGCGAAAATGTAAAACCTGAAATTGAAGTGCTATCGCCTAAAGCAGAAAGAAATATTATTAAAGTTTCGTCGGATAAAAATGAACTGGTTCTAAAAGGTTTTGTGAAAGATGAAAACCTGATTAAAAACATGAATGTGAATTCGGGCAACGCCACTTTTTCGGCCGACTCACTTAACCCCGGCTTTACCATTCAGGTAACCGATTTAACCCGGCTTAATGAAATTACCATTAGCGCCACCGACGTTTACAACAACACACAAATAACACAGTTTAAACTCGAAAAAACCGAAAGCGACAAGCCTATTATTGCCATTGAAACTCCGGTGGCCTCGTTTGAAAATGAGATTTTTATTGATAACAATGGGGCCGAGGTTTACATTCAGGGCAAAATAAAAGATGCCAGTTTAATCGAATCAATTATGATTGACGGGCTCATTGCTTCATTTAACCCAACCAACCTCAATCCGGAATTTTCGGCTCAGGTAAAAATTGCCGATAAAAATAAAATCACATTTGCAGTGAAAGATATTTACGGCAACGAAAACGTGCAGGTGTTTACCATTAACCGTAGTGGCGCTACAGCCGGAATCGACAACCCGATGGGCAACACCTGGGTGGTGTTTATTGAAAACAGCAAATACCAAAGTTTTCCAAGTTTAGAGGGGCCGTCGAAAGATGTTACTGCCATGAAAGCCGCTTTGGCCAATTACAAAATCACCAAAATAATTCACAAAAAAGACATGACTAAAACCGAAATGGAAAAGTTTTTTTCGATAGAATTAAGAGATTACGTAAAAAATAACACCATTAATTCTTTACTTATTTGGTATGCAGGTCATGGCAAATACGTGAGTCCAACCGGTTATTGGGTACCATCCGATGGAAAAACAGACGATGAATTCAGTTACTTTGGTATCAACAATTTAAAAGCCGCCATGCAGTCTTATATTGGCAAATTGGTTCACACTCTTGTAATTACGGATGCCTGTGAATCGGGAGCCACCTTTTTAATGGCCATGCGTGGTGGCGATGAAGAAAAACGTTGTGATAATTTTGAACTTACAAAAGCCAAATCGGCGCAGGTTTATACTTCCGCCGGTTACGAGCTGGCTTCAGACAATTCGCAGTTTACCAAAACATTTGTGTCAACACTTAATAATAATGTGGAAGTGTGTTTGCCAATTGAAAAAATTGTAAAAAAGGTAAGTGCCGCAGTTTCTCAGGCAGGCAATCAGGCCCCAAAGTTTGGTAAAATAAAAGATCTGGAAGACGAAGGCGGAACTTATTTCTTCATTAAAAAATAAAAACTGTCAGGTTGTGTGATGCGAATACATTTTAAAATTATACAACTTCTGCTATTACTGCTTTCCTTATCCACCGGGGCGCAAACCTATCATTTTGCCAATTATGGCGTTAAAGATGGTTTGGCACAATCCAACGTTTCTGGCATTGTGCAGGATAGTGCCGGGTTTTTCTACATTGCAACCGCAGGCGGAGTATCGCGCTTCGACGGAAAAAATTTTACGAATTATACCACCGAAGACGGACTGGCCGATAACAATGCCAGCGCCATTTTTAAAGATAAAAACAACATTATTTGGATTGGTCATGAAAACGGTGGCCTTACCCGTTTTGACGGACGTACTTTTAAAGAAATAAAATCAAAACTGTTACCCAAAGACAAAAAAATTTACAGTTTTTTTCAGGACAGCAAAGGGAGTTTGTGGATAGCCACCGAAAGCAAAGGCGCCATTCGCATTTTAAATCCTTCAAATAGTAAAAGTGATAAATTTCAAACCAATGTTTATTCAGGTGAAGACGGCCTGAGCCAATACGTACTTTCAGTATCGGAAGATAAAAAAGGAAACATCTGGTTTTTAACCGACATTGGCATAAAGATTCTGGATGCAGGCACACGCCATTTCGATTTTTTTAAACCACAAGGCATGCCGGTTGGGCAGGTTTCGGCCATGTATCGCGACCACGATGGTAACTTTATTATCGGTACATTAAATGGCAGTCTTACCAAATACAATATTTCTACCGCAACTTTTGAAACGCTGCTTGCTTCAGAAGAACTATTGAAACTAAATTCAGGAAACGGTTCCAACATAATTTACACCATTTTTGAAGACAGTAAAAATAACCTCTGGGCTTCGGTACTAAACTCGGGAGTTGTCAGGTACAACAAGGGTTCCAAAACAAGTACTCTTTTTAACACCGCCAATGGTCTTTCGGTAAATAAAATAAAATGCATTTGCAACGACGACGAGGGAAACATTATTTTAGGCACCTCTGGCGAAGGACTGGAAATTTTTTCCGGCGAAAAATTTGTGTCTTACACCAAACGCAATGGTCTTTCGGATAATCAGGTTTGGGCCATTTGCAAGGATAAAAAAGGCAATATGTGGTTTGGCACCAACGAGGGTTTAACGGTGCATAATCCAAAAGAAACACCCGACAAAGCTTACAAAGCCATAGGCGTGTCCGAAGGTCTTCCGTCTAACAACGTGAGGGCCATTGTAAATGATAAGGCAGGAAACCTGTGGATTGGTACCTGGGGTGGCAAGGTGATTAAATACGATGTGGATAATTCCAAAATGATTGTTGTGCCATCGCTTAATGACATTGTAAACAATCTTGTAAGTTGTTTAATGATTGACAGTCATAACCGGCTTTGGATAGGCACACTTGAAGGCATTGTGGTTTATGACCTTGGCAGTGGCGCTATTAAAACCTACCGCACCATAGATGGTCTGAGCGATAACGATGTGTCGTGTTTGTTTGAACAAAGCAATGGCGATATCTGGATTGGCACCAAACAAAAGGGTGTTACGGTATTTAACGGCCAAAGCTTTAAAAAATACAACCGCGAAAACGGATTTAATTACAACAGCATTTCATCGATTACCGAAGACTCTAAAAAAAATATCTGGATTGGAACAGAAAGCGGCGGAGCGTTGGTATTTAATGGCAAAACGTTTACCAATTACAAAACAAAAAACGGGCTGGTATCTGACTTTGTTACCTTGATAATTGCCGACAGGGCGGGAAGTGTTTGGTTGGGTACCAACAAGGGGTTGAATAAATTTGTTGCCTACAAATCGGCCTTTGCCTCTTACCTTGGTCAGGATGGTTTTACCGGGCTGGAAACCAAGCCCCGTGCTGTGTACATCGACGAAGAAAATAATATTTGGTTTGGAACCGTGAACGGGGCATTTAAGTACACGCCTAAATTTGATTTACCGGTTACACAAGAACCGTTAACGCATTTACTTAATATTAAAGTGAATTTAAACGATGTTGCCCTTACTGACAAATTGAACCTGTCGTATCAGGAAAACTCATTGACCTTTGATTTTTTCGGTATTTCGCTTTCAAATCCGGATGGTGTAACCTACAAAACCAAACTGGAAGGCTATGATAACGACTGGAAATCAATCTCCAAACAAACCAGTGAAATCTACTCGAACTTACCACCCGGACATTATACCTATAAGTTGATGGCCTGCAATGGCTGGGGCGTATGCAATTCAGAGCCACTAAGTGTTAGCATAGTTATTACTCCTCCCTTCTGGAAAACATGGTGGTTTTATTTAACGGTAATTGTGGTGTTTGTTACTGCCTTGTTCGCCTTTATTAAAATTCGGGAGCGCAGTCTTATTCTTGAGAAAAAAATACTGGAAGAAAAAGTAAACGAACGCACTGCCGAAGTAGTTGAAAAAAACAAAGAACTGGATGCTAAAAATCAGGACATCACCGCCAGTATACGTTATGCCAAACGCATTCAGGAAGCTATTTTACCCCCTGATGAGTTTGTGAAAAAAAATCTACCAAACACCTTTATACTTTTTAAACCCAAAGACATTGTGAGTGGCGACTTTTACTGGATGGAAACCAAAAACGACCATGTGTTGTTTGCCGCCGTGGATTGCACCGGGCACGGGGTTCCGGGCGCGTTTATGTCGATTGTGGGACATAATTTATTGGACCGGATTATTTCTGAACAGGAAATTACCGAGCCTGCAAAAATTCTGGATGAACTCAATAAAGGCTTAGGCGAAACCCTAAGGCAAAACGATTTGGAAGACAATACGGTTAAAGACGGCATGGACATTACACTTTGCTCCTTTCATCAAAAATCGGGCACCATGCAGTATGCCGGGGCGTTTAATCCCTTGTGGCTTATCAGAAATAACGAGTTAATTGAATTTAAAGCCGATAAATTTCCAATAGGCAACAGCACAACGGCTCACCGCAACAGTTTTGCCAATCACAGCATTGAATTGCAAAAGGGCGATACATTTTATATTTTTTCTGATGGCTATTGCGATCAGTTTGGCGGCCCCTCAGGTAAAAAATTCAAGGCAAGTAATCTTAAACAGGTGCTTCTAAAATCGCAACACCTTAATATGCAACAGCAACGCGACCTCCTAAACGAAACCATTGAAAACTGGCGTGGCACGCTGGAACAGGTGGACGACATACTGGTTATTGGAACCAGGTATGAGGGATAAATTCTGAACTAAAAAACTAAGTTCGTTTAATTGAATTTATTTAGTTGAAGGCTGCTAATCCAGCTTCAGCGTAGTATTCCCTATTACAGCACCATCGCACGAAATTTCGATGATGTAGTTGCCGGGTACCATTTCGCCCTGACCTTCGCAGTAACTCACGCCGCTAATTTCGGCATTGGCGTAGTTCAGGTCAGTTTTACCGGCAAAATAACCACTGCTCTGATTAAACGTAAATTTGTAATTATCGTCGTAGCCTTTGGCCATTTCTTTTCCGTCGGGTGTCATAATGCGAATGAACACGGTTTTTTCTCCGGCCCTTGCTATTTTATTTTCGCCCAAACTAAAACTTACTTTTATTTTTTCAGCCTTGCGCGCTTTGGTGGTTTCCGATTCTTTTTTTCCACCACGTTTGTAAAACACCGCTTTGGCCGAAATATTAAAACAACTCAATATACTTCCTTTGGCAATGGTGGATTTTAATTCATCTTTCTCTTTCAACAAGGTATTTTGTTTTTCCTTTTCAACCCCCAACTGTTTTACCACCGTCTTTTTCTCGGCCACCAAAGTTTGATTTAAGGTGTTTAACGAATCAATTGTGCGCACATAGCCTTTCATTATTGAACGTAAAGTTTCGGTTTCTTCGCGCAGTTTTCTAATAATGGAGGCATCCCCCTTGTGTTTGGCCGCCTCTTTAATTAATTCTTCAATTCTTGCTTTTTTCTCATCAATGTCTTTTTGCATGGCAGCATTGGTGCCCGTAAGTCCTTCGTAATCTTTTTGAAGCGAACGCAACTCGGCCTCCACGTTGTTTTTTTCGTAAACCACCTTTTCGGTAACCAGTTTTTCGGTAACCACCTGACCTTTTTGATTGTACCACAACCAGAGGGTGTACACATTTGTGCAGGCTAACAAGGCAATTATAAACCAAAGTATAAGTCCGCGTTTTTTGCGGGAATTTTCATTTTCTTCGCTCATGACCCAAATTTAACACACAAAAACAGTATTTTAGTGGCTGCACCATGGCACTTATTAACGATTTCTTGTCATTAATTTACCCCCGTTACTGCGAAGCCTGCGAGGAGAACCTTTTTAAGCACGAAGATTTATTGTGCAACAAGTGTTTATTAACGTTACCTAAAGGCCGCTACCACCTGCAAACTCACAACGAACTGGAACTGCTTTTTGCCGGAAGAATTCCAACTATTTCGGTTATGAGTTTGTTTGTTTATCAAAAATGCGGAAGGGTTCAAAAAATTCTTCACGCCATTAAATACCAACAACAAAAAGAACTGGCACGTTTTGCAGGGAAACTGTTTGCCGGAGAAAACGAAATTAAAAACACACTTAGTGGCGTTGACTTTGTGCTTCCGATTCCGCTTCATAAAAATAAATTAAAGGTGCGTGGCTATAACCAAAGCCAACTATTTGCCGAAGGAATTTGCAACACCTTAAATATTCCGATTGATACAGGAAGTCTGAGTCGGGTAAAGGAGACTTCCACCCAAACAAAAAAAAGAAAATACCAACGTTGGGAAAACGTGGAAGGTATTTTTGAAGTGGCCAATCCAACAAAACTGGAAGGCAAACATGTGTTGCTTGTGGATGACGTGATAACCACCGGTGCCACGCTTGAAGCGGCCTGGCAGGCACTGAAACATTGCAGCGATATTAAGATTTCGATAGCCAGTATTGCCTTTGCAGGAAAATTAATTTGATTTTTTTAAGCTACTTCGCTTCAAGTAAAATATTTTAATATCTTTAACCCGAAACTCAGTAACCCGTACCTTTTTTAATCAGCACTTTATTAAGTAAACACTTAACAATTAATTATTTTATCTTATGAACATTCAACCGGAAAATTTAGTTTTTAAAGGTGGCGGTGTATTAGGCATTGCCTATGCCGGCGCCATCGAAGTTTTAGAACAACAAAACGTTTTGCAAAGCGTAACACGCGTGGCCGGAACATCGGCAGGCGCAATTACCGCTGCTTTGGTAAGCCTTAATTACAACGCTGCAGAAATAAAAAACATTGTAAATCAAACCAACTTTAAATCGTTTGAAGATGGCAATCCCATTCTTAATGCACTTCACGTTTTAAGGGATTATGGTTTTTATAAAGGCGATGCGTTTTTGCAATGGATGCGGACGCAAATAACCAACAAAGGCTTGTCTGCCACAGCCACTTTTAGCGATTTTGCTGCAAAAGGTTGTAGGGAACTACATGTTTTTGCCACCGATTTAAACATCAAAGGTTTAAAGGAATTTTCATTGGCAACCACGCCCAATGTGCCTGTAGCTGAGGCCGTGCGTGCCTCCATGTCTATTCCCATGTTTTTCGAAGCCTGGACATTTTCCAACAACAACCCTGATAATCACATTTATGTGGATGGCGGAATGATTTACAATTATCCCATTACTTTGTTCGATTCAAACGGACAGGCCAATCCTAAAACACTGGGGCTTTTCCTTTCCAATCTTGGGCCGGCGGCACCACCCACCAATCTTAGCCAGGGCGATTTTGTAAAATACATTGGTTCTTTAGTTGAAACCATGTTGAATGCTCAGGTGGTAAATTTTTTACACGACCCCGAAGACGAAAAGCGCTCCATTATTATTGACAACCTTGGCATCTCCCCTACCAACTTTAAACTAACAGACGATCAAAAAACCGCTTTGTTTAATTCGGGCAGGAAATACGCCTTACAATACTTAGGGGTAAGCGCCTAGTACAATTACGAATTTGAAGTTCTGTCCAAAAAACGAAGCTTGTCTTCATTGGCAAGCAGGGCACAATTTTCAACCCTGCCAAAAAGTTTCATGCGCTTTTTAGCAACAAGGTCGTAAAAAAAGTTACGGATAAATGGCGGCACTACTATAAAAATAATTAATAGCGGCCATAGTCCTTTCATATAAAGCGTTAGCCGCAAAGCCGCGCAGGACTTGATGTGCGCTTCGTGTTCCTTAATCAGAATGATGCTGTCTATTTTATCATCCAACTCAAAGTAATTCCTGATGGCCTTACCCTCTTCAGATTCCAGTGCCACAAAGTGCATTTTTTTATTTTTTTCACGGCGCAAAAAAAACTGCACCGAACGGTTACAAAAACCACATTCGCCATCAAATAACAAAATAGGCTGTTTGCTCAGGAGGTAATCCAATTTTTCTTTCATGGTCGTGCGTAAATATAATAGGGGTCAACACTTAATTCCGTTTTTTTGGGAAGCAAGGTAAAGGTGTTTAAATCGATAAAATTCACAAATCCATTTTTTCCCCCACAAAGACCGGTGTGATGCGACGGCGGGCCTGCCGAAGACACATTGCGTGAAAGCACATAAAGTATTTTGGTATTTTCGTCCACGGCCAGGCCGTGTGGCTGGTAACCCACATTTAATTTTGTGTGAGCAAATGTAGTTCCATCCACCCGCGAAACCGCACCGGTAAAACCGTTCCCCACATCGTTAGTGCAGGTAATAAAATACTGGTTGGTGGATTTTGAATACATAATTTCCTGCGGAAAGCTTCCTAATGAAACTACGGCTATCACAGAAGCTGTGGCAATGTTAAACACCCGCAATTCGTTTGTTTGCTGACAGGTTATTAAAATATTTTGTCCGTCGGGCGAAAGAATCATGTCGTGAGGGTCGAGTGACGACGACGGGTTTTCGGTGGCACCGTTTTCAATTACCAGGCGTTTGGTTCCAAACTGAAAGCCGGTATCAATTTCAGTGATAAAATTTCCGCGTTGTGAGGCCACGTAGATTTTATCCTCCGTTCTATTTAAGGTGATACCATGCGGTTCGTAAAAGCCTCCACTGTAGTGCAATAGTTTCATGTTTTCCAAATCTACCGCAGCAACTTTGCCACTTGCTGTCCACGACACACAATAAGCCCTTTTGCCATCGCTGCTAATGGCCAATGTGTTCCAGTTTTGCGCATCGCCGGAAGTGTTGGTGGTGGTACCCGCCGCAAAGGGTGTTAATGGAATATCGCCCACATAACTGTCGTCGCTGCAACGGAATTTTTGCAAAATATTGTTTCCAATAAATAATACGTACCAGTAATTTCCATCGGGCGAAACCTTTAACTGGTGAGGGCTTTCGGTATCAAGTTTGTTTCCCACTTCAATGTACCGCATTGGCAGCCGTGTTTCGCTGTCAAAAACAGTAACCACATCGCAACCCTGATTAACGGCGTAGAGTTTTTTTCGTTTTGGATTGTCGGCCCATTTTACGGTTCCGTTCAAATCGGGGGCACCTTTGTCAATCCAGTCTTTCATGGCCTTTACGTCATCATACGACAAACTGGTGCGGTTGAGTGGCATGGTTGGTCCGTTTTGTGGGCCCAATTCAACAAAGGTATTTATGTAATAACACAATGAGGAGTATTTGCTGTTATAAGGAATTACCGGTGAGCCATTGGCCGAACCTTTAAAAAGTTCTGACCAGGTTTCGAGGTTAAGTGCTCCCGCAGCCATGTAACTGGCAGTGTTATGACAACCAGACACCGAACAGTTCTTTTTGACAATCTTATCTATGTTATTTGGATAGGCGCCGTAGTTTTTTGTACCCACATCTTTAGTGCATGAATAAACAAACAACAGGCCTGCCAGCAAAACGTATCTGCAAAAAAAAGTCATTTAATTTTTAATGAATTTTTTAGTAACTGCCAGGGATGAATTCCAATTGTTGTAAGTAAAAGTTATCAGATAAACGCCTTTTTCAAATTCAGCGATGCTTAATTGACTTTGGGCGTGATTGATGGGTTGCGAAAGGATGATTCTACCTGTAAGATCTTTAATAGTGATTTCTACACCGGAATTTTCAAAGTTACTACTACTTATATTAAGTGTTTCGGAAGCAGGATTTGGAAACAAAGTTATGCTTTCACTTAATTGTTCAGGAGTAAGATCCTTTAATCCAAGCAAAGGCGAATTACTTGTAAAAAAAGTAAGCCCACCGGAAGCATTGCCCACGAACAAATCGCGTTTTCCATCGCCATTCACATCTTCGTAGCACAGGCTCGACTGTCCGCCCTCGTATAAATTATTTACAGCAGGATTTAACAAGGTGTAGCTTAGCAGGGGATTTGATGGCACAGCATACTCAAAAATACGGCCTGTTACTGAACCTACCAGTAATTTAACGGCTCCTATCTCTCTGTAAAAATAGGGTACTGCATAGCCATCGTATCCAAACACATTGGGGTCGTCTTTTGTATCCACATTACCCAGAGTGTTTGTTACAAGCGAAAATGCAGGTACAGTGGCTGTTCCCACATTTTTATAAAACGCCACTCGTCCGTTTTTACCTCCTATCAATAAATCCAGTTTTGAGTCGCCGTCTAAATCAAAAAGTTGTGGTGCCGCAATGGCAGCGCTGGTGGTGAATGTAAAGGGGTTGTTTTTAAAAATCGAAAAATTACAAGTGGCGCCTACACCGGCCGTATTCTCGAACCAATGCACCTGACCACTCGAAGTACCTATAAGCAAATCGGTATCGCCATCACCATCCACATCGCCGGTGGTTGGTATTGCAAACGAAATATTGGGCTTGCTACCCAAACCCGCGTAATCTCTACTTACCAAGGAGTAACGTGGCTTTGTGGCCGTGCCCACATTTTGATACAATGTTAGGCGGGCACTTAATGTGTTTCCCAAATAATAACCATAAGTGCCAATTAATAAATCTTTAAGATTATCATTATTGTAATCGAATACCACCGGATATGAATTTTGTCCCACGTCTATCATTTCGTCCTGAAGGAAATTATTTTTTACAAACTGAAAATTAACAGTGGGGGTGGTACTTGTATTTTTGTAAAACCACAGACTTTTAAAGTTTTCGCCGGAGGTAGTGTTGGGTGATGCAAAAAGATCTTCCTTCCCGTCACCGTCGCCATCTGCATAATACGTACATGGAAATGAATTCATGCGAATAAGCGTGGTATTGTTGGTTTTATAGTTGGGATAAATTTTGGTGGTATCGTTAAACGTAGCAGTTACTGAAGTACCATTGTTGTGAACGTACTGAACATAATTGCATGAAACATCACCCATTATCAAATCCATGTCCTTATCGCCATCGCTGTCTAAACAGGTAAGGCAGGAACCGGCGTGAAGTTCTTTGTGTTTTGGATCGCCCGAAATGGTTGCTAAACGCTGGTTTCCGGTACACAAATTAAAATCAACCGTACAACTTGTTTCAGCCACATTGCCCCAACAATCATCGCCAATAATAAATTCAAGACTATCGGACAAATGATTTTTTTCGCGGCTCATGTTTTTATATTGCCTTAAAAAGGTGCCAAAAGCAGAAAAGGTCAACATGTCCAAATCGCCGTCATTATCCACATCTGCAATGGCCGGAACCCCTGTTACACTTGCAAAAAGCGGAATCAGATTGGGAGAAGCCGTTGTGCCAATGTCCACCATTAAAGGCGATTTAACCAGTTTAAAATTTGGCCAACCGTTTGGCGTTGTTATATTTCTGTACACCGTTACATCGCTGTTGCCCGAAGTAAAAAGGTCTTCCCTGCCATCTTTATCGTAATCAAAAAAGACAGCCCAGCTAAAAGCGCGCGGCAAAAGGTAACTCAAATAGGTATCGGCACGGTACATGTTGGCACCGGTGCTTCCGGTATTTATAAAACATCTGAAACGCCCTTCGCTGCTGGAATTGTTGCGGTCAAATATGACAAGGTCCTTTTTTCCATCACGGTTTAAATCAATAGACGACACGTTGGCTGAGTTAAATCCATTTCCCCAGGGCATTTTTAAAACATAACCATTTTCCAAAACCGTAATGGTATCGCGCACCACGGGCAATTGCGCAAAAACCGCGCCTGAAATAACACTGAAAACAAAGCAGATAATTTTACTTTTCATGGTATTACAAAAATATGCAAATAAAAAATGAAAAACGAAAACGTTTTAATGAAACGAACGGTAAATCAGACCCCCTATTCTATTGCCGCAATCTTTTTATTTTGAACCGAAACCCATATCAGTAAGGGAACCAACAATAATGCCCCATAGGTAAGGATTTTGTAATGTTGGTAATACTTATCGAATTCGCCCAGCAAAATCTTTAGATTACAAGCCAAATAACTAATTATAAGCAACAGCATAACAACAATCCTGTGTGATTTAGTGAGGGCATTTTTATTTTTAATGAAGGTGTAAACCGAGATGGCGAATGCCGGCACCACAAACAAAAACGCATAGTGCTGCTGGTGCGGAAAAATTAAGGGAACCAACAACAAAATATAGCCTATTTCAGTAAACCGATCCATTTGCGATTTGGCCTTTACAAATGGTTTTAATGATAAAAAATAAAGTGTGAAAGCAACCAGGACCAAACGGGTTCCTAAAAGAATGAACTTAAATGTTTCGATAGAGACATTGGCAATGTTTCGTTTGAGAGGCATGGCATAAGGGTCGGGGGCATTCTCGATAAAAAGTGTGGTAAGTAAGGTGGTAAGACTGTGAAAACTACGCTCATCCACATCTAGCACATGATGCGAATTGGTTGGATTAATGAGGTTGAACCAGCTTAGCAGCAAATCCATATTGTAGTTATTTCCTATAATCAATCCCGGCAGCAACAGGCTCAGGATATATACCGATAAAGTAATTACAAAAGCCTTAAAATGGCCCCGGTAAAGCAAATAGGGTAATAACACAATTGGCAATAGTTTTATGTTTATGCCTAAAGCCAGCACCATGCTGCCCTTAATGGTCTGTCCGTTGTTAATCCAATACAATCCATAAACGCTACACCATAAAATAAGTATGGTAATTTGCGAGGCGTGAATATTTTCGTGCAAAAACCGAAACGAAAACAGAAACACAAATAGTAAAAAAAACTTTTTTTGTTTTTCTTCGAGCAGCTCCAATACTTTTGCATTAACCAGTAGCATAAACAATCGGTAATACAAAAACAAGTTGAGCATTAACCAACAAAACTTTACCCAAAAAAAAGGCAGGTAATAAAATGGTTTGAGCAGCAAGGCGAAAAAAACCGAATAAAAATAACTGTAATAAGTTTCGTATTTTTCGGTATAAATGTTTGTAACACCGTCAAGCTTACCCGCGGCAGAAGAAAAAATATAAAAGTCGCCTTCCCCAACCGCCTCAAACAGGCAGTAAACGATGGCAATCAATACAATTACAAATGTCCAGACTCTTGCCTTCATCAGCCAAAATTCTATTAAAAATTTATGCTAAATTTAGGATTTATAAGTCAGGCTTTGCAAAACTTATTGGCATATTTTTATTCAGAACACCATCGCGCCACACACACGTACTGGTTCAAAAAAGCACTTTACGTTTATCTCATCCTTAAATGCCTGTATTGGTTAGCCTACTTTCCCTTGTATTTTGGTCAAAACGCCATTTTTCTCTCCAAACCCGCATTTATAGGCGTTTTTAAGAGTTTTCCCTTTTTACTACTCAATGTTAATTCACCTGCCTTAAATGCGTTTTTTTTAGTTGGTCTTTTAGGCATTTGTTGTTTTAAGTTAGTATCAGATAAATTTTATTTTGTTCCCGAATTTATTGCCTGGCTGTTGGCGCTTAACCTTCATAATGCCACGTACGCAGGCAACACAGGTGGCGATTTGTTAGCAAACCAGTTCCTGTTATTCAATTGTTTTTTAAGCGTTCGCTCATTTACTTCTTCAGGTAAATTTACCGAAATTAAAACACTGTTTCACAATCTGGCAGTGCTGGGCATTATGATTCAGCTTTGTGTGGCCTATTTTTTATCGGCCGTTGCCAAACTTGCCGATGCCGATTGGCAGGCAGGCAACGCCATTGCCATTGTGTCGCAAACCAGTCATTTCTCCTTGTTTTCGTTTCCGGGCTATTCATCAAAAAACAACTGGGTTTATGTATTGCTCAATTACATAGTACTTGGTTACCAAACAATTTTTGCCATAATGGCCTGGTTACCGTTTTTTAAAAAAACCTTTTTACTTATTGGGGTGCTTATGCACCTCTACATTGCCTTCGTAATGGGCCTTCCATGGTTTGGAGGCATCATGATACTTGGCTACATTTTCTTCTGGCCATTTAAAAAAGCGATTTCATAAAAAATTGTATCTTTGCCACCTATGTTTACAATTGATCAACTAAAAGACTTGAATGAACGCGGTAGCGCATTGAGGGGGTTTCTTTGACTACGATAGAAAGAAACACGACCTTGAGCTGCTCGAAGAAAAGACCTTAGACCCCAATTTCTGGAACGACTCCAAACAGGCGGAAAAAATTTTGAATGACGTAAAGCAGTTAAAAACCTGGACTTCCGGCTATGAAGAATTGTCGCGGCAACTCGACGACCTCAACACCCTTTACGAATTTTTTAAAAGTGGTGATGCCACCGAAGAAGAAACCGTTGCCGAATTTAACAACACCTTAAAAAAACTCGAAGACATTGAGTTTAAAAATATGTTGCGCGCCGATGAGGACAAACTCAACTGCGTGTTGCAAATTAATGCAGGTGCGGGTGGCACCGAAAGTTGCGACTGGGCCAGTATGCTCATGCGCATGTACATGATGTGGGCCGAAAAAAATGGCTTTAAGGTATCGGAACTGGATTACAACGGCGGCGATGTTGCCGGAATTAAATCGGTTTCGCTGCAAATTGAAGGCGAATTTGCTTTTGGTTATTTAAAAGGAGAAAATGGTGTTCACCGTTTGGTGCGCATCAGTCCCTTTGACTCTAACGCCAAGCGCCACACGAGTTTTGCCTCGGTGTATGTGTATCCGATTGTGGACGACACCATTGAAATTGAAATTAAACCGGCCGATCTTGAGGTTACTACATCGCGCAGTGGCGGCGCAGGTGGGCAAAACGTGAATAAGGTAGAAACTAAAGTACAAATGTTACACAAGCCCACCGGCATTGTTGTGGTTTGTCAGATAGAACGTTCGCAACACGGCAACAGAGAAAGGGCTTTGCAAATGCTGCGTTCACAATTATATGAACTTGAAATGCGCAAGCGGAACGAAAGCAAACAGGCCGTGGAAGATGGAAAAATGAAAATTGAATGGGGCTCTCAAATCAGAAGCTACGTTTTACATCCTTACAAAATGGTAAACGACCACCGCACCGAATTAAAAATTACCGATGCAGAAGGTGTGTTGAATGGTAATCTGGATGAACTGATTAAAACCTACCTGATGGCTTTGGGTGGAAACCTAAAAAAATAAATTAAGCCCGGCACATTAGTTCCCGGTCGGCAATAAAAATTATGAAACATCCGGTAAAAGCGAAAAAACATTTAGGGCAGCATTTTTTAAATGATGAAAACATTGCCCGCAACATTGTGGAAGCTTTGCTCGAGAAAGACAATGCCAGCCCCATTGTGGAAGTGGGCCCCGGCACAGGGGTTCTTACACAATTTTTAGTGGAACAAAAGAATTTTTTTGCCCTGGATGTGGACGAAGAGTCGGTTGCATTCTTAAAAAATAAATACCCACAACACCAATCACAGTTTTTACTTTCTGATTTTTTAGAAACCGATATTAAAACCATTGCCGGGCCAAAATACAATGTAATTGGAAATTTCCCATACAACATTTCGAGTCAGATCATGTTTAAGGTGCTTGAAGAAAAAGAGAGTGTGGATTATGTGGTGGGCATGTTTCAAAAGGAAGTGGCTTTGCGTTTGGCTGAAAAACCAGGTTCAAAAGTGTATGGCATTTTAAGTGTTTTATTGCAGGCTTTTTATGACATTGAATATTTGTTTACTGTAAACGAAAATGTTTTTAGTCCACCGCCCAAAGTAAAAAGTGCTGTTATCCGTTTAAAGCGCAACAATGTGAAGCATTTGGATTGCGACGAAGTATTGTTTAAGAAAATTGTAAAAACCTGTTTTAATCAACGGCGAAAAACAATCCGTAATTCGGTAAGAACTCTTTTTAACAACAACGATTTGCGCGAACCTTTGTTAGACAAACGCCCGGAGCAACTTTCGGTAGCGGAATTTGTAATGCTGACTAAGTTTGTGGAGGCGAATCAATAAGTTTTCAATCGCTACTTTAACAATTTCATTTCAATTTTTGGATTCAGAACTTCCTTAATTCCAATTTTATTGGTTTTAAAAAACACTACCGATAGCACCGTGGCCTGCGCCAAATAAGCCAACGAAGCAGCATAGCAGGCTCCCTTTAAACCGAAGTAGTTAATAAATGGCCAGGCGGTACAAACGGCTATTAATAATCCGGAAAGGTTGGCCACAAGCAATATTTTTTGCCTGCCCAATCCCGAAAAATAATGGCTGAGAATGGCCGAAAAACTCAAACACAATATGCCGGGCGAAAGGTAAAGCATAACCATTTTGGTTTGTTCAAAGTTTTTCCCCAACATAAAGGTAAACAACTCATTAGGCAATAACACAATAATAAAAACACAAAATAAGCTCAACACAAAACACAGTTTGGCAAGTGCAAGACTCAGGCGGGCATTATTAACCACATCCTTTTTATTAGCCACATGGCTGAGTATAATGGGCGAAATACTTCCGCTAATTATTAATACTGATTCAATTAAGGAGGTGGAACTGGCATAAACACCCACAAGGGCCGCACTGCTCAACAAATAATAGTTTAAGCGATTGCTTAATGTGTGCGCCAGATTGCCTAACTGGTTTATAAAACCATTTTGAATCACTTTAAAAAATCCGATTTTTCCGTCGTTACCTGTTGTTTTAAAAAGGCCGATTAACAAAACTGCCGAAACCAAAAGTGCTATGCCAAAAGAAATGTAAAGCGAAAACAGGTAGGCATTAAAGGTTCGGTTGCTTAATACAAACAGTTGAATGGATAAAGCCATGAGCATAAGTGCAGGCTGAGCAAACACCATTAAATTGTAGTGTTTTATTTTTTCGCGGGCGAGCAGCAAAACGTTGTGAAAGGTGTTTAACGTGATGATGAAGGACAAACTCAGTAAATGAAAGAAGGATGTGGCATCCACTTTATTTAGCAACCAGAACAGCAAGTTAAGTGTGAGTGAGCTTGCCAGGGCGAATAAAAATCCATGCCGGTAAATTTGCGCGAGGGAATTTTTTGGAACAAAATACACAATGGCAGAACCTGTATAAATTTCGTTTATCGTTTGAATGATGGCGATATTGAGAATTAAAATATTTACCTGACCCCAAATTTCTATGCCAAGGTATCTTGCCGAAATTAGTAACAAGGCAAAGTTGCTCAAAGCCACAAAACCCCTCGAAAAAAAAGCAGATATGATGTTTTTAATCAATTTATTTTTTTGTTAAACTTTCTTTATTAAGTTATTTGTTTTTAGTCATTAATGTTTAATATAACCTCTTGCTTCTTGTCTCTTGAGTCTCTTCAGTCCCTTGAGTCCCTTCCGTCCCTTAAGTCTCTTCCGTACCTTGAGTCCCTTCCGTCCCTTGAGTCCCTTCCATCCCTTGAGTCCCTTAAGTCCCTTCCGTCCCTTGAGTCCCTTCAATCCCTTCCCTCCCCCAACACCTCGTCATACACATTGTTCAAACCGGCAGCAACTTTTTCCGGGCTAAAATTTTCCACAACAAAAGTTCGCATTTTATCGGAATTGTACTTTTTTTTGTTTGCCGCAAAATCCAGTATGGCTTTGGTCAGTTCGGCTTCGTTGCCTTTTTCCACCATTACGCCGAATTCCGGTTGCATGTAGTCTTTAATGGCTCCTGCGTTGCTTGTTATAACTGGTTTTCCGCAGGCCCATGCTTCGGTAATTACCAAACAAAAGGTTTCAAAATAACTAAACATGAGCAAGGCATCGCACTGGTTGATGGCTTCCACCAAATTGTTAGATTGCAAACGTCCTTTAAAACTAATTCTTCCTTTTTTATCGCTAATCTTTGCCAGGGTTTGCCACTTTTCTCTTTCTTCTCCATCGCCCACAATCCACAGTTCCATCTGTTCGTTTATTTTGAGTGCCTTTGTAAATGCCTTGATAATGCCATCGATATTTTTTTCGCGATTGGTTAATGAAGAAATGTGAATGAAACGCGTTACAGGTTCCTCCGGTTTAGGCATTGGCACAAAACGCGAAGTGTCCACCACGTTTGGCAACACCTTGTAATTACCGCTCAATCCCTGTGAAAGCATGGCCTGTTTCAAAAAATTACTCACCGGCAAAATGGCTTTGGCATGTCGGATAATTTTTTTCGTAATCAATTTTAGCAGAAACCCTTTGTAATTGCCATCCTCGGCGCAGTAGCCCGACCAACTTTCGTTTACTATGTATGGCAACCGGTGTTTTTTTGCCAGATGCATTGCACCAAAGCCAGCCGGAATTACCACATTGAGTTGGATTAAATCGGGTGCAGCGCCTTTTTGAAGCAGGCGTTCGTAAGCTAAATCAAAACCTTGTTTTTGCCTTTTAATTTTTAGCCAGTTCGACCACAATGGAATGTTTGATTCTACTTTTTTATAATAAACCTGAATTTCGAAAAAACCATCGGTATTTTTTTCTTCCAACTCAAACAACTGAGTTTGCCCGCTGTTTGAACTCACATGAATAACACTTACCCGGTTGTTGAGCGCGGCTGCCTTTGCAAAGTTGAAATTAAAAATGCCGTGCCCCACATTGTTTTTGTTGGGATACCAGGATGAAATAAAGAGTATGTGCTTTTGCTTAGTCATTTATTATTTACTACTAAACAATTTTTTACAAAGCAACTTAATTCAATAATAACAAAAGGTTGATTTTTTAAACTGGAAGAAACATTTGCTGCCTGTGGAATTTTGTGCGTTAAGCTTACAGACATTGACGATTGAGGCTTTGGATTTGAAAATTATTCCATATTAATGGTCACTTCCATCAAAAACATCGAACGGTCGTCGTTAATGGTTTCAAACTCGGTGCGCAGTTTGTTTCCGCTCTTCATACCAATGGTAATAAAGCCGAGGCCGGCACCACCTTTATCGCTCAATTCGTTGTTCTCGAGGTGTTCGAGGTAATATGTTTTTAAATCGCCCGGATCCTCAAAAGAGTTGATGCGTTCAATGTGTTTTTGAATTTTTGGAATGGCCGGATTGTGAATGAGGTTGGCCCCAATCATTTTAACGGCTTTATCGGCAATGTATAAAATAAAAAAATTGTGCTTGGCCCCGTTTTCATCTTTGTAGCCATGAATGTACATGTTTTGCAGGGCCTCAATACAAATGAAAAATACTTTGCGAATGACAATTTTTGGAAGTCCTTTTTCAAGAATTTTTCCTTCAATTTCAGTTTCGAGTTTAGAAATTGTTTCGGGATTAAGCACGCCGTCATAAGCAAGGATAAGTTCTCCTGTCTTATTTACATGCTCAACGTTTTTTGAAAAATAAGATTCAAAAAAACCTGCATCTTTATTTATTGTAACACTCACTATTTGAATAAACCGTTTAGCTCAGCGTCAATCATGCGTATCACTTTTCCCAAATCTTCCTTGCTTTCGCTGAAATTAATATCGTCCACATCCACCACCATAATTTTACCTGATTCGTAAGACGAATGCCAAGCTTCGTAACGCTCGTTAAGGCGTTTTAAATAATCCAAACGGATGCTGTTTTCGTAATCACGGCCACGTTTTTGAATTTGTTTTACAAGCGTTGGCACACTGGCTCTTAGGTAAATGATTAAATCGGGCGCTTTTACCAAACTTTCCATTAACTTAAACAGGGCAAAATAATTGTCGTAATCGCGCGAGGTCATTAAACCCATGGCATGAAGATTTGGTGCAAAAATATACGCATCTTCATAAATGGTTCTGTCCTGCACCACGGTATGTTTTCCTTTACGGATATCAAGAATCTGACTAAAACGGTTGTTTAAAAAGTACACCTGAAGATTAAAGGACCAACGTTGCATGTCTTCGTAAAAATCATTCAAATACGGATTGTCGTCAGCGTCTTCGTAATGAGCATGCCATTTATAATGTTTGGCCAAAAGAGATGTTAAAGTAGTTTTTCCCGACCCAATGTTTCCCGCAATTGCAATGTGCATACCTGTCTGTTAAATATTAGCCTAAATTATAAAAATAACTTACAAAAAGCAAAAATTAATTGACAAAGGTCAATTTTAATTCGATGAAAATCAACTACTTGATACTCCCTTTTTCTTTTTCGGCAAGATAGATGGCGCAAATTTCGGCAAGGCATTTCTCTACAGGCATAAAGCTAAGTAAACCGGTAGCGTTAATTTTGTGATTGCTGTACAACTGCTTGTTCAGTGCCGAATTAATGAGCGAGTGGGTTAACACGAGCTTTCTTCCAAACACAAAAGAAATTACCGAGTCGGCCATCCAGCCCAAATACAGTATGGGTTTGGTGGCGTTAATGCGTGGCAATGGCTTTTTAAAATTGGCATGTATCCAGTTAAAAACGGTTTTAAAGGGGTAGTTGTTTTCAATTAATATGTAACGGTTCGAAAATTTTTGTGCGTCCACCAGTTTCAGCATGGCAGCAGCCACATCGCGGGCGGCCACATAACCGGTAGAACCTGCCGTGTAAAATAAATTGCCTTTGTAACAGGTGTCGAAAATGCGGGAACTGCTTTGGTCCCAAAATCCGGGAGACAATACCACGCCGGGATTCACAATCACGGCATTAAGCCCTTCTTCCATGCCCCGCCAAACCTCGCGTTCGGCGTTGTATTTGCTCATGGCGTAATCGCTTTCCTTTCCCGAAAGTTTCCAAAAAACCTCTTCGCTTAATGGCAGGGTGTAATCCTGATTGTTGATGGTAGCCATTGAACTAACGTGGCAAAAGGCTTTTATGTTTTTGTGTAAACAGGCATCCACCAGTAATTTTGTGCCCTGATGGTTTACCTCCATTAATTTTTTTCGTTGGTTGCGGTTAAAGGATACAAAGCCCGCGCAATGATACACTGTGTCTATTCCTTCCAATGCATCGTCCACCGAAAACGAATCGCGGATATCAAGATCAATCCATTTTATTTTGGCAAATAGTGCGGTGTAATCGCTGGTGTAATACGAAAAAAGTTTTTCAACGCGCTTTAAATCGCTGTTCTTTTGTTTGCAGGCGGTTACAGGCCTGTTGGCTTGCAGCAAAGCCAGTAACACATGGCTTCCAATAATTCCGGTGGCTCCTGTAACAAGATTCAAAACAAAATTTTAAACAAAGGTGAGGGTTTGAAGTCCAAAAAACAAGCCTGACTGAACCAATAATCCCAACAAAAATCCGAAGTAAAGCTGATACGGTTTGTGCTCGTTTAATATAAGCCTTGAAGTGCCAACCAAACCGGCAACAATTAACAATGCAATGTAATATGGGGTGAGGTTAAACTGAATGAGGTAGGAAATGGAGATTAGTCCTCCCAACAAACCGCCAATGCCCACCATGTGCGCGCTGATTTTAAATTTAAGGTTGATTAAAGCTGTCAGCACTATGGATAATCCACCGCCAATAATTAAAAGTTTTATCACCATCCAGATGTTGGTGTCTAAAAACAAATAAAACAAACCAAAATAAAACAGAGCGGTCATTATATAAGGATAAGTGCGGTCGCCCTGCTCTGAAAGTGTGATAGATGGAATGCGTTTTAATTTATAGAGAATAAAAATATTGAGCACCGGAAACATGAACGTGAACACAAACACAAATAAAGAAATGCGCCATTTGTTGGCGGGCGCAGTCATGTAATCGTAAATGGTATCGTTAATGCCAAAAAAAAGCAACAAACAGCCGTAAGTGGCCATGAGCAAGGGATGAAACAATACTGAAATTATTAATGCCAGGCTTCTCAACTTACGAAAGTAATTTAGTTAGCTGACTAATTTCTTTGCGCACATCGCGCTTTTGGTAGATGATATGATACACTGCTTCGGTAATGGGCATGTGTACTTTGTAACTTTTGTTTATTTCGTAAACGCACTTTACCGCGTAATAACCTTCGGCAATCATGTTCATTTCGAGCTGGGCCTGCTTAACGCTGTAGCCTTTGCCAAGCATGGTACCAAACATGCGGTTACGGCTAAACTGCGAGTAAGCGGTTACCAATAAATCGCCCAAATAGGCCGAGGCGTTGATGTCGCGGTTAATTGGGTGTACCACATCCACAAAGCGTTTTATTTCCTGTATGGCATTGCTTACCAAAACGGCTAAAAAATTATCGCCGTAGCCCAAACCATGGCAAATGCCACCGGCCACAGCCACTACGTTTTTGAGTACCGCCGAATATTCGGTGCCGTAAATATCGTCGCTAACCGTAGAGCTTAAATAACGGCAATTGAGAAGGCCACTTATTTTTTTTGCACTGTCGGTGTTTAAGGAGGCAATTGTGAGATAGCTTAATTTTTCAAGCGCCACTTCTTCGGCATGGCAGGGACCTGTAATTACCCCGATGTTTTGCAAAGGCACGTTGTAAACCTTGTGAAGGTATTCGCCAACAATTAAATTATTTTGTGGCACAATGCCTTTAATGGCCGAAAACAGCATTTTTCCCTCAAGGTCCTTTTTATCAATGCTGCTCATTACGTCGTGCAAAAAAGCAGATGGAATGGCCAACACAATGTAATCGGCTGTTTTCAGGGAATCGCTTAACGAATCGAAAAAGTTAATTTTTGATATATCAAATTCAACAGATGTGAGGTAGCGTGGGTTGTTGCTGAATTCTTTAAAGTAGCTGATGTCTTCGGGTTTGCGCACATACCAGTTTATGCCCGTTGTGTTATTTAAAAACAACTTGGCAAGTGCCGTGGCCCAGCTTCCGTTTCCTATAATAGCTACCCTGTTCAATGTGTGATTTTATCGGATGAATTTACACAAAAATTATGTCTTCGTCACTTAAATTTCCGAGGCCGGCAAAGCGATTATACACCCTGGCCAGTGTGATTACATCTTTGAGGCAATAGGTTTCTATTTTTTTCAAATTATTTTCTTCGTAAAATGTTTTACCCACCATGCTGCCATCCATGTCGTCTTTAGGCGATGGGATGTTAAACACATGCGCCAGTAAATTGAGTGAGGAAAAATTTTTAACATCGCCAAACTTCCACAAATCCATGGTGTCAATGTGTTTAACCTCCCAGGGTTTTTTGCCCTGTATTTGCAGGGTTTTTGGCAGTGGCATGTTGTTGATTAAAAACCGTCGGCACAAAAACGGGAAATCGAATTCTTTGCCATTGTGCGCACATAATAAATGATTTTCGGTATTAAAGTGTTGTTTTAAAAGTTCAGAAAACTGCTGTAAAATTTCAACCTCGTTGGCCGAAGCAATTGTTTTTACCCTGAATTTATTTTGTGTGTAATAACCCAAACCAATGCAAACCACTTTGGCAAACTCGGCGTAAATACCGGCTTTGGCGTACTGCTGTGCCGCTGTTACTTCTTTACTGTACTGCCATTTTTTGTCCCAGAGTTCGCGGGTGCTTTCGTTAAGGTTGTCGTAATTGTAAACCAATGGTACTGTTTCAATATCCAGAAACAATATTTTTTCCAATCCTGCTTTTGTCATTTTTTTTAGTTCCGGCTTTGCAGAGAAAAAGCCTTTAGTAGTTTAACATCGCCCGTTCCTCTGCCAACGGGTGGATTAACAGTAACCTGAAGAAAACAGAGTGTTGTGTTCCGGATTACTTATAGTCTTTTGGTTGAATCAATAATGTACAAATGGGTTTGTTTGATTTATCACGGTAGGCATAATAAAGTATTGTATTATTATCCCGAAGCTTTTTCATATCCTGACTTACCTTAATGTTGCTTACCAGGCCCGGCCACATGGCGCGGTTAAAGGCCACGGTATCCACATCTTCACTTTTTATATTTACCAGGGTGTATTTATAAATGATGGTGTTGGGTGCTCCCACTTCAATGCCATCCAGTCTGGTTTCCGAATCGAGCATTTGCGGGCACTTGCGGTTTATCTGATCGGCGATGCCTCTTAATTCGGTGAGGTAATTTACTTCGGAGCTACACGAAAGCAAAACAACTATTAAAAAACTGAAGGCTACTGCAATGATTGATTTCGATTTCATATTGAGTGATTACTTAGAACGGTTATACATTTTATTGAGAATGTCTTTGGTTTCGGCGGCCAGTTTTAGTTCCTTTTCAATTTCAGCCACATCGCGGTTTTCTTTTTTAGCTGCTTCCAAACGGGCCATTAATCCAGCCTCACGCGACTCCCAATTCGACGCTAAATCTTTAATTCCTTTAATGATTCCGAATTTTAAAAACTTTGGTGCGCCTTTACTCATGGCTTCCATGTCCATGGCCGCTGAAATGGCACTCGAAGAATTTAAACAACGCTTGGCTGTTTTGGTGTAAGACGACATAAAGCTCAATACCTCAAACCCGTTAAAATATTTGAGTGCATTGTGGAAAAAAAGTATCTGATCATCGGCACCGTAATTGGCATATAAGCTGGCAACCGGAAAAAGTACATCCTTACCACTTTCGTTTTCAAGTTGTTTGGCTTTTTCCATGGCCAGTTTCGGGTTGCTTTTTGCAATGGCACGAAATGCCTCGCCACAAATGGCGTAAGATGTTTCGTTAAGCGCCGGCTCATTTAAACCTATTATATCCACATCGTTAGCAAATTTATAGTTTAATGAGGCCAATGCTTTGGCACGAGTGGTTGTTTTTTTATCGCTTTTGTAAATCGAAAGCAGAATTGGTTTTATTTCAGGCAATTTATCGTCCGAAACTTTTTCGAGTTTTATAATTGCAAAATTTCTGATGGCATAAAATTTATCGTTTTGCGCAGCATTCTTAAACAATTCTAAAACAGCAGGCTCGTTTATTTTCGAATCCAGTTCTTTGAGCGCCTCAATTCTGTCGCCATAAAGCGGTGCATTGTTGTATTGATAGATGTATTCGGCATCGGATTTTTTATACTCCAAATCGCAAAGTAATTGGCGTTCGGCATCAAAGTTTACCAGCTTAATTGCGCCGGTTGCAACCAGTGTAAAGGTTTGTTTTACATCGTCTATCACAAGGTGGTGTCTTTTCATTCCTGCTGTGGTGTAAACATCCACTTCAAGTGGCAGCGTGTAAAGCGGTGCTTTTTTAGCGTCCTGTATTTGCTCCACGGTTAGTTCAACAATGGAGTTAACAGCATTGTGGCTGTAGCTTACTTTTAATTTAGGTCGCCCTTTATTTAAAAACCATTGGTTAAAAAACCAGTTCATGTCGCGGCCGGTAGTTTCTTCAAATGCCAAACGCAGGTTGTGTATTTCGGCACTTTTGTAACTGTTGCTTTTAAGGTAATTTTTCAGGGAAGCAAAAAACGCCTCATCGCCCACGGCTTTGCGCAACATGTGCAATACCTGCCCGCCTTTGTTATAGCTAAAGGCATCAAACATGTCTTCCTTGTCCTTGTAATTAAAACGAATTAAATCCACTTCTTTTTGAGATGTCATGTAACCTTCTCTGCTGCGCATGGAGTGATAATCGGCGGCATCACGGCCATTTTTATATTCTTCCCACAGGTACTCGCCGTAGGTGGCAAAACTTTCGTTGAGTGGCAAATTGCTCCAACTCTCGCTGGTAACAAGGTCGCCAAACCATTGATGAAACAATTCGTGAGCAATAACCCCATCACCTTTGCGTTCGTCAATCATTTCGCGTGTGGTTTGATACACCATAAAATCGCCGTGCAGTGTGGCGCTGGTATTTTCCATGGCACCACTCACATAGTCGCGCACAACAATCTGCGAGTACTTTGGCCATGGGTAATCCACGCCGAGTTTTTTAGAGTAGAAATCAATCATCTCTTTGGTGTTGCCAAAAATTTCCATGGCGTGTACTTCATAATCCTTCTCTACATAAAAGCTCACTTCTTTTCCATTCCAGGGTGTATCTATTACTTTTTTAAATTCGCCAACGCCCATCATGGCCAGATAAGGCGCGTGAGGCTGCTCTTGTTTCCAGTGGTCGGTGCGTGTGCCGTCGGCATTTTTTTTACTGTCGGCCAAAACCCCGTTAGACAAAGTGGTGAAACGGTTTTCAACGGTCATGTAAATTTCCTGAGTCATTTTTTCGTTCGGACTATCAATGGTAGGCATCCACACAGAGGTGGCCTGGGTTTCGCCCTGAGTCCAAATCTGCGGCATTTTAAAAGCGTTTTCGCCTGTGGGATTTATAAAGTAAAGGCCTTTATCGTCGCTAATGGCGCGGCTTCCTCCTTCCACCTTTAGCTCATTGGGTTTGGCCACATAGTCGATTACCACAGTATAATTTTGTTCGGCGGTAAATGTTTTTCCAAGGTTAATTTTAAGCGAATCGTTTTCGTAAACAAACGACGATGAAAGTGGTTTTAATTCTTCAAATTTTAAAGGGCTTGGTTTGTCGCCGGTTTTTTTTGGTGGAGTAAAAGATGGTTCAAACAGCTCCACTTTTTTTATCTCCATTCCTTTGGCATTCAGGTAAAGCATGTTGGTGGGATAAAAATACGGACGGGCCTCGATGGCAGCCTTACCATTCATGCGGCAATTGGTCCAGTCAAAATTTACATCCAGTCGCGTATGAATAATGTCGCTGCTACGGGTGTTGGTGGCCCGGTAAATTTCTTTTTTTAAAACAAGAGGTGCTGTGCTGTCGGCAGTTTTGTTTTCAGTTTTTGCAATTGGGTTAACAATCGCAGCGGGAGCATTTGTTTTTTTTGAAGAATGGCAGGCCGAAAAAAATGCAGCAGCCGCAAGTAGGTAGCTTATTTGACGCATGTGTTTTTTATTGAAGTGTAAAAATGGAATAAATTAATTGAAAAGCAAAATAGCTTTAAGACAACAGTTGATAGGTGCCAAATGCCGAGAGGTAGGCCAGTGCCGACATAAATGCCAGTTGTATTAAAACCCATTTCCAACTCTGCGTTTCGCGTTTAACCACAGCAATGGTGCTCATGCATTGCAGGGCAAAGGCGTAAAATATAAGTAATGACCAGCAAACGGCAGGAGTATATTTTAAAGACCCGTTTTCGTTTTTCTCGTTCTGTAGCCGATTGCGTATGCCGGAAGTATTGCCGCTGTCGCCCGACTCATAAATAGTGGCCATGGTACCTACAAATACTTCGCGGGCGGCAAAGGAAGTAATTAAGGCAATGCCTATTTTCCAATCGAAGCCCAATGGTTTAATAGCTGGTTCAATCAGGTGACCCATTACCCCAATAAAGGATTTTTCGAGTTTAGCTGTTTCAGTTTTTTGCAATTCGTGTGCTGCTGTTGAATCGCTTGCTGCCAAAGACTCCAAGGCTACCTGCCGTGCCTCAAGTTGTTTGTATTCTTTCCCGGCCCCGTGTGAACTTAAAAACCAAAGTACAATGGAAATGGCCAGAATAATTTTTCCGGCCTCGTTCACAAACACCTTCACGCGGTTATACACCATAATGCCGATGTTTTTTAACTGAGGCCAGCGGTAAACGGGCAACTCCATGACGAAAAAAGAAGCCTCGCGGGTTTTAATAAGCCGTTTTAAAACGTAGGCCGTAAGCAATGTTACCACAAAACCCAACATGTAAAGCAAAAACAAAACCAGCCCTCTGGCATTAAACACACCCAAAAAATGATTGGCCGGATACATCACCGAAACTATGAGAGTGTAAACAGGCAACCTGGCCGAGCAACTAATGAGCGGTAGAATAAAAATAGTAATGAGGCGTTCTTTAACATTGCTGATGGAGCGCGTGGCCATGATGGAAGGCACCGCACAAGCCGTGCCACTAATGAGTGGAATTACCGATTTTCCGTTTAATCCAAAAGGCCGCATTACTTTATCCATAATAAAGCTGGCGCGTGCCATGTAGCCTGAATCTTCGAGGAAACCAATGAACAAAAACAAAAAAGCAATCTGCGGAATAAACATCATTACACCACTTACGCCGGTTAAAACCCCTTTCACCAATAAATCGTTGAGCTGCCCTTTGGGGAGACTGGTACTTATGTAATCGCCTAATGTGATAAAAAGTTGTTCTATCCAGTTCATTGGCGCTTCCGAAATAAAAAAGATGAACTGAAAAACAAGAAACAAAATCAATACTAAAAAAAGATAACCAAACACGCGGTGGGTTAAAAAAGCATCGATGCTGGTGCTGCGTTCTCGCTGCGAAAGCTGTTCGGGACTTTTTACAAAACGGTTGATTAGGTAATTAATTACATTAAAGCGGTAAATTTTATCACTGTTTTCTGCCTGTTTATCCGGATTGGCACCCAGGGCATTTTGCTGAATAAATCCCTTGTAGTTTTTGTGTGCCAGCACAAATTCTGAATTCAGATTGTGAAAAATACTGTTGCTCACACGGGCATTTAAGAGGGCTGTTTTTAATTTATCAAAGCCCTGCATGCCGCGCGAATCAACCGGTACCACCTCCACGTCCAGCGCTTCCGAAAGGCCTTTCACATCAATTTCGATGCCCTGTTTTTGAGCCTCGTCCATCATGTTGAGGGCTACCACGGTTTTGTAGCGCAAATCAATCAGTTGTGTGGCCAGCAAAAGATTGCGTTTTAAACTGGTGGAATCTAAAACCACCAAAACCACGTCTATTTTTTCTTCAGGATTAAGCAGGGTTTTGCAGGCAATTACCTCATCGGCCGATTTTGGAAATACGCTGTAAATGCCCGGTAAATCAAGCACAGAAAGGTGTATCTTTTGTTGGTTGTGGGTAAAGTAACTGTTGCCTTCAAAACGTTCGACCGTTACCCCGCTGTAATTACCTGTTTTTTGATTTAATCCTGTAAGGCCATTAAACAAGCTGGTTTTTCCCGCATTGGGATTACCCAACAAGGCAATTTTTAACTGATTATTTTGAGCATTTGCCGACAAGTAATCAGGCTACCAGTTCCACCTCAATTGTTGAAGCCTCGTCTTTACGCAGGCTGAGTTCGTAACCGGCCACCTGAATGGCATAAGGGCAGCCAAGTGGCGCTTTTTTAGACAGTACAACGGTTTCGCCGGGCAGGCAGCCCATTTCAATTAGGCGTGTGCTTAACAGGTCGTTGCTAAACGATTTGATAATGGCCTTTTGTCCCTTTTTAAGTTCGTCTAATGAAAGCATAATTTAACGACTTAAAGTTAAGGATTATAAAAGGGGTGCAAATACCCTAAAAAGGGTAGCCAAAAGCCCGGTTTTTAAATTTTATGGGATTTTATCAGTATTCCTATAAATTTGTGCAGCCTCAAAGGGTAAATATGATTAAAACGGCACTTTATAAGAACCAACCAGTAACTTTTTCAGATAAAGGAAAGGGCCGTGTGGTGGTGCTTTTGCACGGTTTTTTAGGATCGCAGGCCATTTGGAAACCGTTGAGCGACAACCTCTGCAAATCGTACCGGGTTATTGCCATAGATTTACCGGGGCACGGTGCCACACCATGTTTTGGCTATGCACACAGCATGGATTTAATGGCGCGCTGCGTAAAATCCGTTTTAGATTCGTTGCACCTTAAACGTTATGTTATTATTGGGCACAGCATGGGGGGCTACGTGGCACTGGCTTTTGCCGATTTGTTTCCCGAACATCTAAGAGGTTTTTGCCTTTATCACAGCACCGCCTACCCCGATAGCGAAGAAAAAAAACACGACCGGCTAAGGGCCATTGAGGTGGTAAAGGCCAATAAAAACGTTTATACCCGCAACACCATCCGCAATTTATTTGCCGAAAGAAACCTCAAATACATGAAGGAGGAAGTGGCTTTTGCATACGACATTGCCCGAAAAACCAGCAAACAAGGCATAATTGCGGCACTACACGGCATGCGCGACCGCCCAAACCGCCATTTAATTCTGGGATTTGTGCGCTACCCCATTATGATGGTGATTGGCGAGCTTGACAATGTTTTGCCTTATGAACAATTGCTTGAGCAGGCTGAAATGATTGAAAATAAAACCATTTTGTATTTGGAATACGATGGGCATTTTGGTTTTCTGGAATCGCCAAAAGTGAGTAACAGAGCCCTAAGAAGTTTTTTGAGAAAGAGTTTTAAATGATTGATGGAACGCTGAAAGCGCTGATAAAGCAAATTATTTAAGATTTTTATCCGCGTTAATCATAATTATCCGTATCATCTGCGCTCCATAAAGAGATTTATCAAGTGTTCTAACTTAACATCGCTTTCCACCCAATGAATGTTGATACCCTCTTTTTCCATTTTCCGAAACCAGGTCATTTGTCGTTTTGAGAATTGAAAAATGGCGGTTTGTAGTTGTGTAAATAATTCTTCACGCGATATTTTTTGTTGCAAATAATGCGATACAAATTTGTACTCCAAACCCAGTGTTTCCAGTCGTTGGTGGGTGAGTCCTTTCTTCAGCAATTGTTGTACCTCCTCAATCAATCCATGTTCCAACCGTAATTTCAGTCGCTGAGTAATTTTAGCTTTTCGGTCTTCAGCACTTACCTGCACTCCAATGTATAGTGGCTTGTAGGGTAAAGCTTCTGCCCTAGTCAATTCTGGATTTTTGCTTCGGTATTCGGCCACTTCAATGCCACGAATTAAGCGCTTTACCGAATTCAAATCTACGTGTGCTCTTAGTTGTTCAGGAAATTTTTGCAAGCGTTGAATGAGTTCTTCTTTCGGAAGAACCGAAAGTTCCTTGCGTAGGTCTTCATCTTCTTTTATCTGCGTGAAAGAAAAGTCTTTGGATAGCGCATCCAGATACAAGCCTGTTCCTCCGCAAATAATGGGAACATGTTGCCTGGCCCTTATCTGCCCAAAAGAAGTTTTTAATTCCGCCACAAACTGGTGCAAATAAAACTGCTCTTCGGGTTCGCAACAATTAATGAGGTGATATGGAATTGACTTCCCGTTAACAACATATTCTTCCAAATCCTTGCCGGTGCCAATGTCCAGATGTTTGTACACCTGTCGCGAATCGGCACTGATGATTTCGCCGTTTATTTGAGCCGCCAGCGCACAAGCCAGTTTGGTTTTGCCACTGGCCGTTGGGCCCAGAATAACTATGCAGTTGTATTTCAAATTTCGGCGGGTGTGTAAACCAGTTTAATGTTGCCACAATTGTGTGTAAGATAAAACTTTTTAGAGTCAACTATTTCCTCCGCGTTTTTTAAAGAAATACGTTGATACGTTATTTTATCCACCAAAAAATAATTGGGTTCTTTCTCGCTGTGAAATTTGAATCCTGATTTTATAAAAGATGTTCCTTCCGAAAATTGTTTGTCCACATAGGTCATAATGTCACCCGCATTTTTATCAATACAAAAGTTTTTTACCAGTTTGGTTAAACCGCCGGTTACCGTTATGCCACTTTTACAACAAAAGCGAATCATTTCGTAAGAGCGTTGATCTTCGCGCAATCGGTTCATTTTACGACCTTTTGAAAAAGATGCCAACGCCACCAATTCGTTTTTATAATACAGGCCGGAATTAAATCCACTTTGTGTGGCACCCATTACATGGTACTTATTTAAAAACGCTTCGGCTTCAGGTCGCTCCACTTTTATTACCCGGCAATTGCGGGCAAAAACAGTGGCATTCATCCCAAGTTTGGAACCAAGCATGGACAGTATCTTTTCGGGCATGGTATGCAGGTAATCCAGCGGAATTTGAATGCCCTTAAAACCTGACTCTAATTGAGGTGTTTGCACAATAAGGCATTCAATTGCCTTTTCACCGGCCCTGATTGTTGTCGTTTTGTTTAAGGCCAAACCCTGCATATTTTTGTGTAGCAAGTCTTTTTCAAATTCCTTAAAATTCATTGGTGGGTGGTTTTAAGGAGAAATTGATGTATTTTACATTATCATGCTTATCGAAGTCGATGAAGAGTTTGTATTTTTGGTAATAATATTTACAGCCCCAGTACTCTTGGTTAACTGACCCGTTATCTGCAGTTACGTCGTAAATAATTTCTCTTTTCTTATCAGGGTTTCCCAATACTTTCAGCCAATCTTTGCGGATACTTTTGAATAATAAATCTCCAACTATTTTTCCTTCAAATTCTTTTTCGATCATGATTGAAATGACCTGATTTTCCTTCGAAAAAACAAAATAAATGCCATCTTCTTCAAAATGAATGGTTCTAAAATCCTGCTCCACCAAATCCGGCACACTGTCGTTGCCTAATTCACCAAACACATTTTTAAGTTCTTGTGACTGATAGTCCTTACCTATCAAAGTATTCAGGTTTTTATACGTGAGATTAGCAGATTGATTCTTATAAAAATCGCTGAATTTGATATACCTTTTTTGAATCAATCCATTGGCTACATAGTTTGATTGGCCATTTATAATAATTACCCCTGGCCGGGTTCGCATGTTAGAAATACTTGTTACATATCGGTAATAACAGTAGCAAAATTTATAAAAATTCGCATCCGGTATGCTTTGTTTACTGCCGGGAAAACCTTGCACATATTGGCCGACCTCAATTTCCAGAGTATCCAGATTTGACTTCAGCACCTTACCCTGATAACTTGCCCCGCATTGATTTTTGGCTGAAAAAATAAGTTTTAAGGTATCCTTATTCCAGAGCAATTCCTGTAGTTGTTCTTTAAAACAATTGTCGTTGCATTCGCCATACACTAATCGGGTAATTTGCGGCAGCTTATTTTTTTGCGAAAAAACAGCACCACTCAATAAAACAAAAAGGGAAACAAAGTACCTGACTTTATTTCCCCATTTATTTGATTGAAAGCACATGGCGTTTACACCTATGCCGGTTGCAAGGCTTTATTTACACAAGCCGAAATTTTATCGGCCAGCTCGGTCATTTTTTCTTCGGTCCAGTTGCAGTAAATTCCGAATGAAATTAAACGGCCAACAACGTTTTGTGTTTTTGGTAATTCTAAATTTTTATAATCCTGAGGAGCACCTATTACGTGAATGGCCAGTTTGCTCGCTGTTTTTAATTCTTTAATGTGATTCCACTGATTGATGAAATGGTACATGTTGGTAAACCAATAATTAAATCCACCCACTCCGGCTTTGTTTAATTCATCCACTACCCGCTTGGCCATTTCTGGCTCATCCATTAAAATGTTTAAGAATGTTCCGGAGTCGCCATTATCATCTCCCAATTTAGCAAAACCAACACCCGGCAAATGAGCCAGTTTTTGTTGCATAAACTTTTTGTTGAGTAAATTTTTGCGGCGTATTTCGGGTACTTTGCGCGTTTGTGCAGCACCTACAGCAGCATGCAATTCGCTAATGCGGTAATTGAAACCAATGATTGGGTGATTTTCCATGCCACGGTTGTTGCCAATGTGATCGTGACCATGGTCGCAAAAACTATCGGCCAGTTTGTAGGTAGCTTCGTCGTTGGTAACAAAAATTCCGCCTTCTCCGGCAGTGGCAATTTTAAAAAAGTCGAAAGAATAAGCTCCTGCTTTTCCAAACAAGCCGGTGTAAGTGCCTTTGTAAGAAGCAGAGAAAGCCTGGCCTGCGTCTTCCACTAAAATTAAATTGTGTTTGTTCACAAGGGCCATAATTTCGTCCATGTTGGCATTGCCGCCACACATGTGTACCAAACAAACCGCTTTGGTTTTAGTGGTGATGGCTTTTTCAATGCCTTCGGCACTCAGGCAAAGGGTTTCGTTTATTTCGGCAAATACCGGTAAGCCACCTAAAAACAAAATTGCTTCGATGGTGGCTATGTAGGTAAAGGGCGGACAAATAACTTCGTCGCCGGCGCCAATACCTGCAGCAGCCAAAGCCGCCATAATAGCAGCCGAACCGTTTGAAACGGCCAAAGCGTATTTGGCGTTGGTTATTTTTTTTGCTTCCGCTTCAAAATCTTTTGCTTTCCAAATGTTGTTGCGTTGGGCATCGTGGTTAAAACGAAACATGATGCCTGTTGATAAAACATCTTCAATTTCTTTGCGCTCTTCTGCGCCAAATAATTCGGTTCCTGGCATGGTATAATTTTTAAAGGAATAAAGGTACGTTTTTATTCAAAGTGGAACAATAAGGCCGTTTGTAACATTTTATTGTTTGCCACAATCCCTCTGCATCGAGGCTAAATAAACGTTTGTTTTTATACCTTTATCTAATGAAGAAGTTGTTGCTGTTTTTGCCTTTGTACTTATTTTCTTTTACGCTGTTTTGTCAAGACACCACGCGCATTTTATTTATTGGCAACAGTTTCACTTATTTTAATAATATGCCTCAAATGGTAAAGGCTTTTGCCGATTCGACTAAAATTCCGGTTTCAATTGGCATGCATGCGCCGGGTGGTGTGTCGGTGGGCGACACGGCTCAGGGCACGACGGCTCACATGAACAATCCGGTGTTGTACGCGCTCATCCGTTCCAAAAAATGGGACGTGGCCGTTATTCAAGACAATCAGGGACGTTTTGTGCGTGATTCGGCGCAGTTTCCGGGTTCGAGTAAGGTTGTTCAGGGTCATTTAAAACTTATGGATTCTATCCGACAAAATAATTCCTGTGCCAAAGTGCTTTTGTTTGCCGGTTGGGGTGTAAAAACAGGTTTGCCCCCTTATGGCAACACGGGCATTGAAATGATTCAACGCATTTTAAGAAATTATGTGGTGATAAATGATACCATGAAGGAAATTATTTCACCGATTGGGGATGCCTGGATAAAAGGCATTAATTTTTTGCCTTCGGTGGATTTATGGAGCAGCGATCAAACGCATCCTTCTAACGAAGGCAGTTACCTTACGGCCGCGGTAATTTATTCAACTATTTTTAATCTGCCCTGCAAAAACCTGAATTACCAGGCGGGCATAAGCAGTCCAACTGCAAACATTCTCAGGGCTTTTGCAGATACGGTGGTTTTTAATCCGGCGCTAAGAATTAAGTACAATTTGGGCGGCATGGCAAAAATTACCTTATCAAATCAAACTAATTTACTCACCGTTCCGGGCAATCATATTAGTTACAAATGGTATAAAAACAATCAGTTGGTGGGCAACTCGTCCAGCCTCGCTTTGAGTGGATTGGGCCGGTATTACGCCTTGGTAAAAGAAAGTAACAACACCTTTATTAAAACCTGTGCTTATGATGCTTTATCGGTGGGGATGAGTGAAACACTGAGAGAATCGGAAATTCAGGTTTATCCAAATCCGGTTAACCAGGCTTACTTTTTTCTGGAATTAAATTCTGATGAGAAAATTACAGATTTGGTTTTAAGTGATGGTTCGGGAAAAGTGATGCCTTTGGCTTTTTACCAATCGGAAAACGCCCTAAGCTGCGATGTTAGTGCCTTGGAGAGTGGTTGTTACCTTATGACAATAAATACCTCAAAAGGCCCTTTACGGAAGAAATTAGTTGTGCTTCGCTAAAGCATGGCTGCGACTTAGTTTGGAAAGTATTTGAATTCCGGTTTTTCATCCAGAATACCAAAGTTAACAGATACCAGTTTGTGGTTTTCGAAATAACAATCGAGGCAGGCATCGTCGAAACTCACGCGTCTTTCGCCCCACTGATGAACTTCAGTGTCAGTTAAGGCATACCCGTTTTCCTTCATCAGGGCCACAATTTCCTTTTCTTTTAATGTAAATATTTTGGTATTAAACAGTAATGTGTCTTTATTGTCTATTTCCACACTGCAAAAGGTGCTGTTTTTGTTCAGGTCGAAAAAAAGCGAGTAGCCTTGGTCCCAATAGTGATACACCAGCGAGTGATTGTTTAAAATTTCGTCGTCGATGTTTTGGGTTTCTTCGGGTTCGCCAAACAGCAGCACGGCATTTTCTTTACTGGCGCCAAAAGCAAGGCTGGAGAAACCTTTTAGTAATTTTATTTCGGGATGATTGGGCATATTTGGGCTAATATATAAATTGTTGGCTTCCTCGTAAAATTTGGGCAAAAAAATATTTCGAAAAAATATTTTGTAGGTGAGCAAAAGACTGCTATATTTGCAGCCCCGAATTAAGGATTTATTTCTTTTTTTTGGGCCCGCACACGAAATGTTGCGTTTAGGCGTAACGGTTCCTGCGATAAAGAGTGATGATTCCGTAGCTCAGCCGGTAGAGCATTACACTTTTAATGTAGGGGTCCTGGGTTCGAATCCCAGCGGGATCACTCAAATGCAAAAAAGCTCCTGTTTTTACAGGGGCTTTTTTGTTTTATGTAATGTCTGTTATTCTTTTTAGAAAAGCAGCATGAATGTGCAGAGCTCAAAAGCCTGAGAGAGAAAAAAACCTAAGTAAAATCAATTGAACGGAGAACGAAACACTTCCTTGGCAGTTTTAATGGCCACAGCATTGTATTTTTTTTCCATATAGGTGAGCACTTTATCCAAAACCTCCTTGCTTTGAGCATCAAGGGTATTGAGTTCTTTGGCAAACACTTCGTTCAATGCAAGTTCTTTAATCGCTTTTACCTCTTTAGGAACATTGCCAAATGCCAGTTCGATGCGGCGCTCCTGATAAAGCAACGAAAACTGTTTTGATTTTGTGGAAATAATTTCTTCGCAAACAGCAATTTCGCCTTTTCTAAGTTCCAGATTGGCTTCTGCCTGTGCCTTTAGCGAATTGATATCGATGTAATGCGCCTGTTTATTAATAGCCACAGCCTCTTCCACATTGGCAGGCACGCCTAAATCAATAATTACCTTTTTAGTCGTTTCGTTGTTTAAAAGCGATTGGTAAACAGAAGTTGTAATAATGGCTTCCGAACTGGCAGTGCAAACCACCAACACATCAAATCCATTTTTAAATAAGCTTAACTCGTCAAGTGTAAAAGCCTTTCCGTTGAGTAGAGCCGCCAGTTTTTCGGCATGTTCGCGTGTGCGGTTAAATACAGTAAAGTTTGCAAATTTATGTTTTTGAAAATAGCCTGCTAAAATGGTATTGGTTTGTCCGCTTCCAACAAATAAAATGCGGGCATCGTCTTTAATGCCCAACTCGCGCAATTGCCTGTAGGCCAACGAGGCCACGGAAACCGGATTTTTTGCAATAGCCGTGTTGGTATAAACTTCTTTTGCCGTTTCAATGGTTTGGCGAAGCAACAAACGAATAAAATCACCTGTAAGTTTTAAGGCATGGCAGGCGTCGTAGGCTTTGCGCACCTGAGTAATAATTTCGCGCTCGCCCACTACCAATGAATCCAGCGATGAAGCCACACGTAACACATGCTGCACGGCCAGATCGTTTTCATACAATTCGGCTCCTACTGCAAGAGTTGATAATTCTTCCGGCGTTAATTGCGGATTAAGTTCTTTTAAAACCGAAACAATAAAATCTGTGTTTGCAGGCACATTGTTACAAACAAACAGCTCCACACGATTACAGGTACTTAAGAAAAGAAACTCCTGCAAATGCAACTTTGTTTTAAGAGACGGTAAAATTTCTGCCTGTTGAGTGGCATCCAAATGCAACTTTCCCAACTGCTCAAGTGGCAGATTTTTGTAGGTAAAAGCTATGACTTTAAATGCTTCCAATTTATACCGCAAAGATGGTATAAGCTGACCTTTTAATTGTCATAACAATGTCATCTTAAAAAGGAAATAAAACTGACAATAATCAGAATTTAGTCGTCGGCAGGCTCAGGAGCCTCGGTTGGCTTGGCCTTCTTGGCTTTTAATTTCTTTGGCCAAATCACATTAAACAGTTCGTTGTGAATGGTTAAGCGGCTGGAACTAATGCCGTTGGTAATGGCCACACCCTCGGTGGATTTGTCTTTCCAGGTGCGTTTTACCTCTTCGTAAGTACCATCACTCAATAAGATGTACATTTTCACCAATTTGCCTTGTCTTACTTCGGCTCTTCCGTTGTTGCAGGTGGCTTTAGCACCCTGGCGGTTGGTTATTATTACGTCATCATAAACACCATCGGCCACAGCATCTCCACCGCGTTCTTCAAATTTTGCTGCCCACTTGTTGTAGCAGTTCAATTCCACCGGTTTGTCCTGACCATAAAAATTAATGGTAAATAGTAAAGAAGAAAATAAAATTAGTTTTTTCATGTGTGTTTAAGTTGAAATCAAACCTACAAAAAAAATTAATTACCCAAAAATATAATAACAGGAACAAAATTAAATTAATCAACATGCCCTTTCAATCAAGTTTTGTACCCTCTCGTGTTTTCTATAATTTATAAAATAGGCAAAGGCAAAGCCGACCAATACGCACCAATTCACTTGTTACTCCGCTGGCTTTCGGCCATACTATAGTCTGCTTACAAACCAAATTAAGACTGGTTTGGAGAGCCTGTGCGGTTTTGATTTGCTATTGATTTAAGATGAAGGACTGTCGTCAATACACCTACCGCAGCAAAAATTTTATGCTTTCACAACTACCAAATTTTACCAATTAGGCGCACACCTTAACAAATTAAAATCAAAGCTAGGTCTTTCATTAAATTTTGGTTGAACACTTAATTAAAATTTACTAATTTGCAGGCATGTTGGTTAAAACTTATGGATACGCCGTTCAGGGAATCAGTGCCACTAAAGTAACAGTAGAGGTAAGCATTGGCACCGGAATAAACTTTTACCTGGTGGGTTTGCCCGATAACGCGGTAAAAGAAAGTCATCAACGCATTGATACGGCACTGAAACAAAACGGGTACAAAATTCCCGGCAAACAAATTACTGTTAACATGGCTCCGGCCGATATCCGCAAAGAAGGGTCGGCCTACGATTTAACCATTGCCATTGGCATATTGGCGGCCAGCGAACAAATTCTGTCCGACAAAATTTCGGAGTACGTCATCATGGGCGAGCTGTCGTTGGACGGGGAAATCAGAGCCATTAAAGGTGCATTGCCTATTGCTATTAATGCGCGGCAGGACGGCTTTAAAGGCATTATTCTACCCGAAGCTAATGCACAGGAAGCTGCCGTAGTGAGTGGTTTACAGGTGTTATGTGCCAACAACATTAAAAACGTAATTGAGTTTTTTAATGAAACCGGCCAATTGAGCGAAGCAAAAATAGATTTAACCGAGGCCTTTTTACAACATACTTCTAATACCGAATTTGATTTTGCCGATGTAAAAGGTCAGGAAAACATAAAACGTGCCCTCGAAATTGCTGCTGCCGGCGGACACAACGCAATTTTAATTGGCCCACCCGGAGCCGGGAAAACGATGTTGAGTAAGCGCTTACCCAGTATTTTGCCGCCACTTACAATTGACGAAGCACTTGAAACCACCAAAATACACAGCGTGGCCGGAAAAACCGGAAAGAACGGCACCGGGCTGGTTACCCAACGCCCCTTTCGCTCACCACACCACACCATCAGCGACATTGCCCTGGTAGGTGGTGGCAACAATCCGCAACCCGGCGAAATAAGTTTGGCACACAACGGGGTTTTGTTTTTAGACGAGTTGCCCGAGTTTAAACGCACCGTTTTGGAAGTAATGCGACAACCCATCGAAGACAGAGTGGTCACCATCAGTCGTGCCAAATTTAGTGTGGAATATCCCGCCAGTTTTATGTTGGTGGCCAGCATGAATCCTTGTCCCTGCGGCTATTACAACCATCCCGAAAAAGAGTGCGTATGTTCGCCGGGCATCGTTCAAAAATACCTTAACAAAATAAGTGGCCCGCTGCTCGATAGAATTGATTTGCACATTGAAGTAACCCCGGTACCATTTAGCGAACTGAGTAAACAACAACAATCGGAGCTCAGCCAACACATCCGCGAAAGAGTTATTAAAGCGCGCTTAATACAAAGTCAACGCTACGAGCAGGAAAGCCACATCCATTGCAACGCGCAAATGCGGAGCAAGGATTTAAAAAAATATTGCGCACTTAACGAAACAAGCGGCACCTTGCTGAAAAATGCTATGGAACGACTGGGGTTAAGCGCAAGGGCCTACGACCGTATTTTAAAAGTGGGACGTACCATAGCCGATTTGGATAATTCGGAAAACATTGAAACCAATCACATTGCCGAAGCCATACAATACCGTAGCCTCGACAGGGAAGGCTGGGCAGGATAGAAAACAGACAATTATCCACCTATAGTACCATCATCCTTATTTTTTGAATTAACCCGAAGTCATCCGAACGAAAACAATTCGGGATGTCATCTATAACCTTTCATAATCGCAAGACCGGTATGAATAACATGAAAAATACCTGAACCTGTTATTCCCGGGGCAAGACAGAGCCTTTTATCAAAAAGGCTTTTAAAAAGTAAGATGCACCTTGAAATATTGAGTAGTTTTACCTCAGGAATTTTAATTTTACAGCATCCAGTTTTGTTGAGCAAGCATTGAAAGAAGTTGACCAAATATTATTAGACCTTAAACGGCGAATTTTTAAGCCCATTTATTTTTTAAGTGGCGAAGAAACCCATTACATCGACGTACTAAGCGATTACATAGAACACCATGTGCTCGAAGAAGCCGACCGTGAATTTAATCAAACCGTGGTGTATGGTAAAGATGTGGATTTGGGCGGGGTTTTGGGTCTTGCCAAACAATTTCCGATGATGAGCGAGCACAATGTGGTAATTGTTAAGGAAGCTCAAAATCTTAAAGAATTAAATAAAAGTGCGGGTGGCGATGATGAAGGCAGTTCCAAATCATCCAACTCGGCCAACAGTGTAAGCGCTCAATTTCTGCATTACATCAATCATCCACAACCCAGCACCATTCTGGTATTTTGTTTCAGAAACAAAACCATTGATAAACGCAGTGCCATTGCCAAAGCCCTGCAAAAAAACGCGGTGTTTCTGGAATCCAAAAAATTATACGATAACCAGATACCCGAATGGATAGGCGCCTACGTAAAAGAAAAAGGATATACCATTGGCCCTAAAGCCACATTTTTAATGTCGGAGTTTTTGGGCAACGACCTGGGTAAAATTTCCAACGAGGTAAATAAGTTATTGATTAGTTTGCCAAAAGGGCAGGAAATTACTGTGGAACTGGTGCAGGATAATATTGGCATTAGCAAGGACTACAATGTGTTTGAATTGCAGGATGCCCTGGCCAAACGCGATGTGTTAAAAGCCAACCGCATTGTTAATTATTTTGCCGCCAACGAAAAAGATCATCCCGCACCTATGATACTGGTTACGCTGTATGGTTATTTCAGCAAAATTTTAAAATACCATTTTTTGCAGGACAAGAGCAAGTTTGCCGCAGCGGGCGCCCTGGGTGTTAACCCATTTTTTATTGAGGGCTATTCGCGGGCAGCCGCCAATTACAGCGCCGCCAAACTCAAACAAATATTTTCGTATTTAAAAGAATGCGACCTAAAAACCAAGGGTGTAGATAACAGCACCATCAGCAATGGCGAATTGCTAAAAGAATTGGTGTATAAAATCCTGCATTAAACCTCCCTCCAAAACTTTCTCATAAAAACAAAGGTTACCTTTTTTTGTAAGGCGTATCAATAATAAAACCAATACACCTTATGAAAGCGCCAACATCGTTTCTTAGAACACTAAAAACTCTAACTATTTTTTTTGCGGTAACATTGCTGTTCAACGCTTGTGGTTCATCCAGCAAGGAAATGGAATACCGCGAAAATTCCAAAATGATGGCCGATTCCATTAACTCCTATGTGCCCGGCATTGCCACCGAAACCATAAATGGCATAAGTCACAACTTTATTAAAACCGCCGACATTAAATTTAAAGTATTGGATGTTTTAAAAAGCAGTAATAAAATAGAAGACCTTGTAAAAGCCCGCGGCGGCTACCTTGCCGAAAACTACATGCGCTCTGAAATAGAATCTTCGAATAGCATTAAAATAAGTGAGGACTCAATTCTTGAAATGAAACATTACACACTACTAAACGATATGGAGGTAAAAGTTCCAAAACAACAACTGGACAGTGTGCTGCGCCAACTCAGTGCCATGGCAGTGTTTATCGATTACAGCAAACTAAAAGCCGAAGATGCCAAACTGAAACTTTATTCCAACAAACTTGCCGAGAACAGGTTCAAAAAGTTTCAGCACCATGTTACGGAAAAGGTAAAAAATTCGACCGCCGATGTAAAAAAAACAACCATGGCCGAAGAAAAAGTACTTGCCGTGCAGGAACAATATGACGAAAACGAAATTGAAACTTATGACCTTGCAGACCGTGTTAATTATAGCACTCTAACCATTCACATTTATCAGGCACCTGCCACGTTTTCGCAACGCATTGCCCTTGCATCCGAACCGGAGGCTTACGAACCCTCGTTTTTTAGCAAAGCGGGCGCAGCATTTTTAAATGGCTTTAACATGTTGCTAAAACTATTACTATTTATAATTGATAGTTGGGGTGCAATTGTGTTTTTAATTTTATTCTTTCTCCTGGTAAAATTTGGCTTCAACTACCTGAACCGAAAGACTAACTAATACAACTATTTCTTCATGAATTTATTCGCCATGTTTAGCAGCGCTCTTGCCTCTTCATCTTCCAACTGCATGCCAAACCGAATGTTTTTGCCCATGGCTGTAAATTCCAAACGTTCGCCACCTCTTATCCAAAAACTTTGATTAACAGTATCGGCAAGGCTGGTGCGGCTTAATTCAATATAAGAAATTTTACTCACCAAATCCAGATTATATTCCTGCACTTTGCCACGCTTGTTTAATTCCCTTTGGTAATGCAGCACACCATCCTGTATCCATAACTTCTCCTTGCCTCCGCGTTTCCACAAAAATGTTCTGAAAATATTAAACTCGAAATAGGCCCAAAACGAAAGGTAAATGATAATATACACTTTCATATTTTGATCCGTCATTTTAAAATAATTGGCCAACACAATAACCCCGCACACCGACCAGGCAAGCAACCACAAAAACATTAAAAATAATTTGCGTTTATCAGCAGTGGGTAAAATAACAATGCTCAATAAATTTTCTTTTTCCAGCACACTGATTCTTTTGCCAATCAACTTCATTCCTGTATTCATATTATGTTCGGCAAATTTAATTAAATTCGTACCACAACTCCACATTATGCCTGAATTAAAACGAAGTTTAAACCTGTTCGATACAATTATGCTGGTATCGGGCAGCATGATAGGATCGGGCATATTTATTGTAAGCGCCGAAATGACCCGGATTTTGGGTTCGCCATTTTGGGTACTAATGTGTTGGTTGTTAAGTGGTGTCATTACTTTGTTTGCTGCTTTAAGTTACGGCGAACTGGCGGGCATGATGCCAAATGCCGGCGGACAGTTTATTTACCTGAAACGCGCCTATGGCAAACAGGTTGCTTTTGTTTATGGCTGGACGGTTTTTACAGTAATTCAAACCGGTGTAATAGCCGCTGTGGCTGTTGCATTTGCGCGGTATGTGGGCGTTTTTATCCCGTTTTTTGATGAAAGCCACAAACTGTTATCACTGGGCGATTTTAATATTTCAACCACACAAGTATTGGGCGTGGTATTAGTGCTGTTTCTCACTTATTTAAACACGCGTGGCATTAACAATGGAAAAATTATTCAACGCATTTTTACCAGCACCAAACTATTGGCATTATTGGGATTAATAATTGTTGGTTTTTTTGCTGCGAGTGAAAACAGCTATTGGACAACCAACATGGCCCTGCCTTTTAATGGTGGCGAGTTGGATGGTGTTAATTATTCCGACGCGCTGATTGGCGCATTGGGCGTGGCACTCATCGGTTCATTGTTTAGCAGCGATGCCTGGAACAATGTCACCTTTATTGCCGGGGAAATTAAGCAACCTCAAAAAAACATTCCCCTTGGACTTTTAATTGGCGTGCTAATTGTTACCATACTTTACCTTTTGGCCAATGTGGCTTACTTTATGTTACTCCCCGCTATGGGAACGCCCAATGGTGCCACTGTTGTGGAAAGAGGAATTGCCTATGCCACCAACGACAGGGTTGGCAGCGCGGCCATGTTTCCGGTTATGGGTAATTTGTCTTCATCCATTATGGCATTGCTCATTATTATTTCCACCTTTGGTTGCAACAATGGTTTGATTCTTTCCGGTGCCCGTTTGTTTCAGGCCATGGCGGGCGAAGGCTTGTTTTTTAAAATGGCCGGCCAACTCAACGCAAAACTTGTGCCCTCAAAAGCCTTATGGTTGCAGGCCATTTGGGCTTCTGTGCTTTGCCTCAGTGGGTCCTATGGCAGCCTTTTGGGATACTCCACCTTTGCTTCGTTGGTATTTTACATGATAACCATTGCCGCTTTGTTTATCCTTCGAAAAAAAGAACCCAATGCCGAAAGGCCCTACAAGGCATTAGGGTATCCCCTAATTCCTGTTTTATACATTTTAATTACCTTGTGTATTTGCCTAGACCTTCTTATTTTTAAAACCAGGAATACCAGCCTGGGCTTAATCATTATGGGTATTGGTATTCCGGTGTACTACTTTTTCCGGAAACCTAAAGATGATAAACACCTTTCTCAGTAACTACTTCGGCTTTAACCGGCAACAACGCAATGGTCTTTTTGTGTTATCACTTATTAGTTTTATTTTGCTTTTAGTACGGTTGATTTATCCTGTATTTATTACACCCGATGACATTTTAATTGAACAACTGCCTTTAATTAAAAATACAATTGCAGTAAATTTAGTTGCTAATGATTCTGCAAAAAATAACCAACTTGAAAAATCGGAAGAAGGCAATTTATTTGTGTTTAACCCCAATACGGTAAACTTTGAACAGCTTATAAAACTGGGATTTAAAGAAAAAACCGCCAAACGTTTCATTAAATTCAGAAGCAAAGGCTTTGTGTTTAAAACCAAAAAAGACCTTCAAAAAGTGTATGGCATTTCCGATGACTTTTATACGCAACTCGAAGCCTATATTTTAATCGATTCAAAGTCATCACACACACAGTTTGCAAAAAATAATGCAAAAGATCCGGAAAGCCGCAACTTAAAAATAGTTTCAAAAAAACAAGCCGCTGTCACCGAGCTTAACTCGGCCGATAGCCTTGCTCTTATTGCCATTAATGGCATTGGCCCTTCGTTTGCCAAACGCATTTTAAAATACCGCAACGCTTTGGGCGGATTTGCAGTGCTTGAACAGTTAAAGGAAGTGTATGGTTTTACCGAAGAAATGTATGTGAAAATAAGTCCGCTGGTAAAGGTCAATCCATCCCTGATAAAAAAATTAAATCTGAGTAAAGACGATTTTAAAATCATTAATAAACACCCCTACATTAGCTACGAACTCACCAAAAGTATTTTCGACTGGCGGCGCAAAACCGACATCACAGCGGCCAATTTAAAAGGCATTGTAAACAACGACGAACTCTATCAAAAACTACTGCCTTATTTGAGCTTTGAATAGCTCCGCGAATGGGATATTTTCCTTAAATTAGTGCTTTTACAAGCATAAATTTTACACATGAGCGATAAACAAAGAACCATTCAAAAATCCGTTTCCGTTTCGGGAGTGGGATTACACACAGGAATGCCCGTAACCCTTACATTTAACCCGGCTCCTGAAAACCATTGGTTTAAATTTCAACGTACCGATTTGGAAGGACATCCCATTATTGAGGCCGATGCCGACAATGTGGTTGACACTTCAAGGGGCACTACCCTCGAAAAAAACGGCGCCAAAGTACACACCACCGAGCACGTTTTGGCCGCCCTCATTGGTTTAAAAATAGACAACTGCCTGATACAGTTAACCGGACCCGAAATGCCAATTATGGATGGCAGTTCAGCCAGGTTTATAGAAATGCTGGAAAGCGCCGGAATTATGGAACAACAAGCCGACCGCGAATACTTTGAATTAAGCGAAAACCTTACCTACGAAGACCCTGTAAAAAAAGTGGAAATGCTGGCGGTGCCGCAGGACGATTTCAGGGTTACCGTGATGGTGGATTACGGCAGCGAGGTTTTAGGCACACAACATGCGTCCATGTATCACCTCAGCGATTTTAAAACCGAAATTGCACCCTGCCGCACCTTTGTGTTTTTACGCGAACTGGAAGCATTGTTGCAACATAACCTGATTAAAGGTGGCGACATGGACAATGCCATTGTGTTGGTGGACAGCGAACTGCCTCAGGAAAAGCTGGATTACCTGCGCAAAGTATTTAATAAGCCCGATGTAGAGGTTAAAGGACGTGGTGTTTTAAATAACACCAAGCTGCGTTTTTTTAACGAGCCTGCCCGCCACAAATTGCTCGACATTGTTGGTGATTTAGCCCTTGTAGGCCGTCACGTAAAAATTCACGTACTCGCTGCGCGCCCTGGTCATGCGGGCAATGTATCGTTTGCCAAAAAAATAAAGCAGATGATTAAAGAGGAGCAAATGCGCAAAAAGAAAAACATTTACGAGCCTTACAACCTCAATAAAACCCCACTCTACGATGTGAATCAGATTCAGAAAATATTGCCACACCGTCAGCCGTTTTTGTTTGTCGATAAAATTATGGAGATAAGTGAAGAGGGAATTGTGGGCGTTAAAAATGTGAGCATGAACGAGGAGTTTTTTAAAGGCCACTTCCCGGAGTCGCCTGTTTTTCCGGGTGTTTTGCAAATTGAAGCCATGGCACAAGTGGGTGGAATTTTTGCACTGAGCAAAGTGCCCGATCCTGAAAACTACCTGACATTTTTTATGAGCATTGATAAGGTAAAATTTAAAAATCAGGTAATCCCCGGCGATAGCATTGTGTTTAAACTTTCGTTGATTACACCGATTCGTCGCGGCATAGTTCACATGAGGGGCGAGGCATTTGTGAGAGAGAAGCAGGTTATGGAAGCCGAAATGATGGCGCTGCTTTCGAAAGTAAAAGGAAAAGAAGTAAAACAAACCGCCGAAGCTGTATAAGATATGATTTCACCACTCGCGAACGTTAGTCCAAGAGCTAAAATTGGAAAAAATGTGACCATCGAACCTTTTGCCACCATTTACGAAGACGTGGAAATTGGCGATAACACCTATATCCATCCCAACGCGCTTATTTATCCTGACACCATTATTGGTTCTGATTGTAAAATATTTCCGGGTGCCGTAATCGGGATTATAAATCAGGATTTAAAATACAAAGGCGAAAAATCAAACACGGTTATTGGCAATAACACCACCATCCGCGAATTTGCCACCATACACAAAGGTACCGCAGACCGCATGACCACTAAAGTTGGCAACAATTGCCTGATTATGTGCTACACGCATTTGGGCCACGATTGCTCCATTGGCAACAATGTAATTATTGCCAACAATGGTAGCCTGGCCGGGCACATTACCGTGCAGGATTATGTGATTATTGAGGGCGTGGTAGCCGCACAACAATTTGTAAACATTGGCGCACATTCGTTTGTGGCCGGGGCATCGTTAGTGCGAAAAAGCATTCCACCCTACATACGTGTGGCGCGCGAACCACTTCAGTTTATTGGGGTTAACACTATTGGCCTTACCCGCCGTGGTTTTGACAAGGAAACCATTAAACAAATAGAGGATATTTACCGGATTATTTTTGTGCGGGGGCACAACGTCAGCAACGCCATTGGGATAGTTGAAAGTGAAATGCCCGACACGCCCATTCGCCGGGAAATACTTGATTTTATTAGGGCTCAACAAGACGGCATTGTAAAAGGCATTTAGGCGATTGCTTAACGTAATTTACCTTGCAGCGAAAACACATTGATTACAGTTTCATTAAATAATTTAGGAAAAAAGTTTAACCGCGAGTGGATTTTCAGAAATCTGGATTTTGAGATTCTACCCTGCGACAAGCTGGTGATACTGGGAGGAAACGGTTCGGGAAAATCAACACTGCTGCAGGTAATCAGTGGGTTTGTGAGCCCTAACGAAGGCAGTCTTATTTATAAATCCGGCAACCAAAGCATAGAACCTGAAAACATTAAAAACTACATTTCCTTTGCTTCGCCTTACCTGCAATTAATTGAGGATTTTACCCTCGAAGAAATGATAGAACACGCGGCAAAGTTTAAACCTTTTTCAAATAATTTACCAGTTAAAGAAATTATCGGTCTTATTGAATTAAGCCAGGCCAAAGGCAAATACATTAAACAATTTTCGAGTGGCATGAAACAACGCCTGAAACTGGGACTGGCCATACTGGCCGATACCCCGGTGTTGTTGCTGGATGAGCCGGTTTCTAACCTCGACAAAAAAGCCATTGAATGGTATGGCCAACTGATTAAAAATTACACTGCCAACCGCACGGTAATTGTTTGTTCAAATGCTATTACCGAAGAATATTCCTTTTGCAACAGGCAGCTCGATGTAGCAGCTTTTAAGCCATCACCTAAATCCTGAATTATTTTACCACTTTTGTTTGGCTGGCCACCGAGGCCATATTAAACCAACCTATGGCTTTTGTTTTAGCGTTATTGGGCGTTACAATGTTTGTTTTTACATTTTCGGGTGTGGTGGCAAATAATCCGCCGTTATTAATTTGTGCGGCCGCCTGTACAAAAAAGAAATAAGTATCGCGCGAAATGGAATGAATTTCGACCTTGCACCTATCAAACAATTTATAGGGCTTAAATCCTAAAAAAACAATGGGCGGTGTAAAGTCGGTTGAATCAACCGGAACACCGCTCACAGGGCCGTTGGTGCCATCAATGGATAAATTAATATCGGAAGGTGCGTTAAACAGTGTGTCGTTTCTAAAGGTTTTCACCCAATAATAATCGGTATTACTGTCTGTTTTATCTTTGGCAATAAGGTAGCAAGAAAAAATGCCATCCTTTGCTGGTGGACCAAATCCTCCATTGTCGGCAGGCAGAGAAATAATGCTGTCGATTTTTGCCGCTCGTTTTTGCGTGGTAATAGAGGTGTAAACAACTCCATCCACACCAACTTCCAACTGATATTGGTGATTAACCACTGCCATGGTTTCGGTAGCGGCCGGTGTGTAAACATAATTGCCATTGGAGGTATATGTAAACGTGTACTGTTTATTGTCGGTCATGTCCCTTAAAACTACCGAGGCATTTGGAACCGGAGGCGCCTCACGGTTACTGAAATAGCTATCGCTGGTGAGCACCCGAATGGTTTGCGGTGCAGCCAAATCGTTTACAAAAGCATCAATCACATAAATTTTAGATCCTTCGTCGAGTTTAACCTGCACCACATCTTCGCAGGAAGAAAATGTAACAACAAACGCAGCCAGAATAAAAGTTTTTAATATCGTTTTCATGTTCATTAAAAATTAAAGTTATAGGTAACAGCAGGAATAACAGAACCAACAATTGAAAAGCGCACCGCTTCTGTTTGGTAGGTCGTTCCTTCTTTGGTGCGGAAATAAATACTAAATGCATTACGGCGGTTGTAGGCATTGTAAACACTAAACACCAGACTGCTTTTGTAATTTTTAAATATTTTTCTTGGAACCATGACATTGCTAGTGTCAAGACCTAATACTTTACGATACCAAACACGACGATCTTTTTTTCTGGCCCAAACTTTTTCCATGTTTATATCGTAAGTGGCGCCCAAATCCAAACGGTGGTAGGAAGTTATTCTAAAATTATTGCGCACGTTATCGGTATTGTATGGAATGCTCCAACCCTGTACCTGAACCTTCGCATTTGGGAAAGTGGCCGGCACACCGCTTAAAAGAACAAAGTTGGCAGATATGTTCCAGCGCTTGGTAATGTCGTAATTCAAACTGGTATTTAAACTGTGAGTGCGGTCGTAGCGACTTTTAAACCAATCGCCATTGCTGATGCCTCTTACCAAACGTTCGGTTTTGCTTAATGTGTAACTAATCCATCCCTGCAATTTACCCTTGTTTTTTTTCACATAAAATTCCGCGCCATAAGCTCTGCCCAAACCTTGCAGCAATTGGTTTTCCACCGTTGGGTTAATAAACAAATCGGCATTATCAATATAATCCAGTTGGTTTTGTAAATATTTATAATAACACTCTACCGAGGTTTCAAACATGTTGTCTTTAAAATTTCTAAAGTAACCCACACTTCCCTGATCACTCAGCAAAGGTTTAAGGTTGTTGGAAGCAATGGTGTAAACATCCAGCGGAGTGCTGGCAGCCGTGTTGCTAATTAACTGAATGTATTGGGCCATTCGGTTATAACTGAATTTTAAAGAACTTACTTTGTTAATGCTGTAATTCATTGAAAACCTTGGTTCGGGATTGATGTAGGCTTTAATCAATTGCCCGGCATTGTAGGTAGCCGAACGGTCGAGCGCCCTGGCAGTATTGGGCACAGTATCTCTGAAATAATAAGCCTTGCCTTTGCCAACGTATGTGTACATGCTAAAACGCACACCGTATTCAGCAGTAATTTTTGGTGTTATTTTTTGTTCGTTGCCAATGTAGGTTGAATACTCCACGCCATAGCGTTTAGCTGATTTAAAGGTAACAGTGGCATTTTCAAAATTTCCAACTGCGTTGTAAGGTAAAAAATCGTAAGCCAGTGCCTGAGCGCCAAATCGCAGGGTGTTGCGTGAATTGAGGTAATAAATAAAATCGTTTTTTAAACTGTAATTAATAATGTTACTCTTCCAGTTAAAACTCTGGCCGCTGGAAGTGCCAAATTTTAAGGCGTAATCGTAGTTACTGTAAAATGCTGTGGCATTCATAAATAACTTTTTATTAAAAATATGATTCCACCTTGCAGTAGTGGTAGTGTTGCCCCAATTGAAGCTAAACACACTGGCACCAAAAACATCGCGACCTAAATAACCACTGGCGAACACCGTATTTTTATCGTTAATGCGCCAGTTAAATTTTGCAGTTAAATCGTAAAAATAAAAATCCGCCTTTTTTAGTGCGTTGGTTTCTTTCAAAAATGGTTTCACCAAAGCATCAATGTAACTCCGCCTTCCGGCAATAATAAAACTGGCCTTGTCTTTAATAATGGGGGCTTCTAAACTTATACGGCTAAAAATTGTTCCCAAACCGCCACTCACAGTTGTTTTTTTACTGTTGCCCTCTTTCATGCGCACATCTAAAATAGACGAAACACGTCCACCATACTGCGATGGAATGCCGCCTTTAATTAGCTTAACATCCTTAACTGCATCCGGATTAAATACCGAAAAGAATCCGAACAAATGTGATGAATTGTAAACCGGCGCTTCGTCCAGTAAAATCAAATTTTGGTCAATGTTTCCACCGCGCACGTTAAAACCGCTGGCACCTTCACCAACAGTGGTAACACCCGGCAACAACTGAATGGCACGGATTACATCCACCTCGCCCAACAACGCTGGTATTTTATTAATTTGCTTGATGTCTAATTTGGCCACACTCATTTCAACACTTTTCACATTTTTATCTGCTGCTTCGGAGGTAATTTCTACTTCTTCCAAATCTTTTCCCTCCTCCTTTAATTCAAAATTTTTGGTAACGCTCTTATCCAGATCAATCGCAAAAGTAAAAGTGGCGTAGCCTATTAATCCAACTGCAATAATGTGTTCGCCTTTTGGCAAGGTAAGGGCATAAAAACCGTACTCGTTGGCACTTGCACCAATGTTGGAGCCCTGTTTGTAAACGGTGGCACCAATTAACGATTCGCCATTTTTGGCATCCTTTACGTATCCACTAATTGTATATTTTTCGGTGCCTTTAGAGGGCTTGTCCTGCGCAAAGCCTGAAAACACAATAAACGCGAACAAACTGAGTAGCTGATATTTCATAGATATTGGTATAGATGTGGTTTTAACAGGGCGCAAAACTATGGAAACTATTTTCCTCACGCAAGTTTCCATCCTCGATTTAAGCCTCTCATATAAATACTTTTCACAAAATGTGCTAAAATTTGAAGTCTGGAGTAAAGTCATTTTATCATGACAATCAAGTGCCTGTTTACCCCTATTCTCAAAAGCAATTTAGCAGGGCTTTTTTTTAGTAAGTTTGCCTTTTATAATAAACGTATTAATGAAACCATCCATTCCGAGCGGAACAAGGGACTTTGGACCCGAAGTGATGCAAAAAAGGCAATACATTTTAAATACCATCCGTCAAAATTTTGAGTTGTTTGGTTACCAGCCCATTGAAACGCCTGCCATGGAAAAAATTACCACCCTTACCGGTAAATATGGTGAGGAAGGCGACCAATTAATTTTTAAAATTCTGAACAGCCGCATACACGATAGCAAGAATAAGGATTTACTCAAAAAAGAATTTGAACTTTCGCTCGAGTCATCGCGTAATTCAGAAGAATTGACCGAAAGGGCTCTCCGTTACGACCTCACTGTGCCCTTTGCACGCTTTGTGGTGATGAACCAGGGTCAGCTCACCTTTCCGTTTAAACGTTACCAGATACAACCGGTGTGGCGGGCCGACAAACCACAAAAAGGCCGTTACCGCGAATTTTATCAATGCGACGCCGATGTGATTGGAAGTAATTCATTAATTAATGAGTTAGAACTCATTTCGATGATGGATAAATGCTTTAATGAATTGAAGGTTCCGGTAGTGATAAAATTTAATAACCGAAAAATTCTAACGGCTATTTCGCAGGTAATTGAAGAGCCTGGTAAAATTATTGACATCACGGTGGCCATTGATAAACTCGATAAAATAGGCAAAGAAGGCGTTAATAAAGAACTGGCAGAAAAAGGTGTATCAGAAATAGCCATTGATACTTTGCAGCCTTTGCTGGACTTTAAAGGAACCAATACCGAAAAAGTAAGCATTCTGAAACAACTTTTGGGAAATAATACAACCGGAGTTGAAGGCATTGAAGAAATTGAGTACCTGCTTAATCATTCAAAAACAACTACCGCAATTCTTGAATTGGATATTACCCTGGCCCGTGGCCTGAACTACTACACCGGAACTATTTTTGAAGTTAAAACAAATGCCGGCACCTTTACCCCCAGCATTTTGGGTGGTGGGCGCTACGACGACCTTACCGGAATTTTTGGCCTCCCCAACATGAGCGGCGTTGGCATTTCGTTTGGCATTGACCGCATTTACGATGTAATGGAAGAACTGAACCTGTTTCCTGAAAGCATTAGCAAAACAGCGGGTGTAAAAGTATTGTTTACACACTTTGATGCTGAATCGCAAAACCACTGCCTTTCGCTGGCAGCACAATTACGCGCTCAATCCATCTCCTGCGAAATATATCCCGACCTCACCAAAAAACCGGGCAAACAATTTGATTACGCCAATAAAAAAAACATTCCCTTTGTATGCACGGTTGGCAGCAACGAGATGACCACCGGCCTTTACGCTTTAAAAGACATGACCAGCGGCACAAAACACCAGTTAACCATTAACGACTTAATCACTTTTGTAAAATAAACCGAATGAAATTTGTTATCAATCATTCTGAAAAACTGAGCATAGCACAACTCGAAAATTTTTTGAAAGATGCCAATGCCACTGTTGAACTTTCTGAAAACACCCGCACGCAAATTTTAAACTGCCTCAATTACCTTGATGCTAAAATGAAAAGTAACGGCGCGCCCATTTACGGCATCAACACCGGTTTTGGCTCGCTCTGTAACGTGATTATCCCCGACAATCAGATTGAACAATTGCAGGAAAATCTGGTAAAAAGTCACGCTTGCGGCATGGGCGAAGAGGTAGAGCAAGATATTGTGAAACTGATGCTGTTTTTAAAAATACAATCGCTGGCCTACGGTAAAAGCGGCGTGCAATTGCAAACCGTGGAGCGTTTGTGCGATTTTATAAATTTAGGCATTTACCCAATTGTTTACAAGCAAGGTTCACTGGGCGCAAGCGGCGATTTATCACCCCTGGCGCATTTGTGTTTGCCTTTGTTGGGCATGGGCAAAGTAAACTACAGGGGCAAAGTGTGCCAAGCGGCAGACGTGTTAAAAGAAAACAAACTCACTGCCATTAAATTAAAATCGAAAGAAGGTTTGGCGCTGCTCAACGGCACACAATTTATGAGTGCCTTTGGTGTGTATTGTTTAATTAAATGCCATCACCTAAACACGGCAGCCGACACCATCACCGCTCTATCCATCGATGCCTTCGACGCGCGCATCGACCCCTTTAAAGACCATTTACACACCATACGTCCACACGCCGGCCAATTAAAAACCGCACAGGCCATCCGCAAAAATTTAGAAGGCAGCGAAATAACTGCCAAGACTAAAACACAGGTGCAGGACCCATATTCGTTCCGCTGTGTGCCACAGGTACACGGTGCCACCAAAGACACCTTTAATTATGTGCTTTCTGTTTTTGAAACAGAAATAAATTCGGTAACCGATAACCCTACTATTTTCCCGGAAGAAGATGAAATCCTAAGCGGCGGCAATTTTCACGGTCAACCACTGGCTTTGGCGCTGGACTTTTTATGCATTGCGATGTCGGAATTAGCCAACATTTCGGAAAGAAGAACCTACTTATTGATTTCGGGACAAAGAAATTTACCGGCTTTTTTAACGCCAAATCCCGGACTAAATTCAGGTTTTATGATTCCACAATACACAGCCGCCAGCATTGTGAGTCAGAACAAACAATTGTGTACGCCCGCCAGTGCCGATAGCATTGTAAGCAGCAATGGTCAGGAAGACCACGTGAGCATGGGTGCCAATGCCGCCACCAAATGTTTGACGGTGGTTGAAAATGTGGAAAAAGTGTTGGCCATTGAACTGCTGAACGCCGCTCAGGCCCTCGAATTCAGACGACCAATGCGTAGTTCCGGAAAAATTGAAAATCTGATGAGCGACTTCCGTAAAAAAGTGGACTTTATGGAACACGATGAAATCGTTTATGAACTGATGCACCGCGCTCAGGAATTTTTAAAAACAAACGCGTTCTAAAATGAGCGTTCACTTAATATATTTAACTTCTTTTAAGGGCATGAAAAAACTGTTCTTCTTTTTGTTTTTTTTTGTGTCATTTTTTGATTCGAAATCCTGCGAATGCCCGATAACCGGACTGAGTATGGAGGAGTGCAATAAATACGAAATTATTTTCAGAGGAAAAATTGTGGCGGTAAAAGACTGCAATAACAATTTTGGCGAAGCCGTTTTTGAAGTTCAGGAATTGTTTAAAGGTAATGCCACCAAAAAATTTAAAGTGTTGTTTGAATGCGGTTTGCCCTGTAGTGCCAAATTTAATGTGGGCGATGAGTGGATTATTTACAGCCGCTACAAACAAATGGAAAACGCGCTAATGGATTGGTGCAGCCGGAGTCGTAAATATTTCAGATTTGCACAGGAAGATTTTTATACAGCCACTTATGGCAACGATTATTCGGCGGAATTACGCTTTTTACAGGCCAATTTGGGGCAGCACCGCCTGTTAAGTGATGGCTTAACCCGGGTAGAAGAAAGAAATCAACTGCCCAGCACCAACCAGATGATTTGGATATTGATTTCATCTTTGTCCGTAATTATTCTGTTTTATTACCTGTTCAATAAGTTTTTTAAATAGTTCCATCTTACAGGCATAAATTTCTTTTGTTTCCGCTCACTCGTATAATTTTTGCAGCCATTTATATAATATGTTATACAAGCCTTGGTTTATTAAATAACTTTGGTTATGCCGCCTAGCTTTAAGCAATCGCCTTAAAAGGGGCAACATTAAAAAAATTAACTATGAAAACTATTTTTACATTACTTATTGTGTTTACCTGCATTATTGGCCGTTCTCAAAATCTGGTTGCCGATAGCACATTCAATGGCACTGGCATGGCAATAGCCACCAGTGAATCAACTGCCGCCTTTTGCAACAGCATGCTCTATCAACCCGATGGCAAAATAGTTTTGGTGGGTAATTACCTAATTCCGCATCCTGTATTTCACATCACCGGCTTTTTAACTTACCGTTTTCATTCAACAGGCGCCAACGACACACTTTATGGCGACAGTTCAAGAACGCGCACCAAATTTTATCCCTTTACCGAAGACGATGTTTTGGCAACCGCCCTTCAGTCCGACGGAAAAATAGTGCTGGCGGGAGTGGCCGCACAAAACTTTGCCATGGCCCGTTATCGCCCCAATGGCATTATCGACAGCACCTTTGGAAATAACGGTACAGTGGAATCACTTTATGGAGGAGGTTATGTAAAAGACATTCGCATTTTAAGCAATGGCTCAATTCTGGTGGCAGGTAAATGTGGCGGTGCTTTTGCGCTCGCACAATATTTTCCCAGTGGATTGCCGGATACCAATTTTGGCATTAATGGCCTTTCAATTGCGGGAACTAATTTAAACAGTCCCGAGCCCAGCTTAATGGAACTGCAACCTGATGGAAAAATTATTATGGTGGGACAATGCTGGGACAATGCTACCGGCAACGATTGGCTGATCATGCGCTTCAAACCAAATGGAGTAATTGACAGTACTTTTGGAACCAACGGCATGACCACAATCGATTTTGGAACCATTTACGATTATGCCGTTAAGGTACACGTGCGCTCCAATGGTAAAATAGTTGTAACCGGCAATACTACTGCTGCAAACGGTTCTTATAAATTTGCCGCAGCCGAATTACTTCCAAATGGCACACTAAACAGTAGCTTTGGTAACGGCGGAAAGATTATAGAAAACAGCACAGCAGATCATAATTTTTTATACAGTTCGTTGCTTCTTTCAAATGGCGATTTGTATTTAAGTGGAAACCTAAAAGTTAACAAGGATTTTTTAAAAAGCATTCCGGTGGTAATGAAGCTAAATGCTAACGGTCAATTCAATTATTCGTTTGCCAATAATGGCTACTACCATTTAACTCAAAACTACAATACGGTTTCTTACAGCAACATGTTGCAGCAACCCAACGGCAAACTGCTTATTTGTGGCTATTATGCACAACCCGGATACGGGCCGCAAATGATGGTTTCGCGCTACAAAATTGTTGCAGCTACTACAACGGTTAACACTGGTGTGGATGAATTTAAGAAGAATGATAAGGTGACTGTATTTCCGAACCCGGCAAACAATTTCATTCAAATTGGTAGTAATATAACAGGCGAATTTGATGTAACACTTTTTGACATTGAAGGAAAAACGGTTTACAAAAGCAGGAATGAAAAAAGAATAAACGTATCGGGTTTGAGTGCCGGGGTGTATTTTATTAAATTAGAAACAGAAGAAAAAGGTGTGGTTTACAGCACAAAGTTTATAAAGCAATAGCCTGCATTGTCATTTGTAATTTCTAAACGCCATTCGCATTTTATATGATTATACCTGCGCCACGTATAAAAAACTTGGCTTATTGAACCGAAAGCGATACCTTAAACTCGGGGATGCCATTCAACTTTAATAAACGTTATTTGTTACATGTCGGGTTTTGGCTGTTGTATTTTTCCATTACTTTTTTTAACGAGTTGTTTCTTACTTCGGGTAGCAACGAAGCCCTCACTATACAGCGCACGTTTAAAACCTTTGTGAGTGAAGCGTTTTTAATGTGCCTCAAAATTAGTTTAACCTACTCCGTGCTTTATTTTTTTATTCCACACTGGCTGCAAAGCAAAAATAAAATAGTAGCAAGCGCAAGATTGCTTTTGGTGATTTTGACTTTTGTATTCGTGTACCGATTAATTATTCAGTTTATTAATTGGCCCTATATTTTATCGATTCATCCTGCATTAAACTTCCCGTCGCAACTGGCGCGCTATTTTTATAGCCTTCTGGAAATACTGCAAATACTGGGCATTTCGGTAACAATAAAACTTCTTCGCCTGAAAATTGAAAGCGCCCGTTTGGAAAAAGAGATTCTGATAGAAAAGCAGCTTACCGAATTAATTCGCCTGAGAGCACAAATTCATCCACACTTTTTATTCAACATGCTTAACAGTGTGTATTCACTTTCCAGAAACAATCCTGAAAAGAGCGGGGAGTTGATTTTAAAAATGTCGGATTTGTTGCGCTTTATGTTGTATGAATCCGAAAAAAAGCTCATTACCATACAAAGCGAAGTAAAAATTATTTCGGACTATATTTCGTTACAACAAATTCGTTTCAACAATAAAGTGAAGGTGGAAATGGTGATTGATTCAGACAACCCACAAAGTGCCATTACCCCGCTGATTATTTTTCCGCTGATTGAAAACGCTTTCAAACATGGTGTTGGTGCGCGTTCCGACAATTCCTATATTAATTTCTATTTACGAAACAAAAAAAATCTACTAAGTGTTGAAACCCGAAACAACATTCTTCAAAACTCGGTAAAAACTGACAACAGCCACGGCATAGGCCAGCCGAATATTAAAAAGCAACTGGAAATTCTCTACAAAGAACATTCGTTTAAATGCCAAACTTTAGGTAACGAATACCAGGTAACCATGAACATTAATCTGAACAGCTATGTTGATTTTGAATTGCTTAATCATTGAAGATGAAAAACCTGCATCGGATTTAATCCGCGATTACATTGCCAGTATCCCGGGATTAAAGCTGATTGGCGTGTGCGAGGATGTAATGAGCGCTTCGCAAATTTTGAACGAAGAAAACGTGGATGTGTTAATTTTAGACATTAACCTGCCAAAAATTAATGGCATGGATTTTTTAAAAACACTGAACAAAACCTGCGAAGTAATCATTACCAGCGCCTACCACAACTACGCTATTCAGGGCTATGATTTGGATGTGGCCGATTACCTGTTAAAACCTGTTTCGTTTGAACGTTTTTTGAAAGCGGTTAACAAAGTAATGGCTTTAAAAAAGGGCGAAAGTCATTCAACATCAAATGAAAGCGGCAATGATTACTTTTTTGTAAAATCAGATAACAAGTACGAAAAAATTGAACTTGCCGACATTCTATACGTTGAAGGATTGCAAAACTACATCAACATTCATTGCACCAATAAAAAAGTAATTACCTATTCTTCTTTAAAAAGCATTGAGTCGTATTTACCAGAAAAACAATTTTTACGCGTACAGAAATCCTTTATTGTGGCGGTGTCTAAAATAGACCGCATTGCCGGCGATGACATTATTATTGGCAAAACTGTGATCTCCATTAGTCGCAGTTTAAAAGACGAGGTTCTGAATTCTATTCTTAAAAACCGTTTGTTCAGGCACAACGGTTAAGGTCTTCTTCAATATTCAAGATTACTCCACGGATTTCTGTGCGGAATTTTACATGCCTGAAACATGATTTTAAACACTATTAATACATAAAAATATTAACTATATTAGGCACTCTAATCAATTTTAGTTTCGACACACAATTTAAAAATTAATAGTATGAGTAAAACAGTTTTAACCGACCTTGAAATTGCCACCAGTGCAAAAATCAGTCACATTAACGACATTGCTTCCAAACTTGCAATTAAGCAGGATGATTTGGAATATTATGGAAAATACAAGGCCAAACTTCCACTCAGCCTTATTGATGAAAGCAAAGTTGAAAAGAGCAATCTTATTTTAGTGAGTGCTATTAATCCTACACCTGCAGGCGAAGGAAAAACCACTGTATCCATTGGCCTTACCGACGGATTAAATAAAATTGGTAAAAAAGCCATGGTGGTTTTAAGAGAACCCTCATTGGGTCCAGTGTTTGGCATGAAGGGCGGAGCAGCCGGTGGCGGTTATTCGCAGGTAATTCCGATGGTGGACATTAATCTGCATTTTACCGGTGATTTTTCGGCCATTGAAAAAGCCAACAATTTATTAGCTGCCTTAATCGATAACAACATTCAAAACAAAGTTCATAACCTCAACATCGACCCACGCACCATAGTTTGGAAACGTGTAATGGACATGAACGACCGCTCGCTGCGTCAGATGGTAATTGGCTTAGGAGGAACCGGCAATGGCATTCCACGCGAAACCGGATTTAACATCACAGCGGCATCCGAAATTATGGCCATCCTTTGTTTATCAAAAGATTTTGCCGACCTGAAAAAACGCATCGGAAATATTTTTATTGGTTACACCTTTGATAAACGCCCCGTGTATGCCCGCGAATTAAAGGCAGAAGGAAGCATGGCCATTTTGTTAAAAGATGCCATTAAACCGAATCTGGTTCAAACTCTGGAAGGAAATCCGGCCATTGTGCATTGCGGACCATTTGCCAACATTGCACAGGGAACTAATTCAATTGTGGCTACCAAAATGGGCATGTCGTTAAGCGATTACGTAGTTACCGAAGCCGGTTTTGGTGCCGATTTAGGAGCCGAAAAATTCCTCGACATTAAATGCCCGGTGGGTGGATTAAAACCAAAAGCGCTGGTAATAGTTGCTACTATTCGCGCTCTGCGTCACCATGGCGGAGCAAAAGCCGAAGAGTACAATACACCTAACATGGATTACATCCGTAAAGGGTTTGAAAATTTGGAAAAACACATCGAGAATTGTAAAAAATTCGGTTTAACAGCCGTAGTGGCCATCAACAGTCGCTTTGGCGACACTCAGGAAGAAGTGGATTATGTAAAAACCAAATGCGCCGAACACGGTGTAAAAGCAGTGGAATCAAAAGGTTGGGGCGATGGCGGCAATGGCACCATGGATTTGGCAAAAGCCGTTGTGGAAGTAATTGACAGCAAGGTAAACAGCTACCACCAATTGTACGATTGGAACCAACCAATTGAAGCCAAAATTAAAACCATTGCCACCGAAATTTATGGGGCAGATGATGTGACTTACTCTGCAAAGGCACGCACACAATTAAAAGAATTTGAAAAACTTGGTATCACCGGTTTCCCTGTGTGCATGGCTAAAACTCAAAAATCATTTTCAGAAGACGAGAAAAAAGTAGGTCGCCCTAGAGGATTCAAAATCAACATCCGCGAATTTGAAGTGGCCGCCGGAGCAGGTTTTATAGTAGCCATTGTGGGCGACATGATGCGTATGCCGGGCTTACCAGTTGTTCCTGCCTCAGAAGGAATGGACATTGATAATGATGGAAATATTACGGGATTGTCGTAATACTTTGTCTCCTTGTATCTCTAAGTACTGAAGCACTCTTTGTCAAATAAATACAAAGCATGATGATTAACCGTTATAAAGCCGTATTCTACAACGGAATGGAATCTTCCAGTCGAGAAGATTCCATCTCTGTTGAAGTGGCTTTAAGCATTGCTGTTAACGATCAGCCTTTTACTGTTACCATGCAAACACCCGGTAACGAAAAAGATTTGGCCCGCGGCTTACTGTTTACCGAAGGCATCATAACCAGCCAAAACATTCAACCTGAAATACAAATCACCGGAAAAAATTCAGAAGGACATGTTACATCGCTAAATGTGCTTGTTCCCAAAGATTTGGTAATAAAAGACTTTGCCAACACCCGCAACGTCATTTCTGCTTCGTCCTGTGGCGTGTGCGGCAAAACGTCCTTAGATGAATGCAACAACAAGCTTACAAACACCGAAATATTACGTGGAGAAATTGTTCCAACGCTTTTTGAAAAGGTAGCCGAAGGACAAAATGACTTTAAACTTTCAGGCGGTACACATGCGGCAGGAGGATTTACCATTGATGGTGAAATGCTCACGCTTCAGGAAGACATCGGTCGTCACAATGCAGTTGACAAGGTGATTGGGTACTTACTTAACAATAATTTATTACACAGGGTAAAATGCCTTACCGTAAGCGGACGCATTTCCTACGAAATTGTAAATAAAACACGCATGGCCGGCATTCCTTTTTTGGCAGCAGTTTCAGCGCCATCGAGTCTGGCCATTGACAATGCACAGGAATCGGGAATTACGCTTATGGCATTTTGCAGAAATAACAAATTCACTATTTATTCAAATCCTCAACAGGTGGCTTTTAGCAATATAGCTTTGCCGGCTGCAGAGGTTAAATTAAATCAGCATGTCGAATAATTTAAGTTACTTACTGGGCCGCAAAGGCAAAAACAAAAGTTTGTTTGAAGAATTAGGCGAGGCCGCAGTTCAATCCGGCACGCCCAATGCCGAAAAAATGGAAGCCTTGCGTCAGGAATTTCTTGTAGGCAAATCCACAGTGTACGGCACCGTTTCCTTCTATGATTTTTTACGTCCCGAAAATCAGGGCAAAAAAGTTTATGTATGTAATGGTAGTGCTTGTATGACGGCAGGAACACAAAAACACCTTAATGAAAAATTAGGCAAACACTTTAAGGCTGAAGAAATTGGCGAAATGTGTTGCCTTGGTCGCTGTCACGAAAACAGTGCCTTCCATGTAAACGGTAAAAATTATTCGGGTAAGGACATTGAACAACTGGAAACAATTAAAAACGGAAACACTGCCACAGCCGAGCGATACAACGTGGGATGTAAAGGCACCGCGATTTTAACAGCCGAATATCCTTCCATAAAAGAATACTACAAAATATTTACCTCGGCCATTCAAAAACCATCGAATGCATTGATCAGCGAATTAAAAGATTCAGGAGTACGTGGACGTGGTGGTGCAGGTTTCTCCATGGCCTTTAAACTCGAATCCTGCAAAAATTCGGTTTCAGATTCCAAATTTATTGTGTGTAATGCCGACGAAGGAGATCCTGGAGCATACTCTGACCGTTACATTATGGAAAACCGTCCTCACGCTTTACTTATGGGCATGATGCTGGCAGGTTACATGGCCGGTGCCGATTGCGGAGTAGTTTATATTCGCGGTGAATATCCCGAATCGGTGGAAATTATTTCAGAAGCAGTTGAAGCTTTAAGAAAAGAAAATTTATTAGGCATCAACATTTTAAACTCCGGTTTTAATTTTGATTTTAAAGTGGTAAAAGCACAAGGAGCCTATATTTGTGGCGAAGAAACCGCATTACTTTCTTCAATAGAAGGACAAAGACCTGAAGTTCGTGTGCGCCCACCCTATCCTACTCAACAAGGTTTGTTTAATAAACCAACAGTTGTAAATAATGTGGAGACTCTTGCCAATTTGCCATTTATTATGCAACATGGCGGAAAAGCCTTTGCAGCTATTGGCACACCTAAATCAACAGGTACAAAATTAGTGTCGTTAGACGGATACTTTAACAAGCCCGGCATTTATGAAGTCGACATGGGCACTCCCCTCTCTATTGTTATTAACGAACTTGGCGGTGGTTTTAAAAAACCGGTTAAAGCCATGCACATAGGCGGTCCCTTAGGAGGATTGGTACCTGTTAGTAAAATAGAAAACCTATCAGTTGATTTTGATTCCTTTGCCAAGGAAGGATTTTTGTTAGGACACGCATCTGTTGTTTGCATACCGGAAGAATACCCTTTGATAAAATACATTGAGCATCTTTTTAAATTTACAGCTCACGAAAGTTGTGGCAAATGTTTCCCCTGCCGTTTGGGTTCCACCCGTGGATACGAAATGGTGGCCAAAGCGCAAACAGCCGATTATAAAATGGACATGGAACTCATGAAAGATTTGTTGGACACCATGGAAGCCGGATCGCTCTGCGCACTGGGCGGCGGTTTGCCACTACCAATTAAAAACGCTCTGAAATATTTTGATAACGAACTGGCCCCTTATTTTAAAAAGTAATAACACATGGAATTATCAGCTTACATTAATGACAAACTTTATACCATTGAAAAAGGCGAAACTATTTTAAGTTTTGTGAGGCGTCATTTAGGAAAGGATTTTGTACCAACGCTTTGCGACGCGCCTAACCTCGATCCATTTGGTTCGTGCCGAGTATGCAGTGTGGATGTTGCCTTGGTAGCCAATGGTCCTTCAAAGGCTCAGGCCTCCTGTCACACACCGGTTATTCCAAATTCCTATATTTATACGCACAGCGATCGCATAGTTAAATTACGTAAAAACATAGTGGAATTGGTTTTAACCGATCATCCGCTCGATTGCCTTACCTGCGAAGTAAACAATAACTGCGAATTGCAAAGCGTTGCTGCTAAGGTAGGCGTGAGGGACGTACGTTATCCCGAAGGAAAAAATCATCTTGATCGTAAAAAAGATTTGAGTCATCCCTACATGACTTCCGATTTTTCGAAATGCATTAATTGCTTTCGTTGTGTAAGAGCTTGTGACGAAGTACAGGGAGAAATGGTGCTTACCATGGCAGGTCGCGGATTTGACAGCCACATTGTAAAGAGCGACAACAAGTCGTTTTTTGAATCCGATTGTGTGAGTTGCGGAGCTTGTGCGCAGGCCTGCCCGACATCGGCCATTTCAGATGTGTTCGAATCCAAATCTATTGTTGCCGATAAAAAAGTAAGAACCGTATGTACCTATTGTGGTGTGGGTTGTAATCTGGAAGTGTCGGTGGTGAGTGGAAAAGTAAAATCCATTCAGGCACCTTACGATGCGGAGGTGAATCAGGGGCACACCTGTTTAAAAGGACGTTTTGCATTTTCGTTTTACAATCATCCCGACAGAATTAAGACCCCACTCATTCGTAAAAACGGCGAGTTGGTTGCTGCAACATGGGATGAAGCCTATGATTTTTTAGCAGATAAACTTACGGCCATTAAGGAGAAACACGGTCCTGATTCCATTGCGGGTATTTCATCTGCACGTTGTACCAACGAAGAAAATTACTTAATGCAGAAATTTATTCGTGCCGTAATAGGAACCAATAACATTGATTGTTGTGCCCGTGTGTGCCACTCACCAACAGCTTTGGGCATGCAACGTTCGTTTGGAACCGGTGCCGCCACTAATTCGGTAGTAGACATTCAATACACTGATTGCATCATGGTAATAGGTGCTAACCCAACTGATGCGCATCCTGTAACCGGTGCAAAAATCAAGCAGTTTTTTATGAAAGGCAAACCCACCATTGTGATTGACCCTCGCCGAACAGAACTGGCGCGGTACGCCACTTACCATCTGCAATTAAAACCGGGCACAAATGTGGCATTGCTCAATATGATGCTCTATTACATCATCACTGAAAAACTGGAAGCCAAAGAATTTATTGAACAACGCACCGAAGGTTATGCCGAGTTTTGTGAGCATATCTTAAAGCTTGATATTAATGAGCTTGAAAAAATTACCGGTGTTGAAAAAGCATTGGTACGTGAAGCTGCCATGGCTTATGCCAAAGCGCCAAACGCCATGTCGTTTCACGGACTGGGTGTAACGGAACACACTCAGGGTTCTTTTACCGTTATGTTGATTTCTGACCTTGCCATGATTACCGGTAACATTGGTCGCCGCGGAGTGGGAGTTAATCCATTGCGTGGTCAAAACAATGTGCAGGGTGCTGCCGATATGGGTTGCCAGCCGCATCAGGGTGCAGGTTACATGAGCTCTTACGATCCTGAAATTAATAAACACTACGAAACATTTTACGGCACTAAAATTCCATTGGGCAAAGGCTTACGTATTCCCGAAATGTTTGAAGCTTCCATTGATGGAAAGTTGAAAGCACTTTGGTTAATGGGTGAAGACGTAGTGCAAACCGACCCTAATACCAACAAGGTAATTGCCGCCATGGAAAATCTGGAACTGTTGGTGATTCAGGAAATATTTATGACCGAAACGGCCAAATATGCTGACGTGGTTTTACCGGGCGCCACTTTTTTAGAAAAGAGCGGCACTTATACCAATGCCGAAAGAAGAATTCAACGTGTAAATAAAGTGGTGGAACCATTAGCCGGCACAAAATCTGACGGTGAAATTTTGGTGGACATGATTAACCGCATGGGCTTTAAACAAGCGCCATATCAACCGGAAACCATGCTGGAAGAAATTTCTCAAATAGTACCTTTCTTTGCCGGTGTGAAGTGGGATGAATTAGGCGATAACGGAAAACAATGGCCGGTGAAAAAAGACGGAAGCGATACTGAAATTTTACACATCAACGAATTTCAAAGAGGAAAAGGTAAATTCCATTATTTTGACTGGAAGGAAAGTAACGAAACACTTAAAAACGGAAAGGAATATCCTTACATTATTACAACCAACCGCGAACTCGAACATTACAACTCCGGCACCATGACACGCCGCACAGGCAATGTGAAAATTTTAACAGAGGACGTTTTACTCATTCACCCAAGCGATGCACAAAAACATTTAATCGGCGAAGGAGACATGGTGTGCATTGAATCGCCCCGCGGCAAAGTGGATGTAAAGGCTCGACTAACAGACGAAGTGAAGCCGGGAATTTTAAGTACCACCTTTCACTTTCCGGAAGTGATGCTGAATTTAATTACCAGCGATGAACATGATACAGAAGCTTCCTGCCCCGAATACAAAGTAGTGGCTGTTAACATTCGAAAAAGTAAAGGGCAGTTTAAGAACAAGTAACACTACTTATAATTCCTAAATAACCAATGTCTATCTAATTACCGTGCGTTGGTTTTATTTTTAACACTTTCATTTACCCTATTCAGATTTTCACTGATTGTGCATTTATTTGTTCCTGCTTTTTGTTAACTTGGCGGAACAGTAGTTTAACTGCATTCAATAAAATTGCAAACACAGCACACATATTTCCAAATTCTTCAGAATCTGAAAGAAAAAATCAGATTGGCCCGGCAACGCGCCTCCTTTTCGGTAAACAAAGAACTACTCAGCATCTATTGGCAAATTGGAAAAGTTATAATAGAACAAAAGAAAGAACAAGGTTGGGGTACCAAAATAATAAAACAATTATCTCTCGACCTTAAGACGGAATTCCCTGACATGAAAGGTTTTTCTGACAGAAACTTAGTGTATATGCAAACCTTTGCAGAAGCGTACCCAAATTTAGAATTTACGCAGCAAGCTGATGCGCAAAATGAACAAACTAATAATCAGTTACTTATAATTACGCAGCAGCTTGCTGCGCAATTGCCATGGGGCCATCATCAGCTTATACTCGACAAACTTAAAACTCAGGATGTTCGTGCATTCTATATAAAAGAATGTGTAAAAAATGCCTGGAGTCGAAACATTTTAGCGCATCAAATTGAAAGTGGTTTGCATAAACGACAAGGCGCCCTCACTCATAATTTTAATAACACATTACCGAATTACCAAAGTGAACTGACCAAGCAACTTTTTAAAGACCCCTACCAACTTGATTTTATAATGTTGGGAGAAGAGGCCAAAGAAAAGGATTTGGAAAACGCACTAATAAGTCACATTACAAACCTTCTTTTGGAATTAGGTGATGGTTTTGCTTTTATGGGAAGGCAACGCAAATTTGAAGCCGGTGGTAAAGAATTTTTTATTGATCTTTTATTTTACAACACAAAACTTCGTCGTCACATAATCATTGAATTAAAAATTGGAGAGTTTGAACCGGAGTTTGTGAGCAAAATGAATCTGTACCTTGGATTGGCTGATGATACTTTAAAAGGTGAATTTGACCAACCTGCCATTGGCCTGATACTCTGCAAAACGAAAAACAAAATAGTGGCCGAATACGCCCTTCGCGATACCAGCAAACCCATTGGCATAGCCGAATACAAAATTGCAGAAATACTGCCTGAAGACATAAAAGGAGAATTGCCAAGCATTGAAGAAATTGAACAAAAACTGGATGAGGAGATTGAACAATATCAAAATCCGGTTGACGAACGATTAAAAGCAGTGAAAGAAAAATTGCGCAACCTGAAATCAGACGAAATTCAAACGCCCGCAACGTATCAAATATTGCAGGATTTATTTCAAAACGGATTAAAACCTTTGTACCTGAGAATTATTTTAAAAATGCAATCTGAATTTCAGGATGTATTCTTTTCGCAACACGTTAGTTGGATATGTGATAATCAAATAATAAACAGCATTTCTGATGTGGAAACGTTTTGGAAAATTGATAACAACCTCCGAGCCCTTCAAAAACTTAGTTTTTCTTATAAGCTGGAAGGTTTCAAAAAATCCGGAACCATAAGCTATAATGAATACTTTTCATTAGTTTTTATGATGGAATCTTTCTCGTACTCATTAGGAATAGATAATTATAACGAAAAACCAATTATAAAAAAACTGTATCATCAGAGCATAACTCCAAATGACATCCAATTAGTAATAGATTCCTTAATGACCAAAATACTTGACCGTATTGACCGCTGGATAGAGCAAATTGATAAACCACAATGAACGCAAAAGAACATATTTCTCTCACCGACCAATTTGGCCGTGTTCATGATTATCTGCGGATTTCGTTAACCGAGCGCTGTAATTTGCGTTGTGTGTATTGCATGCCGGAGCAAGGCATTGTTCTGAGACCAAAATCGCAGTTCATGACTACTCAGGAAGTTATTCAACTGGCCACTCATTTTGTTGATTTAGGTGTTAATAAAATACGTTTAACCGGAGGCGAACCTTTAGTGAGAAATGATGCAAAGGAAATCATCGAAGGCCTTTCAAAACTAGGTGTTCAATTAGCCATTTCAACCAATGGTATTTTGGTGGATAAATTTTTGGAAACCTTTAAATCCGCCAAAATTCGTTCGGTAAACATTAGCTTGGATTCGCTCAACGAAGAAAAATTTAATTCGGTTACCAGAAGGCAGGAGTTTCAAAAAGTAATGTCGAACATACATACACTTCTTAAGGAAAACTTTCATGTAAAACTAAATGCGGTGATTATGAAAGGAGTAAATGACCATGAAATTATGGACTTCATTAACTTTACCAAAAACCATAACATCCATTTTCGTTTTATTGAATTTATGCCATTTAACGGCAACAAATGGGATTGGAACAAAGGCCTTTCTTACAAGGAAATGATGGAGCGTGTAAATCTTTATTTTCCGGGAAAGGTGATAAAACTCGAAGATAAAAAAAACGATACTTCTAAAAGCTACCGCATTGAAGGCTACAAAGGAACCTTCGCCATTATTTCCTCCGTTACCAATCCATTTTGTGATACCTGCAACCGTTTGCGATTAACTGCCGACGGCAAACTAAAAAACTGTTTATTTTCGCAAAACGAAACGGATTTACTGGGAGCTCTGAGAAACGGTGCTGATATAAAACCGTTGATTTATGAAAGTGTGTGGAACAAAAAATCAGTTCGCGGAGGCATGGATACCTTTGAAGATTTATCAAATTCAGATTTGAATCAGAAAAACCGCAGCATGATTGCGATTGGCGGATGATCCTTATTTAAATTCCCTTTAAAAAGAATTAATCAATGTCCCAAACACTCGGGCGTTTGCGGGTGTAAAAAGGTTTGAAATAATTTTTATGCTCAAGGATAAAGGCCATGATAAAATAAATGATGATTGGACTTCCGAAAGTAAAAAAAGAAAGATAAATAAAATACATCCGCACAGTAGTTGTGTTAATGCCTAATTTATTCCCCCACCATTGGCAAACACCAAAAGCACGTGCTTCGAACCATTGTCGGATGTTATTAATCATACATTAAAGATATTAATAAGTTTGTTGCCAACAAAAGTGATTTAATGCCAATTAAGCCCGATTTAGAATAGCCGTGCCAAGTCCGCAATTCAGGCACTTTTTAGCAACACAATAGTTGTCAAACAAATGAATAAGCCCCTGGCTGTCTCCGGCCGATTTTAAAAGTTCCTGCCTGCCAGCAAATAATTTTGTTTTAACATTGTTTTCAAACTTACATTTCTCCAAAAGATTTAAGGCAAGGCTTACAAATTCCTCCTTACCCGTTTTTTTGGCATAGAAAAAAAAGAAAGGCGCAAACACATTTATCATGGCATTTTCAATAGAGGCAGTTCCGGCTTTCAGAGATTTGTTTAAAGATTTTCCGTCCAGCTTGTAATGACTGGCCCCGTAGTCCGAAACTTGAATTTTAAATTTTGTAAACAGGCTTTCGTAATTATTAAATTGTTCCGGCCGCAAAAATAATTCCGGGCTTTGATTTACCAAGGCCGCAAATTGCATGAGTTTGTGGTCGGGAAAATTTGCCGGACGCATACGCGAAAACTTAAACAGTTCTTTTTGCAATGAAATTAAATTGTATTTCTGTTTTAAAAACTCGTATTCATTTTGCAATAAATTCACATAAGAATGGCTGTACTGCATTTCAAGTAGGCCCGCTGTACCCAATAACAGCGCTTCCAATTGCATTAAATTATCAGCGTGTTTTAGCAAAATAGTTAAAGGCAGTTGCCCTGCTAACAGTTCAAAAGGCAAGGCATTTACTTTAGAACCAAAACTTCGCAACAATAAGGTGTAAAATGTTTGGGTGTAATTGTTTCCCGACGATTTAAAAATTTCTGAAATCCGTTCCACTTTGCTCTCCAAACGCTCTATCTGCATGCGTTGGAGCCATGCCGTAAATTTTAACTCATTAATAATTGGCAATTGTTTTGCGCAGGGCAATCTGTTTTTATTCCCCGAAAGTTGACGATATGCCTCAATTATATTTTGAGAAATAAGTGGTTTAAGTTCCAATACTTCCACATTGTGCTCTGTATTCTGTTTTAATTGTAAATTATGTTCGTACACAACGTGTAAAATAATGTTATCGTAATTACGGTCCAGTTGATGTTTGTGTTTTAACCAATCGCCGGTGTAAAGATGAACTTCAATATTTCCAACCAGTTGAAGACCATCCAAAGAAATGGCCGCATTAAAAAAATCGGGTCCCGAATCGGTATTAAGTTCACCGGTTCTTATGAGCTGAATGGCTTTGCCTGAAACACTTACAAGTGGCAGTGGCAACAATAATTTATTTTTCCAAATGAATTGTAGAAAGTCTTCTTTAAAATTAAGCATAACCTTTGAGTTTGTAGATTGCAAAACCCACCCACTCGTGTATTAAAAAATCAAGTGCAAACATTGAGCCGGGGTTTGGAATAAACAGATGATCAAAGGTAAAACGGCGAATGCCGCTGGAACGATTGGTAACATAGGGATAGATGTTCTTATACCCCGCTTTTTTAAAAATGGCCATGGAGCGTGGCATGTGGTAGCCCGATGTTACCAGTAAAAAGGGACCTTCCAGATGCAAACTATCCAGAATTTTTTTTGTGAACACTGCATTCTCATAGGTATTGCGACTCTGCTTTTCAATTACCATGGCGCTGTCGGCAATGCCAATGTCTCTTAAATACTTTTTCACATAAATTCCTTCCTTCTTCTCAGGAAACTCAATGCTTCCCGAACCTCCGGTAAAAATAATTTTCTGAATACGTCCCTTGTGATAAAGAGGTAAAGTTTGAAAAAGACGGTCGCCACTGTAACCAAAATTTATTTTTTCCAATCGCAGGTCTATGTCACCAATTCCACCTAAAACAATGGCCCCCTGGTATTTGGTAGTCATTAAATCGTAATCGGGAGTTACGGGTTCCCACAATCTGAAACACTCGTCAACAAAAAAGGAATTGCAACATAAATATAAAGCCGACAGGGCTGTGATGCGCAGTTTTCTGGCACGGGTTTCAATCTTTGTTTTGAATGAGTAAAGCAACAAGGCCACTATCCAAACAATTGGCGAAAAAACAAACCCGATTAGTTTTGACAGAAAAAAAAACATGCATCCCCGATTTAACGATTTGAATTTACACAATTTAACGAGTGTTACAATGTGCCCCAATTCTTTTAAAAATTAATTCTCAGGAGAAGCTTCCCGGAAAAAAGAGAATAGCCTATGATTCGACCTATATAAAGCGTTTTTACTTGTAACTATAAATAAAAAAGAGCCGCCCAGTCAGCAGCCCTTTTTATTTTTCTCTTGCTTTGGCAAATTACAATCGTCTGAAAAATTACACACAATACATGAAAAAGCTTAGGTTAGCTTCATGAAAGACGAGTGTTTTGCCCTTATTTATTGTTTATTGACTCACAGTAAAGAATTGTTCCTGCAAAAATAAAAGTGCTTTGTATAAGTAGTCGCTTTTGATTTATAAGTGGTAGATTTAGATGGATTGGGCGCATGCTTCTAGTGAATTTCAAACCTTTTTTTAATGTTCAAAAAAAGTCTTTCAAAATAAGAATAAGAAAGGCTGCTGAAAAGAATACTCATAGCCAACGAAACCATAAATTGAAAAATAAAGAGTGGGATACTGCTTTTTATGGCATCCTGAAAAAAGTAACGAAAAACAAAGCCGGTTAAAAACAGACAAATGATGTGGTAAGAATATAATCCATAAGAAATCTTTCCCAGATAATTCAGTGGTTTTAGCCGAAATAGTTTAAAGAGAGAATTGTTGGAATAATTTTGTTCCATTATGATAAAAGCAAACAACACTGAAAAAACAACAGGTTCTAGGGCAATTAAAAAATGACAGTAATTTTCGGGTAAGGTAAACATAAACAGCCGTGCGGGAATCACCGAAAACAAAATCACATACACCAGCACAATGCTGCCTTTTTTTACATGAATAAAATAGTTTCGAAAACCGTTTGAGTAAAAGCACAATGTACCCGTTAAACTTCCAATAGCTAAATCGTTCATAACCGAAAATGTGGCGTACTTAACCTTGTATGAGTTCAGATAAATATCCCAACGGTAATAAAACGAAATGGCTACAACCAATAAAATAAAAACCGATAATGTCCGGCGCGACGCTATTCTATTGAGGAGTGGCCAAAGCAAATAAAACTGTTCCTCCACCGAAACCGACCAAAGCACCGAAACAATTAAAAAACCGGGACCATTGGCAATGATGTCGAAATTGGCTGCAAAACACAAATACCAAGGTAACCGTTCGGATGGGGCATTAATATTAAATGGCAACAAGGCCGAATCGGCACTAGAAAATAATTGTGGAATGAGCCAAAAGCCCATGCCAATGGTTAAAAAATAAACCGGCCAGATGCGCAACACCCTTCGCATATAAAATTTTGGAATAGATATTTTATTGGAAGTGTTTTTTTCCTGCAACAATAAATAGGTGATTAAAAAACCACTCAGCACAAAAAAGAAACTTACGCCCAAATCACCGTGAAGAAAAAAATGTTCGATCAAATGTTGGCTTTTTTCAGAGGCAGGCTTGAATCCTGAAAAATCAAACACATGCGCTACAAACACGGCCAGAAATGCCAGAAACCGCAGTCCATCTAGGTTCTCAAAATATGTTTTGGTGTTGGTCACTCCCTTTTTAGCGAATAATGTTTTGGCAATTTAGGCAGATAATCTTTAAAAATAAAGTGCCAAATAATTACGAATTGGGTAGAATTTTTGCGGAATTAAAAAAATAGTTGCATTTTGTTTTCATGTCAAAAGGGTTTTTGTTGGTGGCTAATCCATATTCCGGTCAAAAAAACGGAGAGAAAACTGCGCAACACATTTTGCAGTGGCTGAATACCAATGGCTTTAAAGCCGAACTCTTTATCAGCGAAAGCATTTTGCACCTTAAGGAATTTATCAAAGACTGCGAACTGAATACCTACCATGGCATTGGCATAATTGGCGGCGATGGCAGTATGCACGAATTTTTAAACGCCGCTTTGGAACAAAACCCGGCACTTTTACCACCGGTGGCCTTATTTCCATGCGGCACAGGAAATGCCTTTAATTTCGACATTGGTTGCTCCACAATTGAGGAAACACTGAATTGTATTACAAAAAACACTTCCAGTTTTATTGACATTGCCGAAGTAAATTTTCCCGATAAACGGCTGTGGTCCTTTAATATTTTAGGTTGTGGTTTGGTGGCCGAAATAAATCAATTGGCCGAGAAAATGCGCTTTTTGGGTGGAGCCCGCTACAACGTGGCTTCGGTAATAAAACTATTGGCCAACCCAAAAACAACTATAAGCATCGAAACAGACGAAGGTTTAAAAGAAGGCGTTTATTCCTTTGTGTTGGCCTGCAATACCCGCTACACCGGCAAAGGCATGATGATGGCACCAAATGCCCGATTAAACGATGGAAAATTTGATGTATTGATGGTTGAAGCCTGTTCGGTTTGGAAACTGTTAAAATTATTCCCAAAAATATTTAAGGGAACACACATTGGTGCCGATGTGTTGACCTACATTCAAACCTCCAAATTAAAAGTGACAACCAGCTCACAAAACATTACCAACATCGACGGTGAAATGAAGGGAAGTACTCCCTTTAGCATGACTGTTCATACAAACAAAGTAAAAGTGTTTTTGAAATAACAAGAATTTCTAAGCCAACCTAAACTGAATGTACTTCACGTCTTCACCCTTATCGGTAAAGAGTTTTTCGTAGTAAGTTTTTATTTTAATCAATTCCTGCCTGTCAGCCGGACAATTTTGATACAAATTATTGGTGTGCCAGATAAGTTGTAAATTATTCTTTTCAATAACTTCCAAGGTGTATTCGTAAAGGCTGGTGCTGTCGGTTTTAAGATGAATGAGGCCACCGGGTTTCAAAAACTTTTTATAGCGGTTCAAAAACAATGTGTGTGTTAAGCGTTTACGTTCACGGGTCTTTTGTGGTTGCGGGTCGGGGAAGGTAATCCAGATTTCGTCCACTTCGTTGGTACCAAAACAATGATCAATAAAATCAATGCGGGTACGTATAAAAGCGACATTATTGAGTTTGTTGTCAATGGCATGTTTTGCTCCGGTCCAAATGCGGTTGCCTTTCACATCCACACCAATGTAGTTTTTGTCAGGATGCTCTTCGGCCAGCCCAACAGTGTATTCACCACGACCACAGCCAAGTTCAAGCACCACCGGATTTTCATTTTTAAGTTGGAGTTCACGCCATTTTCCTTTCAAGGCAAAACCCTGCGGAATGGTATCGAAACCAAAACTTAAACAATTGGTAAAGGTTTCAAAGTCTGCAAATTTTTCCTGTTTACTGGGCATAATTTATTTCAATATTCTTTTGTTAGCATTCTAAGTTATCACACTTCCATGCCATTTTGCAATTCGTACAATTTTTTAAAACGGCTGTCGCGCTGCAACAATTCTGCCATACTGCCTTCTTCAATTACTTCACCTTTGTCAAAAACTAAGATTCGGTTCACATGTTTAATCGTAGATAGACGGTGTGCAATGATAATGGAAGTTCTTCCTTCCGAAATTTTTTCTACTGCGAGTTGAATCAGCATTTCCGTTTGAGTATCAATAGTGGCTGTGGCCTCATCCAGAATAAAAATGGAAGGCTTATAAACAAAAGCCCTTATAAAAGCAATGAGCTGTCGTTGACCCGCAGAAAGGCTTTGCCCACGTTCGGTTACCTGATAATTAAACCCTCCCGGCAACGAAAGAATGTAATCGTATAAACCAATTTGCCGTGTGGCTTCAATCACATCTTCTGATTTTATTTCTGGATTGTTGAGCGTGATGTTATTTAAAATACTGTCGTTAAATAAATACACATCCTGCAACACCACACCTGTGTTTTTACGTAGTGTGCTTAAATCAAAATCTCTGATTTCCGTATCATCAATTGAAACAGAACCTTTATTGTATTCGTAAAAACGGCTGAGTAAATTAATAATGGTTGATTTACCCGCGCCGGTAGCGCCCACCAGGGCCACAGTTTGCCCGGCAGGAATCTTAAAGGAAACATCTTTGAGTACAAAATGCTCGTCTTTATACGCAAACCATACATTTTTGAATTCTATATTTTGTTTAACACTTTCAAAAACAATGCGGCCGCTGTCGTTAATTTTCTCGTTGGTGTCTAACACTTTAAAAACGCGTTCGGCCGAAACCATGCCCATTTGCAGGGTGTTTAGGCGGTCGGCCAACATGCGGATTGGGCGGAACAACATGTTTATCATCATGAGAAAGAAAGTAATTTCGCCAAGACCAATATGGTAGGTATTGGCATTAACACCCGAAAACCAGATAACCAAAGCAATAGAAATGCTTGAGAGGATTTCAACCACCGGAAAAAACACTGAGTAATAAAAAATGGATTTTATATTGGCAATGCGGTGTTGCGCATTTATTTCTTTAAACTTTTCAAACTCCTGCTCTTCTCGGTTAAACAACTGAACCAGCTTCATGCCTGTAATGTGTTCCTGAGTAAAGGTATTAAGCGCCGACACAGCATTGCGAACAAGCGTAAATGTTTTCTTAACCCCCTTTTTAAACAAAGCCGTGGCAACAAACAACATTGGAATTGTGCTGAGTGCCAATAAAGTGAGCACCCAGTTTTTGGCAAACATTACCACCACAAAAATAATCAGCATTACCAAATCGCCCATGATCACGATAAAACCCTGTGCAAACACATCACTCAGACTTTCAATGTCCGAAATGGCTCTTGTTACAAGGGTTCCAACAGGCGTGTTATCAAAATACGTGTTTTTTAAATGCAGGATGTGTTTGTAAACCTGGTTACGAAGGTCGCGAACAATGTTTTGCCCCAGCAGATTGGTAATGCGCATATTGATCACCTGACAAATGGCCTCTGTTAAGAGAACACACAAAATGTAAAAACAGGTGGTGTATAATCCCTCAATACTTTTTTCCTTTTCGACATATTTATTAAGTCCCTGCAAAATAAGCAGTGGCCGCACAATGGCCAGCGACGAAAGCAGCAGGGTGAGAAAAACCGAGGTGTAAAACAGGGGCTTGTAGGCCGCGGTATAGCTTAATATGCGCCGGATAAGGCCGGTATTGATGCTTTTATATTTTTGTTCTTCAGCCAAGGTAAATATCTTTAGGATAGTGGATGCCACTTAAAAAAAGCGCGTTGGCAGGAGCATTGCTGCCGGCTACTTTGCGGTCTTTGGCTTCAATAATTTTTTTAAAATCGTCGATGGTAATTTTGTTTCTTCCCACCAAAAGCAAGGTGCCTACAATGGCTCTTACCATGCCGCGTAAAAAGCGATCGGCTTTAATGGTAAACCGCCACTCGTTAGGTCCGCAAGGTTGCCACACAGCTTTGGAAATTTTACAATTGTTGGTTTTGGTTTGTGTGTGTGCTTTACTAAAACTTGTAAAATCAGTGTGGTCCAGCAAAACGGCAGCAGCACGGTTCATCAGCTCAAAATCCACATCGCCATACACGTAATAGGTAAACACATCACGAAACGGATTTTTTTGTTGGCTGAGGTAATAATAATACACTCTGCTTTTAGCGTCGAAACGAGCATGGGCAGTATCTTTTACAGCTTCAATGTTCTGAATACTAATAGTAGGTGGCAACACGTTGTTGAATTTATAAATCCAGTGCTCTTTGTTCGAAATTAAATCAATGCAGTTACTATCGAAATGCGCCACAAAATTTTTGGCATTCACACCCGCATCCGTTCTCCCACAACCCATCACTTCAATTTTTTCTTTTAATAGCATTGAGAGTTTTTCTTCCAATACCTGTTGCACCGTGTTGGGTGTATTTTCCTGCACCTGCCAGCCATTAAAAGAACCACCGTTGTAAGAAAGTGTTAGAAAAAAACGAGCCATCGGGCAAAGGTATTGGTTTTTTAACGGTTTCTTTCAAAAAAACAGTTCAAAAAAAATAAAACTTATCCCGCTTAAAAAAATCAATTTTAAAGAATTTTTGTTTGGATTCGGCCTCTGGTAGCGGTTTTCATTGCCTGCGGCCACAAGTTAAAACTGTAACAGCTTTTGATAGTTCTGCATAAAAATAGTACCTTCGATGTAGCTATGAGCCTTTCTTCAACAAAATTAAAGTTAGCCCGACAGTTAATGGACACGAATGATACAGCCATCCTTAACCATATTCAAGCGGTTTTTTTAACCCAATCAGAAGATTGGTGGCAACAATTGCCTCCTGAAATTAAATTATCGGTTAACAAATCGCTTAAACAATCCCAAAAAGGCGAAACTATTTCACATGCCGATGCCATGAAGCCTTACAAAAAATGGCTAAAGAAATAAGGTGGACAGGCGAGGCTCTCTCTACTTTTGAAAGAGTGATGAATTATTTGGAAGAAAACTGGACACCAAAAGAAATCGAATATTTTGTGAATTCTACCGATAGGGTGATACGTTACATTGCTCAAAATCCTAACATGTTCCGACCTTCAGGTGTAAAGGGAATTAGGGAAGCTTTAATTACACCACACAATCTTTTACTTTATAAAACCAAAACAAATAGCGTTGATATTCTTCTGTTTTGGGATACAAGACAACATCCGAAAAAGAAATTCAGAAAGAAAAATATCAAGAAACGCGAATCAAAATAGTATGTCAAAAATTAAAAAAAACTTTGTTCTCGAAAATCTGGAAGTGGTGGACATCAGCACCGAAGGCAAAGCCATTGCCCGTCACGAAGGCATGGTGGTGTTTATTGACGGCGCAGTGCCCGGCGATGTAGTGGACGTAATGGTGCATCGAAAAAAGAACAATTTTGCCGAAGGACGCGTGGATAAAATAATTCGGCTTTCGCCCCAACGCACCGAGCCGGTTTGCAAACATTTTGGCACCTGTGGCGGCTGTAAATGGCAAAATCTGAGCTATTTGTCGCAACTCAATTTTAAACACAAATACGTTTACGATGCATTTACCCGCATTGGCAAACTGCAGTTTCAGGAAATAAAACCAATTCTTGCAAACAAGGATGAATACTATTACCGCAACAAACTGGAGTTTTCCTTCTCAAACAAAAAATGGCTCACAACAGAGCAAATGAAGTCGGCAGAAGAAATCGAAAATAAAGATGCGCTTGGATTTCACATTCCGGGCATGTTTGATAAAATTCTCGACATACAACATTGCCACCTGCAACCCGAACCCAGCAACAGCATTCGCAACGCCATAAAAGAATATGCTTTAAAAAACAAACTCACATTTTTTGATGTGAAAAATAAATCCGGTCTTTTAAGAACCGTGATGATACGTACCACCAGCACCGGCGAAATAATGGTGGTGTTGATGGTGTTTGAATGGCTTGAAAAAGAAGTAATGGAGTTATTGCATTTCCTAATAGAAAAATTTCCAACTATTACATCTTTGCAATACGTGCATAACAACAAAGGCAACGATACACTTTTTGGTTTGGAGTTAAGCACGTTTTATGGCCGCGACCACATTGTGGAAGAAATGGAAGGTCTTAAATTTAAAATAAGTGCCAAATCTTTTTATCAAACCAATTCCGATCAGGCTTACGAGTTGTATAAAATAACCCGCGATTTTGCCGGCTTAACGGGCAATGAAACCGTTTACGATTTATACACCGGCACCGGCACCATTGCCAACTTTGTGGCCAGTAAGGCAAAAAAAGTGGTGGGAATAGAATATGTGGAAGACGCGATTAAGGACGCGAAGGAAAATTCGAAAACAAATAACATTGGCAACACGCATTTTTTTGCCGGCGATATGAAAGATGTGTTGAATGATGAATTCATTCGCCAACACGGCAAACCCGATGTGATAATTACCGACCCGCCCCGCGCCGGGATGCACGAGGATGTGGTGCGTGTTATTTTAAATGCTGCGCCCGAAAAAGTGGTGTATGTGAGTTGCAATCCGGCCACACAGGCGCGGGATTTGGCGCTGATGCAAAACGATTATGATATTATAAAAGTTCAGCCGGTGGATATGTTTCCGCAAACGGCACACGTTGAAAATGTTGCACTTTTGCAGCGAAAAAGGTTGGATAAGGTGTAAACCAAATTTCAGATTTATAGACTTACTTTTTACGAGCTGCCCGCGCCATGGTCACGCCAAGGCGTGAGCAGCGCCTGCCTGCCGGTCCAAAAAGATTGTAGCGTAAAGCCCGATGCCTGTGCCTGCTTCGCAAATAAACCCTGCAGGCACAGGCAGGCGCCCAAACAAGGAAATTTGGTTTACACCCGATTATATCACCAGCTAAGACCCGAAAAATTTGCGTATTTTTAATGCCTGATTTATGCAGGAAAGAATAAATAAATTATTACAGGAAGTGGAAACCCTTGCCGCAGGAACCAAAGAACAGGTGGAAGAGTACCGCTTTAAATGGCTCAGCAAAAAGGGCGAGGTAAGCACCTTGTTTGATGAATTTAGAACCGTGCCCAACGAACTAAAAAAAGAAATTGGTCAGAAACTAAATCATTTACGCACAAAGGCTGAAGAAAAAATAAACGAACTTAAAGAGGCCTACGAAGCCCGGCACCAGGATACCGGAAAAGCCGTGGATTTAACTTTACCAGGTTTGCCTGTGGCTCAGGCCGGCAGCCGTCATCCACTTACTTTAGTTAAAAATCAAATCATCGAAATTTTTTCTTCCATTGGATTTACAGTAAGCGATGGAAAAGAAATTGAGGACGACTGGCATAATTTTTCCGCACTCAACACACCCGAAAATCATCCGGCGCGCGACATGCAGGACACTTTTTATGTGAACCTTAATCCTGAAATGGTGTTGCGTACACAAACATCCAGTGTGCAGGTTCACATTATGCAACAACAAAAACCGCCCATCCGCACCGTTTCTCCGGGTCGTGTTTACCGCAACGAAGCCATCAGTGCCCGCGCGCATTGCCAGTTTCATCAGGTGGAAGGTTTGTACATTGACGAAAAAGTTTCTTTTGCCGATTTAAAACAAACGCTCGCACATTTTACCAAAGAAATGTTTGGGGCAGATACCAAAATCCGTTTGCGTCCAAGTTATTTTCCTTTTACCGAACCGAGTGCCGAAATGGACATTAGCTGCACGATTTGCAAAGGCAAGGGTTGCAATGTGTGTAAATACACAGGCTGGGTGGAAATATTAGGCTGCGGCATGGTGGATCCTCAGGTGTTGATTAACTGCGGCATTGACGAAAAAAAATACCGTGGCTTTGCCTTTGGTATGGGCATTGAGCGTATTACCATGTTAAAATATCAGGTTAAGGACTTGCGTTTGTTTTTTGAAAACGATGTGCGTTTCCTCAAGCAATTTACTTCTGCCTGATAACATGGCCAACGAAAGCCGCATAAAACAAATTACCGAACTTTTATTATCTGAACCCAACGATGTTTTTTTAAACTACGCTTTGGGTATGGAGTACATTGTGGATTCGCACAATTATTTTTTAGCTGAAACTCAGTTTAAAAAAGTGGTGGCGCTGGATGAAAATTACATTGCGGTGTATTACCAACTCGGAAAATTGTTTGAAGCCCAGGCTAAAAACACCGAAGCTTTGAATTTTTACAAAACCGGATTGGAAAAAGCCCGTCAACAAAAAAACAACAAGGCCATTAACGAATTTGGCGAAGCCATTTTTATGTTGGAGGATTAAAGTTTTAAAGAGGGTATTATACCCAATTAAAATGGGTTGATGGTGATTTAAAACGGTAAATTATGCATTATACTGCACATTCGTTTATTCATAAAGCATTATTCTATCTTTTTTAATGCCAATGTGCATTATACTGCATTATTGCGTTCTATTGTGTTCTAGAACGTTCCAAAATGTTCTGTCATGTTCATTATAATGCGTTTTTGTATGTAATTAAAAGATTAATTTGTATATTTGTAAACAAAAGCGTATTAATATACACATGGCTATAAAAAAAATAGGTCTCCAAATAAAAGAAAGGCGGAATGTTTTGCACTTGCAACAAAAGGATTTATCAGAGCTCTCAGGTGTTAGTTTACGAACTGTCCTTCAGGTAGAAAGTGGATATGGTAATCCTTCCATAGGTACACTTTCCAAATTGGCCGATGTATTAGGCCTGGAGATACAACTCAGCATTCAAACTAAATAATGACCAATTCGGGAATAGTATATATAAATAATGAACCTGCCGGTACGCTATCACGCAGAAACAATGAATATGTTTTTCGGTACAGCGATGCCTATTTTAATAATCCGATTAAAAAGGCATTAAGTATTACTTTGCCAAAGAAACAACAGGAATATGTATCGTCCGAATTGTTTCC
>JADLED010000088.1 GCA_020846335.1 Bacteroidia bacterium
AATAAAATTATTTTGCAAGGCTACCAAAGCAGCAGCGGTAATGAATTGTTTTCGTCGGATGGTACAGCCTCCGGCACCATTTTATTAAAGGACCTTAAACCGGGTTCAAGTGGCAGCGATCCGCGTTTTTTTAAAAATGCCATTGGTAAAGTGTTTTTTAGAATGGGTACTACCGTTTTTGGTGATTCGTTATTTGTAACCGATGGAACAAGTAACGGCACGTTTGCATTGTGTAAATACCCAACATTTCAGATTCTGAATTTTAATAGTATTGAAATGAATGGCAGGTTTTACTTTGTTAACTCTACCACAGCCAACGGCGACGAACTGTGGGTGAGCGATGGAACCATTACAGGCACCCAGCTATTAAAAGACATCAATCCGGGTTCTGCCACCAGCAATCCTGCCAATTTTGAAGTGCTTAATAATAAACTTTATTTTAGTGCCAACGACGGAGCAAATGGCGAAGAATTGTGGGTTACCGATGGAACTGCCGCAGGCACAGTATTGTTTAAAGACATATATGCCGGCGCAACCGGTTCGCAACCTCAGAGTTTAAAAAAATTAAACGGTAAAATTTATTTTGGAGCAAATGCAGGTTCGGCCTCGGGTGGTAAAGAGCTTTGGGAAACCGATGGAACAAATGCAGGAACAGTGATGTTAAAAGATATCATTCCGGGAAATACCGGTTCCAGTCCAAATAGCTTTTACGAATTTAATAACAAACTTTATTTTAGTGCCGAAGGGCCTGCTGTTGCAAGAGAGCTGTATGTAACCGATGGCACTGCTGCCGGCACCAGTTTAGTTGCCGATATTTCACCGGGCACCAACAGTTCCTTACCATTTGGATTTTGTTCTTCAGGCTCAAATTTGTATTTTTCGGCAACCAATATTAATACCTGTGGTTACGAACTGTTTTCGTACTCACCGGTCACAAATTCGGTTACTTTGATGATGGATGCGATTCCGGGAACCACACATGGCTTTAATAATGCGGTGGTGGATGAAACCATAGCTTATGTTGGCAGTTACGGCGTGGCAGTAGCAAAAGAAAATAATAATTTAACGGATATCTGGTTAAGCAACGGCACACCCGGCGGCACCTCAAAAATTAAATATACGGTAAACACGTATACCACAGCCGAACAAATTTATTTTCAATTGCTTAATAACGAGTTATATTTTTATGGCAGCTATGGGTCGGGCGATTTTGGATTATTTAAACTCTCCAATTTGCCTCTTGGTACAGCCAACATCCAAAAACAGGTCGTTCAATTTTCTATCTATCCTAATCCAGCCAAAGAAATGATAACTGTAAAACAGGAAATGCCGGATAACGAAGGCACTCAAATTACACTCAGCAATGTTTTAGGACAGGTGTTATTAAGTGAAAGCACATACTCAAACCCCACCGTGCTTAAAACCGACAATTTAAAAAACGGCGTGTACTACTTAACTATTGAAAATAAAGGGGTTCAAAGCACTCAAAAAATAATTATTGAACATTAATATAAAAAGCCACACCATTAAAAAACAATTAATCAAATGAAAAAAATTATTCTGTCAGTGGCCTTAGGTAGCGTACTAATGGCCTGCGAAAAAAAAGAACCAACGCCTGCACCCACCACTCCGGTAGCCGACCCCATAAAGGCCATCAGCGTGTTAAATGACAATGCCGGTTACACCACGGTGTTTGATTCGGCACACTCGCTGGGTGGGGTTTATAACAATAATAAAGTGTTAATAAGCGATTTTACTCTGGAGAATAATGTGCAATTAAACCTGAGGTACTACACCTCGGAGGCTACCCAGCAAAGTCCCAGAGAAACACCTTTTCGCTTTTCGAAAAATATTGTGACCAATCAGTTTGTGCCTTTGCCAGCAGGCGTTGATCAATATCAGGCTATGACAAGCAATGTGAGTTACGACAAAGTGTATTCCCAGTACCTGCCCTACACCAACATATTTTCTACCTACGCCTTAAAATACGGTAGTTTTGGCTACTATAACAATGCTACTTTTGGAGGTGATATTAGTGCCGGCGCTGCTAGTGCTAACCCAATAGGCGACCCCGATTATAGTTTCAGGCAGCCCCAACTCAACAGCGGTGGCGGATTCGGTTATTTTTTTACCCTTGGTACACTAACACCAACCATTGGTTCAACCTATAGTAGTCTGCTTTTAGGAATTGGCAGTCAGGCCAATCTCAACTATTTTATGGGTGGTTGCTTTCACGAAGTTTATACCGGAAATGGTGTGAACGAGTTATATGCCATTGGTTTGACTAAAGACACGGTTAAGGTTTTTAAACTTGGCAAAAATGCCAGCAACACTTACACGGCTTCGGTTGCAAATTCAATTGCAACTAAATTTACCTCAGGCAATACCGGGGCCTTTAAGCATTATTCCACCGACGGAAAAAAACTCTGTTTGTGCATTAAAGATGGTAATTCTGGTTACAATACCTATTCTTATGATTTTTCGAACAATCAGTTAAGCCAGAATCTGAATCAGACTGCTCTCGAATACAGTGGCCTGGAAAGCGATCTGGACATGGATGACAACGCTAATTTGTATTACACCGGTTATGCCTCCAACGGCAGCAATACCAACGGTGTTTCGGTGTATCAAAAAAGCGGGAACAATGCTGCCACTCTGGTAGGCACCGATAACTTTTTAAAATCGGGCACCGTGATTAAATTGCGCTACCTGGCCGGCAAAGTGTTTATGGCAGTAACCGCCAAACAATCCGGAAAAGAAATTTATCAGATTTCAATTATTAAACAGAATTAATTTTTGCCTCTAAACATGCCCTAAGTGTGTAAAAAAAGGCTGCCTGTTAGTTCAGGCAGCCTTCTTAATTTTATTCGTTAAGCATCTCAGGCTTTAAAATCCCAGGTTTCCATAAACTTGGTGGTATAGTTTCCTGCTTTAAAGTCTTCGTTTTGCATCAATTTAATGTGGAAAGGAATGGTGGTTTTAACCCCTTCAATCACGTATTCGCTCAAGGCTCTGTGCATTTTGGCAATGGCCTCTTCGCGGGTTTGCGCCACGGTAATGAGTTTACCCACCATGCTGTCGTAATTGGGTGGAATGCGGTAACCGCTGTAAACGTGCGAGTCAACGCGAATGCCATGCCCACCCGGTGTGTGAAGAGTGGTGATGGTACCCGGCGATGGCGCAAAATTCATAAACGGATTCTCGGCGTTGATGCGGCATTCGATGGCGTGCAATTGCGGGTAATAGTTTTTACCTGAAATTGGCACACCGGCAGCCACCAAAATTTGTTCGCGGATAAGGTCGTAGTTAATTACTTCTTCGGTTATGGGATGTTCCACCTGAATGCGGGTGTTCATTTCCATAAAATAAAAATTACGGTGTTTGTCCACCAAAAACTCAACGGTACCCACCCCTTCATAAGCAATAGACAGTGCAGCTTTAACAGCGGCATCGCCCATGGCATCGCGCAGTTCGGGGGTCATAAATGGTGAAGGTGTTTCTTCCACCAGTTTTTGATGGCGACGTTGTATGCTGCAATCGCGCTCGCTCAGGTGACAGGCTTTGCCATATTGGTCGCCCACAATCTGAATTTCGATGTGGCGGGGTTCTTCAATGTATTTTTCCATGTACATGGCACCGTTGCCAAAAGCTGCCGAAGCTTCGTGTGTGGCGCTGTCCCATGCGGCCTGAAAATCTTCTTCTTTCCAGATGATGCGCATGCCTTTGCCACCGCCACCGGCAGTTGCTTTAATTATAACGGGATATTTAATGTCTTTTGCCAGTAATTTGCCTTGTTCGGCACTTTCGAGCAAACCAACCGAACCGGGCACACAGGGTACACCTGCGGCAATCATAGTGGCTTTGGCATTGCTCTTATCGCCCATTTTGTTAATCATTTCGGGCGATGCACCAATAAATTTGATTTTGTTTTGGCGGCAAATCTCCGAAAATTTGGCGTTTTCGCTTAAAAAGCCATAGCCGGGATGAATGGCATCTGCATTGGTAATTTCGGCGGCAGCAATAATATTGGCCATGTTCAGGTAACTTTCGCGGCTGGGCGGAGGCCCAATGCAAACGGCTTCGTCGGCAAATTTAACGTGTAAAGATTCTTTGTCGGCAGTGGAATAAACGGCAACCGTTTTAATTCCCATTTCGCGACAGGTGCGTATTACCCTAAGGGCAATTTCGCCACGGTTGGCAATTAGTATTTTTTTGAACATCCTTTTTGAAATTTTAAATTTTAAATTTTAAATGTTGAATTAGCTGAATGATAGCGGCAAGGTGCCTTTAATCACTCAACATTTGGCATTTAACATTTCTTTATGAAGGATCTACCAAAAATAATGGTTGGTCGTATTCCACCGGAGTGGCGTCGTTTACCAATACTTTTACAATTTTGCCCTTTATGTCACTTTCAATTTCGTTGAAAAGTTTCATGGCTTCAATAATACAAACTGTTTTTCCAACGCCTACTTCGTCGCCAACGTTTACAAACAATGGTTTATCGGGACCTGCGGCGCGGTAAAAGGTGCCAATCATTGGCGATTTAATGGTAACGTATTTGGTATCTTCGGCGGCGGCGGGTGCAGCGGCGGGTGCTTTGGTTTCGGCGGCTGGTGCGGCTGCCGGAGCTGCCTGAACCATTGGTGCCGGAGCCATAACGGCCGGTTGCATCACAACCTGTGCGGCTGTTTTAGGGGTTCTGATAACAATTTTAATTTCTTTGGTTTCGAGTTCCACTTCGCTTACGCCGCTTTTAGAAACAAACTTTATCAGGTCCTGAATTTCATTTAATTTCATGTGTTAGTGTTTTAGTTAGTGGTTTCAAAAGTAACGGTATTTTTGATTAAAAAAAGTGTTTTTGAGCTTATTTTATCAAGAAAATTCGTTTTTAAAGCCGTTTTTGCCCTATTATTCGAAAAATTGAGGCGAATACCTTGGCAGGATTAAGGGCAAAATTTAGTAGCGGGTACTCATTCTAACTGTTAGTGCTTAGATGACGGTGTTTATCACCTCTTTTATTATGACTCCGGTTTTAATTGTCGGAGATCGCTAAGTGCGATTAATGTGGTAATTAAAAAATAAAGGCCACTTTATTGTGTAAAATATTCTCATGTGTTGTTATAAATGTCCAAAAGCGGTTATAAGCTTGCTGCCTGATGGCGAAATCTTATTTTTTCGATTCCCTAAAAATCAGGCCAAAGGTTCCATTGGTAGCATTCTTTACACTGGTGCCCGAATTCAACTTTAGATTAAACTCCCCTGTAACATAGTATTGATTGGCATTTTTACTAAAATTGGTGACATTGTTATAATAAGTAACCGAATTGAATTTAATATACTCTGTTGGTAAGGCATTATAGCCGTCGGAACTTTGATATTCGTCGCCATTAATATCATACGATAAATGAATGTTGGTGGGGCATCCACCGCAGCTACCGATGGGTATTTTTTGCCCAACTAATGATTGAAGGTTAGAACCCTTGATGCTATCCAAGGGCATTGACAACGTGATTTGAATATTATCAGTAAAATTAAAAAAACCGGAAGTACTGGAAGCACCACCAGCACCATAGCCCGTATTAATAGAAACCACGGTGCTGGTAATACTTTTTGCAGCACCATCGAGGGTAAAATTAATATACCATGGATTTGTTGTGGCAGGCGCAGGTGCCGGCTCCGGGTCTTTTTTATTTTTCTTTTTGCAGGATGAAAACGAAATTGATAAAATAAGGCTAAGAAGAATGAACAGGGACTTTTTCATAGTTATAAAGCTATTAGGCAGATGGATACTGTTTAATTTTGGCATACAAGATAATCAAAATTGTGGCATCCACTCAGATTACTAAAACCAAATAGCTGGTGCAGGATGGTTGGTAATTTGGGGTGAAGAGAAAATGCTTTTTATCAATTTGCATTGATAAGCAACCATGCAATCCCGCTCCCAAGCATTTGTTTATGCGAAATAATAATTGGTTAACGATACAAAATCAAACTTTTTTGATTTATACCAATTATTTTGAGTTTGAATAAACACCTATCCTGCTAATTCATGCTCCGACTTTGATAATTAAATTTTATACCCAAGGATTGTAAATTCTATGGAGCAGGTATAATTTAAGACCCGTTGTGCGGGTAACACATTAGATAAACAAATATAGAGTATAATTATCCGTGGCTTTATGCACCTATTCATATCGGCTATACAAATGCCTGGCTGTATTGTTGTTCGTTTTGTTGGCTTACTCCATTTATAATCTTATTCCTATTACACACACGTCGTCCACCTGTTCAAGATCACCTTTCCACTCCGAGAAGGCTTTATGAATTGTGTCGGCCTGTTGCTCCTGTGATAACTGATTGTGTTTTAACAAAAGGTCTGAAAACGATTTGTATTTGAATTTTTTACCGTTGGGTCCGCCAAACTGATCGGCAAATCCATCGGTGAACAGGTAAAAGATGGCGTTTTCCTTGTATTCTATCTCATGTGTGGTAAAAGGTTTAGGATTATCTGTTTTGCCTATTGGTTGTTTGTCTCCTTTTATTTCCTTTAGGTTATTGTCTTGTATATACCACAACGGATTATTGGCACCACTCCAAAAAACCATTTTGTTTTTTGAGTCGATACACAAAAGTGAAATGTCCATGCCGTCTTTAACCTCACTGGTGCTTTTTTCAAATGTTTCTAAAACCAGATCTCTTGTTTTGTCAAG
>JADLED010000089.1 GCA_020846335.1 Bacteroidia bacterium
TGGCGTAAGGTTGTAAAGTTCATTACCATGGTCGTCAACGCGTTTTATTTTAAGCTCCCATACAAAAAGCGGGTCGTTGCTGTCAGCAAGCACAATTACTTCAATGTATGGTTCGAAAGTTGTTACCTCGCAAGGCTTTTTGTTTTTATATAGTTTTGGGTTGTCGTCCTGCTGATCTTCTGCTAAATCTGGCTTGCAGTAATCGAAAATTAGTAACTCAATATTCCCTTGTCCACTGTAAGACAATTCGTACTTTAATTTAAGGTTTGCCATAGTTTTTGTTTTTTTATTGTTTATAGATTTATTTTCCAATTAATTCCTCCAGTCTTCCAAGTAAATAACCGGCATCCAAGGCATTGCACCAGTGGTGCAGCCGATTGTCTTCTTCGGTGGTTTTATCAACAAATACAATTCTGTAATCGCTGAATGATTCTATTGTTTCCTCAGCTTTTTCGGTAGGGTGGCAGGCGCACACCATGGCATGACAACCTTTCGCGACCATCTTTTCCAAAGTTTCTCTGATGAGTTTAGGCGAATCGCCATAAGTTGTAATACCTATGCGCTTTGTTTCCCAATCAAGTATGGCATAGAATTCGTAACTTTTTTCTGGTTTCGCTCTATGCCCAACAAAATTATGTTCAAGCATTATTTCGTACAGAAGATTGATGGCACTCGTTTTGCCGCTGTTGTTAGGTGCTCTTAAGGCATAGATTGTTGGTTGCATGGATTTAAGTTTTGTAAATTTTATTTAATGAAAAGAACCATTTTCGTATGTTCCGTGTGAATAAACTTTTTTTAATTCGCCTTTTTTTAAGGCAATTTTCTTTTGCTCTTCAATAAACTTATTAAAATCTAAGCTCAGATTATCGATTGTAGAATAACCAGTGATATAAAGAATCTTTTTTAAAAGTTCGCTGTTTTCCATTACCTCATCTTCCTTTAAGTCGCTAATTACACTTTGCAAGAATGGTTTAAGCAGGTTTTTACTCTCCAAATAAAAGCAAATGTATCTTGAAACAGCCATGTTTAATTGTAAATTATCATTAACACGCCAGTTTTGGCCAAGTATTTCTTGCAAACTCAAAGGGTTTATTAAGCCTATTCCTTTAAGTTGATCCAGTCGGAAACTGTTCAATGGTTTAAGTTGGTTTTCTTTTTTGTGGTATTCGGCAGCTTCATATAAGCATGCCAGACCTTCGTTCAGCCACAAATTGCAGTTAGGGTAATTATTAAAAACTAGTAAGTGCATTAGTTCATGATTCAACGCTCCAATATAATTTTGACTCATGGTAATTATAGAGTTGTCGAATGGGTTGCTGTATCCTACATCACCTTCGTTTAAAACAACGCCATCTTTAGCGTGCGCAAATTTTAGAAAATCCTGTTTAAAAAGATATAGGGGTGTGTAGTATTTGTAGGTAATTTTAATTTTAAAGGGTTTTGGTCCCTGCTGGCATTGTGGACAATGTTTACTTGGGCTGTATGGCCATTGAATCTTGGGTCTGAATTTGCGTTTGTACTCAGTTTCATCTTCTTTTGAAAGTTTTGAGTTAGGGACAAGGAAAATAACAATAAGGTTTTCAGGCCTTTTTAAACCCAATGTATTTTCCCAATACGTCAGATTCATTTCAAGTGTTTGTAAAAGTTCATTGCCTTTATCGGTCTTAGAATGAAATAATACAAAATTATCAGAGGCACTCGTTTTGTTAAGTAGATTTGAAAATCCCTTTTGATTTATTAAAGAGTTATAGTATCGAATAGCAGAGTCTTTTTCTGATTTTTCAAACGACCTTGCGAGATAATCGGTAAGTGAATAATAATTTTGAAGTGTGTCAATTAACCTGTACTTATTTTCAAGATATTTTTGCGAGTCACTCTTGTTGCTTTTAGCGCTTCCACCTCCCTGTACACCGGGTTTATTCGGAATTCTTATTCTCGGTGACCTGTTGCCAGGAATTGGCACAGAAGGCTGTGGGGCTGGATTGGCACAGTTAGAAATGCATTTTTCTATGTGTGCAAGATCACTTGTTAAAAGCGATGACATATATTTGTAACAGTTACTTAATTCCACCACCCCAGTATTATCTTTCAATGCACATTTAAAGCGACCAAGCAGATAGTTTACTATTGGGCTTGGACAGCCGCCTACACAAAAACGTTGTTTAGCATTCTGCAAATCGTTTACTGCTTTTCGAAGTTCAGCTTCTTTGTTTGCGGATATTAGTTTGTCTAGGTTTTCTGCATAGTATGCAATGATGCGTTCTGGTGAATTGCTTTTGGGCTGGGCATTTACAATATTACTCAACAGCAAAAACATTAGACTTAAAAATTTAATAAAAACACACTTAGCCATTCAATTTATTTTTTTGTTTTTTGCATGCGATCAATCATTCCTTCCGGGGCAGTCAGGTTAGTTTTGTTAGTATCAATAACAGTGGTGTCTTTTTTTGTATTCACAGAGTAATCTGCCTGTAGGTAGATAGCGTAATCTTTTACAATAATGTCTGTTTTACTTAAAATGGTTGTAATCATAATAACAGCGCCAATAACAGAAAGTATAATGCCGGGTGAAGTAGATTGGAGCTGTAAATTTAATTTATTAGGGTCATTACTTTGTACCTTAACATCGGTTGGCAATTCCCGGTACTTACCCAAAATAAACATGGCTCCCAGCAATGATAGAATCATGCCGGTGAGAAAACCAAGATATTTAGTGTATATCTGCGCTTTTAAAATTACGTTGGCGTTATGGTACCGCTTTTTAATAATTTGGTTTTCCAGCAGCAAAAGGCTCATGTCTATTTTATCATTTCTTTCGGACGGTTTAGCATGCGAAATAAGGTTGTAAAGCACGGTGTCATTTAAATTTGGACTATTGCTTATGCTCGATTGCACTTCGCTTACCTGAGTAAGTGTGGTAAATACAAATACTACAAAAAACAAAAGCGCACAAGCAAGACCTATCGCAAAGAGCCATTTTTGCCATGCACTCGCATTTGCTTGTTGGCCGTCTATTATTTGGGAGCTATAATTCTGGTTTGAATTAACCTGAGTTTTTATTTCTGAACTTGCTGCGTTTTCCGCTTTGTTTGCACTGTTTTCTTGTCCTTCCATAGTTTTTTTATTGTTGTAATTAAATTTCTATTTTCCCACTCATCAACTGTGGCAACAAAGTATCGCGGAGTTGGGTGAGGGTGAGGTTTTCGGCTCTGTTAATTAAAATCCTGTCAAATAATGATTTGTAAATCTTATTAAATTCTGAGAGCACTTCGCTATGTGGGACAATAATATTAATCCTTCTAAAATCAGTTTTATTGAATTTAGGTTGTGCACTGCCGGCAATAATTCCTTTAATTAAATGTTGACCGATTGAACTGATAAGAAATAAATACAAATAGTTACTCATTTCATTAACCTTAATCATAATTGCGTTTGGACCTAGAGTCATCGGTATTTGTAATTCAGGCACTTTAAATACTTCGCCTGCATTTGCGCCTACGTTTGCTATTATAATTTCCCCACCAACCAATTTTGATTTACTCAAAAATAAGTACGCCTTCTCATTAACATAAACAAAATCGCCTGCAAAATTGCGATGATAATCAGTTAACCTTATTAAGGCTGCATAACCTGGTTCACTCATGTATTTAACATTCTCTGCCAAAGCTGCAAAACTTCCGTTAGCAACAAAATCTGTTACTTCGTTTGACTCGCCAATACTACTAACCTCCCAATTGTAGGGGATTTTACCTAAAGTTGAATCAATTAATTTGCCATTAAACCCAGGCACTTTAAACTCAACAAACCACTCTTTAAAAATAGCCTGGGCCATTTCTTCCAGTGTTTTGTTCATCTGCAGGTTAAGTTCTATTTTATCATCAAGACTGGATAGGATGGAGGCGATGCGGGATTGTACTTTTAAATTTTCTGGAATTTGAACTTCAATGTTTTCAAATGTTTGTTTTGTAATAGTATCGAAAACCGCTCCGTGGGTATTTTGTTTGATTCTTTGGACACTGTCTTTTAACAAGTAATACAAATATTCATTCGTTGCTTTTTGATTTGAAGCAATACCATAGCATGATTGGTTAAATGCCATGTCTTTGTTTAAAACAGCGAGCTCTCCTACCGTTCCTCGGGCTGAGATAATTATATCACCCTTTTTTAGAATTTTTGTACTACTCTCATTCAGACCTTTAGGGGTAATTGTTTTTTCTGTTTCATAAACATATTTATTGTTTTTCCCGAAATCTACAACTGATAGCCACGGGATGTTTCCACCCCAGTATTCAGGATTTGTAGTTTTAGGCGTGCCACCTCCGATTAAATTAATTATCTCATATAGTTTATATGTTTTCCAGTTTTTGAGCATGTTAGTTAGTTGTTTCAAATGAGAAGCGTTTAATGAAGGATAGATATTTTATAAAGTCAGAGCCTTTGTTTGTTTTCAGGTTTTCGGGCAAGGGGTGTTGTTTTATTTTTAAGTAAAAAA
>JADLED010000090.1 GCA_020846335.1 Bacteroidia bacterium
AAAGAAGCTCATTTTGCTGGCATTTATTAATTTTTTGTTAATCTACTCACACTACATAAGTGGCCTTGTTGTGGTAATGCAGTTCATATACCTGATTGCCAACAAAAAATTATGGGCATCCTATTTAGGCATTAATTTTTTAGTTATTGGCATATTAGTGTGGTTGAGGTTTACCAAAAAACAATTTTTAAATATTTTAAATTATAATAACAAAGATGATTTTTGGTTGGAAAAAGCCGGATTAAATAATTTGTTGGAGGCATTGCCTGATTTACTGATAAATAAATACACAGCGGTTACATTTGCCTTTGTTATGTTAGTATATGCTTTTAAATTACTAAGCACAAAAGATAAGGCTATTGGGTTTAATCCCGGACTTTTTTGTTTATTAATGGGATTAGGTCCCATCCTAATATTATTTGCAGTTGGAGTTTTTAAAGCACTTTTTTTAGCAAGGTACCTCATATTTGTGACACCGTTCGCAACAATGTTTTTTGTTAATGCCACATTAAAAATTCATAAGCAGGGACATGTCTTACTTTCGCTATTGGTAATTACATCCCTGGGTTTCATAAAAATTAAAAAAGAATCCGGAATGGATTATAAATCGCTGGTTAATATTATAAAACAAAAAAAGAAACCAAACGATATTGTCATACTAAACAAGAGGGATAACATAGTGCAATTTGAATATTATTATAACCGGGAAAATTTTTTGAAATATAAAAATATCGATTCTTTGTGCGTAAGCGAGCGTATTTTTGGCTTAAACACAACTGAAGGATTGGATGAAATTTTTAAATCGCCCGTAGATAAAATATACCTCGCTCAGTCTTTTCATACCATACACGCATTACAAAATGAAATGAAAATTACTCTGGTAAATAAATACGCAAATCAACTGTATTCAACAGATTCTCTTAAAGGAATAGAGTTTACAATTTTAGAGAAGAAAAAATCAAATTAGAACCTTAAAAATTCCGTCACCTCCCCCTTTAGGGAGAACTTGTAGCGATTTTGAGCGGTAGCTTTGTGCAAGGCTAATCCTGCGGTTGTTAAGCATCTCTGTGATTTTTTCCTGTAAAAACATCTATCCAACCAACAACAGTTAACGTTAAAAAATAAGCCTTATCGGGTTTAATATTTTGTTTTTGACCTTGAATCACAAATTAAAAATACAAAATCAGGTTTGATTAACCGCAGGATTAGAAACGCTCATCCTAACATACAAAATCCAGATGAGCGGGCTACTCGAAGTGACAGGGGGGGTTGTCATTTCGAGTTTCACGCTTCCGAGTGTTTCGCAGCAGCGTGATGTATCGAGAAATGACCTTGAATTTTTAAATACTCGGTATCATTTCTCGATACGCCGCAAATGAAAAAACACAGGCGGCTACTCGAAGTGACAGGGGGGGTTGTCATTTCGAGTTTCACGATTCCGAGTGTTTCGCAGCAGCGTGATGTATCGAGAAATGACCTTGAATTTTTAAATACTCGGTATCACTTCTCGATATGCCGCAAATGAAAAAACACAGGCGGCTACTAGAAGTGACAAGGGAGGGTGTCATTTCGAGTAGTCACGCATTTATAGATTACCTGGAGTGTGACGTATCGAGAAATGACTTTCGGGGTTGCAGTAATCTCAAATCCTGAGGAGCGGGGGTTGCTTTTTATCTAACGGCACGTGATGCAGGTTTGCGCCAATTTGAGGGAGAAATATTTTATAATAAATCCATTTGATAAGGCGTACGGATTACAAATCCGCGCAAACGGCTTTGAAGGGACTCGACGAATAGTTGTTTCTTTTGTGCAATTTTCATCTATAACTGTACTTATAGGAAAGTGTCACTTTTTCTTCCTTACCATCGTTTAACAACTTAATGGATTCGCTTTTAAGGATGAGCCCTTTTTGGTTTTAACTTAAGCTTTGAGAGTAACTTTTGTATTGCATTTCCTTCATTAAATTGGTAAAAATGGAGTGTGCGTAACGGTTTTGTTCCACACCTGTTTGTTGATTTTTTTCATTGTACGTAAATTTTGTAATAAAGTCGCTGTCTTTCCTTTCTATCAATCTTCCCTTTGCATCGTACACATTTTTTTCCTGCAATTCTTTTTTACCTAATTCTTCTCCGCGCAGTATTTTTATAATGAGTGAATCGGGGTAATCATTCGGACGATTATAAGCCTTGGGATCATACTTATTGTATTTTGTTCTCACGTTTTCAAATTTCAAAAGACTAAGTTCCAGCAGGCGTTTTTTATCATCATATTCATAATAATACGATTCGATATAGTTTACGGCGTTGGGCGTACCATGTTTGAGGTAAGAAAATTCATGTTTGTAAAAGATGTTTCCCTTACGTTGTACCACGCTTACTTTTTTGGCAAAAGAACCATTCTTTTTATCCATGCTTTTATAGCGGTATATCACAAAAAAAGTATCAATACCCACAAGGCTGTCAAAACCTTCGGTGTACTCTTCCAATACTCCATTTTTGTATTTACTTGAATTTATCTTTCGTTTTCCCAATTCGTCTAACACATACCAATTTTCAAACAGGGTATGTTCAACTCGTTTGCCATTATCCATTTGTCCCTGCAATGCTTTTATGACTCTGTTTTTAGCATCGTAAGTGTAAACGTTCCAGCTACGCAGACTACCCATAGTATCGTTATAGGCTTCAGAGCGTATTAAATTTTTCCCTTTGTAAATATATTTAATTTGCTGCATGCCATTTTGCGCCATGGCTCTAAATACAATCACTCTGCCTTGTGCATCAAAAAAGTACTTACCGTTAAACTCATTAATGCCCGGCTCTGCGTAGGTTTCGGTGGCTGATGCTACCTTCCCCTTCTTCATCATGTCTTGATAAAATGTATCGTTCTCAAAACTATTTCGTCCAATAAACTGTGCACTTAAATAGCCACGGCCAAGAAAGAGTAACAAAACTATAAGCGATTGCACATTCATTAATTTAGACTAAGAATGAATGAAGAGTTAAGTAGATGAGACACTTGCATAAACCAAGGTAATAATAAAGTAGCTAAAATGAAAATTGGAATTGTAAAATTTAATTTTGAAACGAACCCTGTTAGCGAGGATTTTTAATCCGTACCTTCTATCCTGTTAGCATTGTGCTTTGTCATATATTAATCAAATGTCTTTAGTTGATGCGGAATCAACTCAATTTCTATTAACGAACAAAACCGGCATAATTTCTTGCGCTGCTGTATAAATAATCCTCGGGCTTTTCTACAACTCGGTCTTTAACAGGGTTAGAAACGCTCTTCCTAACACACAAAATCCAGCGGAGCGGGGGATTTTCGGTTTTAATCTTGGCACGAAATTTGTCAAAATTTGTCAAGCATAAATGAAAATCAGATTTACACTCGTCTTAACCATTTTTTTCCTGAGGATGATTTCTCAGGTTAATTCAGGTTTTGAACTTTCTACTGCCGGCACGCAAACCACTATTAATGGTTGGACATTATCTAAAGGTACCCTGACCAGTTTTACTTCATCAGGAATCTGTCAGACCATGAGCCCCTTGCCAACACCACCACTCATTAAAATAGTCAGCACACCCTATGCTGTGCCACTTACTTCCGATTATCAGGAGTTTGATATGGCCATGGTGCCTGCTTCACCTTTTACTGGTAATAAGGTGGCAGAACTTAACAGTTCCAATCAGGTACAAAATAACACAGGTTCTATCAGAATTGAACAGACTTTTACAATCACCGCGGCCAATCAGATTTTGCAGTACGCTTATTGTGTGGCCATGCGATCAATTTATCATCCCTGTTGCCGAAGTCATTACAATTTAATTCAGTTATATGATTGCAACGGGAACCTCAGTCCTGCTGCTTCAACTACACGTGTTCCTCTGCCTACCGCCACACAAACCGGTTGTTTTAATACAGCTACACTTGGCTTGTCGTTGGGCACCGGCACAAGTTCACCATTCTTAAATACACTGTACACACCGAGTTGGTTAATCCAAAGTTATAATCTGGCGGCCTATCTTGGCAGCTGTGTAAAATTACGTGCAGAATCAGGTACCTGCAATGCTACCGGCCACAACGGACTTTTCTTTTTTGATGCTGAAACGCATCCGTCCGCTTTTTTGGTAAACAATGCCTTAGTTACCGGAAGTAATTACGTAGTCTGTAATTCTACCACTGCCACCTTAAGTGCTATTGCTGCAAGCTCATACTCCTGGTCAGGGCCCGGGGCCTTATCGGGTTCTTCACAAAATTTTACCACCACTACAGCCGGAGTTTATAGTCTCACAATCGGCAATGCCGGAGGCGTGCCTGCATTTACCCAAACATTTAATTTGATTTTTGCCACAACACCAAGCGTGCAAATTACTGCATCCTCTCATACTATTTGTGCGGGCCAGACAATTACACTAAGCGCCAATGGCAGCGGAATTACAAATTATTCATGGTTCAATGGAAACAACACTCAAAGCACAACTGTATCTCCTACAGTTTCTTCTGCTTATGGATTTACGGCTAATACCGGAATGTGTCCTGCCTCTGCTATTGCGAATATCTTTGTTTCCAATTGCCTCAATGTTTCTGAAAAAAGCTTGCAAACAGCACCGTTTAGTATTTACCCAAATCCCGGCAAGGGACTATTTACTCTGCAATCGGGTGCCAATCAAAGCATCGCTGTTACTAACATTCAGGGCCAGGTGCTCAGCGAATTTGAAACCGGCACCAATACAGAAACGTTGCTTGATCTGACACATTTATCACAAGGCATTTATTTTGTGTCAAATAAACAGAGCCGGCTTAAATTGGTTATTCTGGATTAAATTTTAAGGCTGTACTTTTTTAGTTTTAGTCTCTAATTCTTGCATTACAGTTTGCTTTTTATTAGTGGCGCGAACTACAAGCTCGCGCTAAAGGGGTTATCTACCTTTATATAAATCGTGATAAGACCAAAAGGTTACCCGAACATTCGTTTTGTCACTCCTGTTCTTAAATCTAAAAACATATTTAGCAGTGTATTCTTTTCCATTAGGAAAGATAGAGTAAATTTTTAAACGCTTTTTTTTACCCATCCACATCGTTTGCCAATTGTATACATGACGACTCTCATCCACCGTTCCGTTATCTAAAAATTTTAATCCAATTTCCTGCAGTTTATAATTATTTTCGTCTAACAATGTTATTCTTGTGAGTTTACTTATAATGTTTTCTTCTCCAAGTTTTATAGTATCGCGGGTGTAAAAAATATCTTTGTAATTGCGGAGGTATAAATGCTTTACGCCATGAATTGTAATCTCGAAAGCATTTTCATTAATTAATTTGGGTTTGTATTTATCTGTTAATAGTGAGTAGTCGTTTATAAGACCATTCGATGCAAATTTGTTTGCGTTTAACAACGGAAAATTCTCGGTTACACCAATCCTAATGTGGCCAAATCCCCATTTTCCGGAACCGGATACAATAATTCCAACCAGCCGACTAACGGTATCGCCATTCATGGCATAAAAAACGTACTCCATTTCAAAATCCTTATAATAGCAATGCAATATATTTTCAACGTATTTATTATACCTTAAAGAATCATGGCTTTGAATAAGCCCGATTTTTCCATCGGCATTTAACACATTCTTGTAATAACTTCTGTAAACAGAAGGCTTTTCCGGCACTTCGTCTTCATCATGCTCTGTTATTGTACTAACGACTTCGCTTAGAAAACCCGGCTGGCTATATTTATATTCGAAAGTTTCCTCCAATTCTCCACCGAAATTATCAAGGTAATAACTCGCCGTAATATCGCCATTCGTGTTGTAATTCTTTCGAATAGAGTAGGTAGCTTTCATGCCATTATTATCAAAATTCCATTGATAAAATACGATGTTCTCTTCTTTAATTTTTCCTTTAAGATGATTGGATAAAACTGAATGGCGGGCAATATGCTGTACATAAAACATGGGTTCACGATCATCTATAAAAGACATCCAATCCTGCGAAAGGCAGTTATAGCTTTTTAAAACAAAAACGAATAGTATGAAAGGAATTTTACACATGCAAGGTTAAAGATTATGGTTTGGTGCAATTAAACACTAATTCACAATCTATTGAAACTATTAATATCAAATATAACCAATAATTGTAAATGCTGTTTCCCAGTTAGCGCGAGCTATTTTAGCTCATGCTAATTTTGTTCTTTCATTACACTTTAATTTATATTATCGGCGCGAGCTACAAGCTCACGCCA
>JADLED010000091.1 GCA_020846335.1 Bacteroidia bacterium
AAGCAGGGCGGCCACATTTTCGTTGGCGAAATGAAAATATTTAAAAAAGCCCAACAGCAATAAATTGGCGCTCAAACTCAGGATGAGGTAAAGAAGTTTACGTTTATCACCGGCCTTTTCAATTGCAATGGCGGCTGTGTAATCAATTAAAATAATGGCAAACAAAATGAGTATGTACTTAGGTACAAAACTCATGTAGAAATAACAACTGGCAACAAAAATAAGCAGCCAGCGAAATTTGTGCGGCAACAAATAATACAGAGCAACAACAACCGGAAGAAACAATAAAAAATGTAAGGAGTTAAATAACATCTTTTAAATTTTACCTGAACTTTAACACTTGCACCTTGCCTTTGGTATAAATGGTTTCAAAGCGCATGGCATGTCGTTTAAAGGCTTTTTCGTTTTTATAAAATGTATCGCAAAAAATCACGTACTTAATTTTATTATTCATAAAACGATCGAGTACCAACGAATCTTCCTGCAAATGATGGCGTGCCACCGAGTAACCTTTTTGATCGAGAAAATACAAGGCGATGTTAAAACTCTGGTCGAATACGGCCAGCACCTTGTCTTCGCGCTTAATGCCCAGTTGGCGCAAATCGGGCGTAAGGGTTTCAAAATTTTTCACACTGTTGTTATAATCCCAAAACAAATACTTGGCCAGTTTGGCTTCGTCTTCCGAAATAAACGGATACCAAGCCACCAGTTTATCGTCTTCAATCATGCGCAGGCGGTAAATGGCCGCCGCGTGAAAGGAGTTAAAAATTAGCAGAACAATAACTATCCATCTTACAAAACGGATATTGCCGGGCACAAACTCTTTTTGGTGCATGAGATAGGCAAAGCAAACCATCGTTATCATTGGAAAAAACATGAGGTTACTCAGGTAATAATCGTGTACGGTAAACACCTGAAAAAAGAACAACAGGTAAATAAGAAAAAAAGTAGCCGAAAAAACGAAGGAATATTTTAGAAAGGCATTTAACTTCCTAAATTGAGCGATGACATAAATTACCAGAGCAAAAAATAAAAAGAACATGGGGCGGTTTAAAAACACCGGAAACAAATTATTGAACAACACTTTGGTATTATTAATCACTTCGGTTTCCTGCATTTCCCAAATAGGTAAAACGGTTAGCAAAAAGATATTATTGTTATTGTTGTTGTTATAATACAAAGCGTATTTGTACCAGGCAAACACAGTGGCCACCGAAACAAAAACCATGAGCGACGGGCTTAATTTTTTTTCGAAGAGTTTTTCAGTTTTTAAAAAACGGTTTAATCCTGTTAAATCAGCCAGGGTAAAAAAGAACACCAACGAAATGCCCATCAGGGCGCTGGCTTTAACGAGTATGGCCAAAGTGCCAAACAGCAAAGACAGATAGAAGAATCTAATCGTTTTTGAATCGTAGAAGCGGTAGAAATAACAAAAACAAATAATGCTCAACGAAAGAGCGGGAACATCTGCAATAAAATTGGCACTGTAAAACACCAGCAAGGGCGAGGTTAAGAAAACACTCACCACAAAAAGGGCCAGCAGCGTGGATTTAAAATACCTGAAAACAGTATTAAACAACACAAACATGGCGGCTATAAAAATAAGGTACTCAAGCAGGCGGTATATAAACTCGTGTTCGCCAAAAATTTTCCAAAGGCAGGCCACTGTGTAATTTAGAAGTGGGCATTCGCTCACCGCATGCCCGTCTTTAACACCCTGGTAATGAATTTTGGGTTCAAAAAAATTCAGTCCTTCTTCGTAATAGTTTTTGGTAATCGACAGGCAATCGGCTTGTCGCCACTGGTGCATGCCGCTGGGGCGATAAGTAAAGGTTTTGGAATAAAAGTTTAAAAAGAAGAGCAAAATAACAAGACCAAAAAACAGGATTCTGTTATCGGTTTTTTTTATGGCTTGAAAAATTTTTCGGAACATCCGCTCAATCGCATTAAGCTTCAAAAATAGGGTATTTAATCGGTAGAAAAAAGGGTGTACTTTTAATTGAAAAATCTGATAAAAAGTAGCATTTACATCTGAATTTATTGATTCTCTTCAGCAATGTAGCCTGCCTTGTGTATTAGTGTCAAATCGTCGAAATAGATGCTATCTGCATTTGGATTATATACAAAAAAGCTAATGTTTGAACTGTCGCATGGTTCAACGATTTGAAGTCTGTAATACATCTTTTGCCAGCCTTTCTTATCCTTAAATATGAAAGAATTGGTAGCAGCATAAATGGGTTTACAGTTTTTGCCACCACCGGTTAATACAGCGGTTCCGCCCATGCCCTTTCGCCATATCTCAAGCTCGAAAATGTCGTTTGGTAAAATATTTTTAAACGTACAGGTTATGCCATAAGCTCCGGGGACCAGCAATGCAGAGTAATTTCCGCTCCTTTTTTGCAAGCTGCTTTTGTTATTATGATTACCAGGCGTTACCGATAAATCACTACTTATAAAATCGTTGTTAGTATCTGTATTCTCAAATCCTGAGCGTACTTCCAGAATTTTCGAAAACGGTTCTTTGTAATGGATTTTATAAATGATGTAGAAGGAAGCAGAGTGTAAAATCACCACAGAAAGAATAATAATAGGCCTTAATTCATAGTTTTTCACTTTTATCCAATCACCTATAAAAATAAACAGAAGTGGAAAAATTGGAGTAAGGTAACGCCCTTGAATCAGCCACACATAGCCACTCCCTACTGGGTCCCAGTACAAATGCTGTGATAGAAGCAACAAGATTAATGAAAATAAAAACCCAAGTAAAAGAAGCAACTTTTGATGCAGGTTAAAAACGATGCGAGTTTCGCAGTTAAATGCTACTGCCAGAATAACACCGTAAATGGGTATCCAAATCCGGTTTGGCACATTGTGGTAAAGTTGCGTTCCGAAGGAGCTAATATAAGTGCGCAGGTAATGTTGATTGGAATTAAATATGCTGTAAAAAATAACCTTAAAAAAATAGGAAGGTTGATTAATTATCAAATTCAGTTGTTGGTGATAGTCTGAATTTGGGGCAAGACCCGCCAAAATCCTATAATCAGGATGATAGTTATTATAAGAAATATAGTATCCTGAAACAAGCTTTGTCCACCACCAAAATAGTAAAAAAGTGGGAATTGAAATTATAGCGTAGGCACTTATTTGTTTTTTGAGGCTTCCAAATTTTTCTTTCGGAATAATGAATAGTAAAAATAAAAGTCCTGTGTAAACCAGTTTTGCCAGTGGCAATGTTAGGGCTATTATAAGGAGCAGGACAATGTTTTTAATTGTTAATTGGTCTTTGGTAAAAGTATATTTAAACACATAAGTTATCCATAAAAAGGCAAGCGAATTGGTGACATTATCGGCACTAAACGTGTTGGCAATAAATAAATTAATAGGCAACAAACCCAACAATACAAAGAGCCATTTATAAACCGGAATGGTTTTAATACAGTGGTAGAAAACAAACACGAGTAATAAAAACGTCATAAGTCTCCCGCTATAATAAATTAATCCTAACGAAGGATGAAACGGTCGCATAATGGCAATGAGCGTTGCCTGAGGCAGGTAGCTGATTGGGGAATAATTGGAAGTGTTTGCAAAATCGGCAAATACACTGGAGTCCTGCTCTAACCCAATTTCAAATGTTTCCGTTATATGTCTGCACTTAAACCTAAAATCGGGGGTTATGGCAGCAAATCTAAAAGGAGCATAAAACTCCTCAATGCAGGCAGGCATTTTTCCACCCAATCGGTTGTGTGTTTTTTCGGGAGTGAATTTTCCTTCAGAAATATGATAAGCCTTGTAGAAATGATTGAATTCGTCGGGAGATTGGAATGGTGGCACAAAAAGAAAATAGACAATTCCGAAAAACAAAGCAAAGGCAAGAAATAAATTGTGGGGTTTTAAGCCATTACAAGTAATCAGTGCCAACATATAAGTGCAATTACATTATTTTAAGTTGAAGATAAGAATAATCCCAGATTATGCAATAGAACATCTACTACTAGGCGAACCCCCTTAAAAACAGTGGGCTTCGCCTGTTTGACTCTTTCACCATAGAGGTGACTATGCCTCACTCGCCAAACAGCCTGTTTTGTTGGGGTTTCGCCTCTCGTTACGATGCCTATTGCATAATCTGAGATAATTGTTTTCAATAACCATTTCAAAATACGATTTAAGCCAGTCAAAAATGAAACAGTTTGTTTGCAACAAACCCCAATGTTATTTATTTAAGGCACTTTCTTGAGGAGTAAAATGTTACCAAAAGCGTATTGCGCTTTCCAATTTTTACTTTTTAAGAGAGCCAATAATTGATTGTTATAATCTTCTACTGAAGTTGGCCAGGTGTCGCCCCATAAACTAATACAGATGTAGTCTGCTTCATTATCTTTTTTATTAGGAAAATAATAAATGTTTTTGCGTGAAGCCAAATGGGGCAATATTCTTCCGGAAGCACTCATGGTAGCACCGTCTGGAATAAGCGATAGCATTTGATGAATCTCTTTGGCGGGGTAATCCGTTTTATAAAAACCGGATTCATAGAATTTGAACTTACTATATATATTCGGATAATTGGAAGTTGAAAAGCAATAATAGGTACTTGTTATTGTTAAAGCAAATAAAAACACCGCGATAATTTTCCGTGTTTTACCAATTTGGAATTCAGACAATGCCATAAACACCAGCATGGGCAAAACGGATGCTGTTTCAATGCCATAATAGGTTTCATGAGTCCACCTTAATGGGTCATCATTGTACATTTTTTTTGCAATAATAGGAATTAGACAAATTAAATAGTGGGGTCTGATAAATAATAGCACCCCGCCAGCTAATCCAAAAACAAAATAATATTTGGCCTTCATCCAGTCGTAGGCCGGGTCGTTGAGATGATTGATGAATAGTAATTTTACAGATTCAATTGGATGTTTTAAAATAAAAAGCAATGATTCGGAAGGTGTAGAACCAAGAACGGCATAATTAAACAAATTAAATTTTTTATTATCCGTTTCAAAAGCCGGAATAATCCATTTGAATATGATGACGAAAAAAAGTAAAGAGAAGGCAAAGGTTAAAACAGCAAACTTAAACTGGCCTTTATCCTTGCGGTGCGAAATCATTAAAAACATGTTGATGAAAATCAACAGTAACGGAAAGTCTTCCCGCGAAATCATCAACAAAAGAAAGATGCAAATCAACGGAATATACTTTTTGGTTTCGAAATAATAGATGTAGGCCGGTATAAGTGCAGACCCAAAAATGGCAAGATTGCAATCGGACTGGTAGGAGCAAAACCGACTGTACAATAGAAAATAACACAGCATGGCCAAAAGACCCGTGAGCGATTCTCCTGTTTTAAAAGTGATAAGTTTATAGGTTGCCCAACCGCCGTAAACAATAAACAACCATTGTAAAATCAACAAAGTATAAGTGCCAAATATCCAATTAACAGCCCAAAATAGCGGACTTAACAGAGGCAGTAAAAGTGAAAAGTGATCTTGAAGAAAGGTAGAGTTTGTGCCGTCGAAAAGTATGGGGCAAGGACTGCTTTCTAAATGAGCGAAATCGAAAAAGGCAAAATTATATATCCCGTAGTAAT
>JADLED010000092.1 GCA_020846335.1 Bacteroidia bacterium
CTTTAACGTTCCGCTGGTGCCAAAAGCGGTTCGCTTAAAAGGTGCCATAAGGTCAATATCGAACTTAGTATTAACGGCGGTGTTTTTGGCCAGAGACCCTGAGTTGAATGGCGCATACAACATGCCTGTGTATTTTATCTCCAACGCTTCCTTAATCTCGGTTCTTTTAGCATTATGCTTATCCAGCAGTGCCTGTTCTTTTTTAATTTTGTGCGATTCCAGCACGCAGTCTAGGTGCTTTACTTTATCTGTTGCCATTCTTTTCTGTTTTTTTGATTTAACACAAAGCCTTAATTTACGTAATTACATTTATTTATACAAATATACGTTAATTTAATGTATATACAAAATAAATACACTTATTTTTGTATAATTACTACAAATACAGGTTTTTAAAATTAAAATTCTTATATTTATACAGAATTTTAACTCTCTATATATGAATATTGCTTCAAAGATCTTATTTGAAGACAGGTATGGTTCAGAGAAATCTAAATTATTTAGTAGTAAAGCCGACTTGGCATATTCATTACTTACTTCTGAAAATTCACAATACCGGTTGACAGATACTGAAATTACAGACTCTAACATTTACACGCGTCAAATGAATCGTATTCAGTCTTATATTTCCCAAATTTTCTCCGGCACTGGAACAAGAAAAATTACAAATGAATTTAAAGACTCAATGCGAGGGCTTATTGAATCGAAACTCTTGAATATTCCTGAGGTAAATTCTGAAGAAATCTATAATAAAGTAATTAAATCACTTGAGGATATTAACCTCAAACAATTAGGGGACCTAAACAACTCATATATCAAGGTTAGTAGAGATTTTATTGCAGACTTTACTAACTCAAATTTTGTTGCTATTTTTTCAAGTAGACCACTAGAGCTTGAAGCAAACCCAAGCGAACCTATACTACAAATAAGAAACTTAATTGTAGAGGGGATATGCAGTTATTTCACAAGCGCAATTCCGTCGAAGAAATACAGATACAATTTTCCGACACATCAAATAGGCATTTTATTTTGGCGTAGAATTTCCTATCTCTTGATTAAAAAGTTGAACTCAGATTCTAATGCAAAGTCTTCGTTCAATATATTCATGGCGGATTTATACTCACAAAGTGAAAATTTAAAAAGTGATTTTGAGAACCAACTAAAACATGAATTAATACAAATTAAAGATTCTGAAACAGAAGTTGAGAGGATGAGGACTTCAATAAATCACTTTTTATTTTACTTAAATGAAAATGCACTATTTCAAGTATTTGAGTCCAAAGAGCCTGTTTTTATTACCCCTCATATCGTTATGAATCCAAATGAATCAAATAATTTAAAAGGATACTTGTTTTTAGAGAAAAGTAATAATTCATTGGAGTTATATAAGTTAGCTCAATTTGATTTAAACACTTGGAAAGAAAAGGTTTGGGATACAATTAAGGCGAATAAAAATACTAGACTAATTCCTTTTGTAAAATCTATTGAAGATAATATTTTTTTGAATTTTCAATGATTTAAGAATCTGAAGTGACTTTCAAAAACTATTATCTTCAGCCATTTTTTCCCTTATGCCTGGTATGTGAGTTTTAACGAGGGATTAGTTACCAACTACTAAGCATCCCAGTAATGAACACAGATTTGACTTGCATTCATTATAAATCCTTTCCCAATAAAGATACGAGTCGTTCTTGGCAGATTCCACCAAGTAAAAGTGTATAGCCTTCCAACATTAGATATCTCAAGGATTGTATTTACTCGTTCATTATCAAGATCAAAATGAAAGCAGTCATATAAGCCAGATATTCTTTGCGGGTGGTCCGTATTATAATATTCTCTTATCCTTGCAATTTCATTATAAATAATTCCCTCATTAATAAGATCTACATGATTAACAAGATCTTCATTTCTTAACCCAAGTGAAGCTTGTTCATTCGTGTAAACCCCATTTAAACAACCATCTCTTTCAATGGTATATAAACAAATTCCATTTTTAGGCATATTGGTTTTTAATCGCAAAGTTAATTAATAAGTAAGGGATTATTCCACCAGTTTGTCTAGGTGTAATCAGTTAACACATCTAATTACTAAGTTACACAAAACGCTCTAGACCTCAACACATCAAGTGTGAAATTTTAGCCCAAATTTGGAAAAATCACACTACAAAATCACACTACCACACTTTTAACAAATTTAGCGCTGGTTTTTGGGCAACAAAAAACCCCTCAATTTGTTTAAAATCAAGGGGTTACTTGGTAGCGGAAACGGGAGTTGAACCCGTGACCTCAGGGTTATGAATCCTGCGCTCTAACCATCTGAGCTATCCCGCCATTTTCAGGGCTGCAAATATAAGGATATGTTAGTAAGCTCCAAAACAAAATTTTTTCATTATTTAATTTGCATTGTTCTATAAATTTTATACATTTCACAAAATTTTGGAATATGTCGAAAAACAAAAAGGCGCCTAAAGGTAAAACCGGAAAAGCCGGGAAGGAAAAAAAGCCTGTAAAAAAGGCCGTAAAACCTTCGGCTAAAAGCGGTGCTGCCAAAAAACCTAGCGCCACGGCTGCCAAATCCAACAAAGCCTCCCGCCCTACTCCCACTAAAAAAGTGGTAAAAAAAACCGCCCCTAAAACTGCTGAAAAAACAAAAGTTAAAAGCGTTAAACCAGCGGCAAAAGCAAACAAAACACTTTCTGTTAAAAATCAGGCCAAACCTGACTCAAAGCAAAAGGTATCGCCTAAACCATTGAATAAAAAAGCAAGCACTCCGCCCCCCGCCAAAAAAGCGCCCGCAAAAGTTGTTGCCCCTAAAAAAATCGACAAAACACCGAAAACGGTCGCCAAAAAAGCCGAACCTGTTAAAGAAATTAAGGCCAAAGCACCTGCCAAAGCCATAACAGAACCTAAAGCAGTAAAGGTGGAAGAAAGTCCGAAAAAACAGGCCGCCGATAAAAAAAATCAGGACGTTTTAGCCATCACCAATACCATACCTGTAAGCGAAAAACCGGTTATTTCAGCATCCCGCATTGCCTCCATCTCGCAAACCATTACCAATCCGGTAAAACGCCCCGATTCTTACTCCGTGCGTGTAGAAAAAGAACCCGCCGGTAAATTTGAAATGGAATTTGTGGTACACGCCTCCGCCGACATGCTCTACGAATTTTTAAGCACACCCAGCGGCCTTTCAGAGTGGTTTTGCGACGACCTGAACATCCGCAACGGCATTTACACCTTTATTTGGGAAGACACCATGCAACAGGCCCGTTTGCTTAAAACGGTTGAACTGCACCTGGTTCGTTTTCAATGGGTGGATAAAACCGACGGCAGTTATTTTGAATTCAGAATTCAACGCGACGATTTAACCAACGATATTTCGCTGATTATTACCGATTTTGCTGAATCAAACAGCGAACGCGAATCGTCTAAATTATTATGGCACAGCCAAATTGAAAAGCTGATGCATGTAATTGGTTCTATATTCTAATCGATTAGCTTATTCTCTTCCTGCAAAATTTGCGACTGCGTTTTTTCATTTCCATTAAAACAGTTGTATTCTATTTTTTTGGTAAATCTTTGTCAGCGACTTTAGAAATAAACTAGGTGATTACTTAATTCCTCCTCTCATTTCCAACTCAAAAAAATTATTTAAGCAGCGTTACCATACCAACCAGCTCTTTGGTTTGGCCATTGTTTAAGGTAAGATCAAGTTTCCACACATACACATCGTCTTCGCAAACACGACCTTTGTACTGCCCGTCCCATCCACTGTTTAGCGTGTTGGTTTCAAATATTTTTTGGCCCCAGCGATCAAAAATAAACAAATGCATGGCGTCCACACCCCGCAAAACGGGCAGAAACACCTCGTTTTTACCATCATTATTCGGAGTAAACGCATTGGGTATAAACACATTTTCGTCTTCAAAAATCCGAACCTGTTTCACCACCGTGTCAACACAGCCATGCTCATTAATAATTACCAGCGCCACCGGAAATGTTCCGGCCTGAGGAAATAATTTACTTACCTGTGCGCCACTTAATTTTGTGGCCAGACTTTCCTTGTTCATTTTAGTAAAAAACCAGTTTTGTGTGGGCAAATTGTCATCGTTTGTGGTGTTTACAAACATCACTTCGTCCTGCCCCTCGCGGGGGTTCGATGGGTAAAAACTAAAATCAGCAACCGGCTTGGGCCAAACATTAACCGTGTATTTGAATTCATTTTTGCAACCATTCACATCCTTTACATTCAACTTTAACTGGTAATTACCCGCCTGTGTGTAACAATTCTTAAAGCCGTTGCCGGGGTGTTGATTGCCGTTAATTTCCCAAACCATGGTGGTTACTTTTTCAGCTCCGCCAGGTATTTCAAAATGGTGAAGTTTACAAAACGGCACACAACCTGTCAGCGACTCTTCGTTGATGCTGCCCTGTGGAAGGTTGGATACAGTGATGTAAATGCTATCATCGGTGCTGCAATAATAGGATGTAAAGCCGCTAACCTTGTAATAACCCGAATAGTTTTTACCGGAAGGAAGCAGTAATAAACTGTTGGCATTGAGATTAAGTCCCGACGGAAGTGTCCACAAATAATTGTCTGCTCCATGGGCCATTAGTTTTAGGGAATCGCCCACACAGAGCGATGGCGCCGAAACCGATTGAATGCTCACAATCGGATTGGAATGCGTTATAACTATTGCCACTGCGGTATTGGTACAACTATTCAAATAACCGGTAACGGTAAATGTGGTGGTGGCTGGTGGCGAACAGGTGAACGAGTTGGTGGTGTAACCATTGCTCCACACATAGCCAGAAGCTCCAGAAACACTCACAGTAGCTGTTTTACCCAAACACAGATGAACGGGCGTTACCGTTAATACCGGTACCGGCAAAACCGTATAGGCTATGGTGGATTGTACCATGCAGCTTTTGGAATCTTTAACACTGAAACTAAACGTGTAGGTGCCTGGTATATTTTGAGTGTTTACCCAAATGGTGTCTAAAGGGCCCGACTGCCAATACACAAAATATGGCTGTTGCACATTAAATGGCGAACCCCCTGCACACCGGGCATTTAGTGTTACCGGTACACCCGGGCACGTGGTAGTACTGGAAACACTGAGACTTAAAGTGAGCGGCGGTGGTTGTGTGATTGAAAAAACCTTTATAAACGAACATAAGGACAGCGGATTGGTAACAGTGACAGTGTATGCGCCAACACCCAGGCCACTGATTGATGGAGTTGTAAATGTTCCTGTTGGGCCATTCCACAAATAACTAAATATTCCTCCTACACCACCCAAATTGATAACAGAGGCTGTACCATTGTTTACACTATAACAGTTTAAAGTACTGGTTGCTGCTAAGGTGCCAATGATTGCGGCAAAAGGATTGAAGTGAATGCTGCTGGTGTACACCAGGTTACTGAGAGTATTGGTGGCCACCACCGTGTAAGTGCCGGGTACCAAGGATGAAATCACCGAACCTGTTTGCCCCGAAGGCAGCCAATAATAAGTAAAAGGGCCATTGGTGCTGGTAACAATGGCCGTTGCCGATGCCAGTGAAGTGCAGGTAATTGTATCGCCAACAATAAAAATGGGCGGTGGCAAAACCTGACACACGTTTATTGCCGCACTGCAACTGCTGCTGTAAACTGCCGGATAAACACCAGCAACCCCATGGCCGCACACGTAAAGTGATTGGGAAGATTTATCGAGTTTAATATCGTAAACATTAACATTGGTGCCGGTTGCCGAAAGGCTGATGCTGCCTATGGCATTAAAACTGTTGCCGTTGTAATTAAACACCAACACCTTCCCTTTGCTACCCAAATACAAATTATTGCAATCGTCCACGGCTATACCGCCTTGTTGCAACACTATGTGTGTACTTAGTGTGGTGCTGCTCAACAAACTTCCGCTGTTTACTGAATAAGCGGCTAAATGATACCCATCGTAATAAAACAAATGGCCGGCATTTACCGCCAGGCAGTTAAAGCCATTGGAATTGCAGTTTCCCATGCTTATATAACTTCCTTTATTTAAGGCTTCTGTAAGGCTAAAAAAGCCTGAAGGTTGGGTCCACAAATTGCCGTTAAAGGTAGAATTAACGCGTGCCAGCTTGTTGCTGAGTACCGGATTGGCAGAGGTTGAATAAGCTACAAACACGTGTCCCGAATCGTCCATACAGTGCGAGGCTATGTCCTGTCGGGAATTGGTATTGGTGGGCTGAAAGGTGCTGAGCAATAAATTATTACTCGTGTAGGTGATGGTGGCTGCCGAAGTATTGGTATTGTGTCCTCCACCAAAAGAAAACACGGTGCCGTTAGAACAGTGAAATCCAAGGTCCCAAACCTCCTGATAATTGATATTGGGGGTATTTATAAAATTATCGTAGTTACCCGAAGTATTCAACCTCACTATCTGAGAGCCGTTAATATTAACCCCCTCCCCCACATAACATTTGCCACTGAACTTTTCAATGCAAAAATTACCCGCATAGTTATAGTTCTGCGAATTCCAGCCAACCGAAACAATAACTCCTGCAAAGGTCCATACCAGTGCTCCCGATGGCGAAAACTTAGATACTTTAAAATTATAGGCGCTTCCATAAACATAAGTATTGCCAAAGTAGTCGTAGTCCACGTCGTAGGCCGAGTTATTGAATGCGCCGTAATAACTGGTATTAACCCAGGGGTCGATGATGAGTGTTTTGGTTTTGTTATAAGCCGTATCCACCAAAAAACCAATTGTGTCGCCACTTAGTTTGTAGGATGAAGCCACCTGTTTATTTTCATTGTCGAAGGAAAGCGGTGCATGTTCGGTAATGGTGGCCAGTTTGGTTTTAATTTGCAGGGTGCCGTCTTTTGCCCTTCGTATGTTTTTTAAATTACCGGAATACAAAATCCTTACCTGTTCGGGCTTTGCGCCGGGATGCACAATGATGTTGTATTTAATGCCGTCTTCTTTATCGCTGGGGATGAGGTACTCAATGTCGATGCCTTTATACACATTTCTGTAACATAGTTTTTTGTAAGTGTTGGAATTGAAGCGGGCTTCGCCGTAAGTGAAATAATGGTTTTGTTTTTCGGAAGGAATAAGTTCAATGTCAGAGGTGGTAGCACCAACCCAGTTCATTTCAACCGAAATCTTTTCCTGAGGCGGTGGTACTTTGCCGTGTTCAATGTCTTCCATGGTTTCCTCAGTTACCTTTTCTTCTTTGGTAAAAACGTATGTGAGTCCCGATTTTGAAAAATAAATTTTCTCTAATCCATTGTCTAAAACATAAAGTATGTTTTTATTTTTAAATTGTTGGTCGTTAAACTGTTCATTGTTTTCGATAAAAACCCTGGTGCCAAAAATATCTTTTGATTGCACAAAAGAAACCGGCAAAACATTAGATTTATCAATGGTTTCAGAAGAAATCACATTTGCAATAATGTTTCCACTCGAAGCTATCACACTTAAAAAAATAAAACCATATTTGAGGAGATTTTTCAAGAATTAGTGTGATTGCTTAGATCAAATTTAAACGCTAATTCACACACATTTTAATAAATGCCTGAATAATTATTTAAGGGGAAGTTTGGAAGGGTGAAATAAACTTTACAGCTAGGGAATTTTTTTCAATTCGCTGTTTTTCGAAAGAATGAGCAAAAAAAAAGGCTGAAAGCATCACTTTCAACCTTTGCTTATGTATTAATTAGTAATATCAGGCGTATTTGCGCACTACATTGTGTATTTCGATAATAGGTTTTAAAAATTCTTCCAAATCGTACACGCACAGTTGTGAAGCCGCGTCGCACAATGCTTTTGAAGGGTCGGGATGGGTTTCAATAAACATGCCATCAATGCCGCTGGCCACTCCTGCCCTGCTCAGTACCGGCAAAAATTCGCGGGCACCTCCTTTGGCATCCGAACTCGGAATACCGTATTTGCGCACACAGTGGGTTACATCAAACACTACAGGATAACCCAAATTGTTCATGTGATAAAAACTACGTGGATCCACAATTAAGTCGTTGTAACCAAACACATAGCCCCGTTCGGTTAATATCACCTGGTCGTTTCCGGCATCAATGCATTTTTGCAAAGGATGTTTCATGTTATCGGGTGCTAAAAACTGACCGTGTTTGATGTTTACCACTTTACCTGTTTTGGCAGCTGCCACCAGCAAACTGCTTTGCATGCAGAGGTAAGCCGGTATTTGCAACACATCGCACACTTCGCCGGCAATAGCTGCCTGATAACTTTCGTGAATATCGGTGAGTAAAGGAAAACCAAACTGTTCTTTTACCTTGGCTAAAATTTTCATGCCTTTTTCCAAACCCGGTCCATCGTAATAGCTTAGGCTGCTGCGGTTGTCTTTTAAAAAAGAGGATTTGTAAATTACCTTTATGTTCAGGCGCTCGCTTACTTCTTTTAATTTTTCGGCGGTTTTCATCATTGTGCTTTCGTCTTCGATGACACAAGGGCCGCTAATGAGGAAAAGTTCATCTGTTCCGCATTGAATATTTCCAACATTTACTATTTTTTTTTGCATGATTTTACCTGATTTTACAGGCAACAAAATAAACAATTTTATGTGTATAATAAAAGGTGCTGAGTACAAAATAAAGTTAAGCAATGTGTTTACTTTAATGTATGAAAAAAGTACACCTGATTGCCATTGGTGGCAGCGCCATGCACAACATGGCTTTGGCCCTGCACGAAAAAGGATTTGATGTAAGTGGCAGCGACGACGAAATAAACGAACCAAGCAAAAGCCGCTTAGCCAAAGCCGGAATATTGCCTGAAGAAATAGGCTGGTTTCCTGATAAAATTACCGGCGATTTAAACGCTGTAATTCTGGGCATGCACGCTCGTGAAGACAACCCTGAACTGATTCGTGCCAGGCAAATGGGCTTAAAGATTTATTCTTACCCCGAATACATTTTCGAAGCCACCAAAGACAAAACACGCATTGTGATTGGCGGTAGCCATGGCAAAACCACCATTACGGCCATGATTTTGCACGTGATGCATTATTTAAACATTGAAACCGATTTTTTAGTGGGTGCCCAACTCGAAGGCTTTAACACCATGGTGAGTTTAACCAACTCTTCTAAATACGCGGTAATTGAAGGCGATGAATACCTTGCCTCTCCAATAGACCGGCGACCAAAATTTCATTTGTACAAACCAAACATTGCCATTTTAAGCGGCATTGCCTGGGATCACATCAACGTTTTTCCAACCTTTGAAGTGTATGTGGAACAATTTAAAAAGTTTATTAATCTGATTGAACCCAACGGCAGTTTGGTGTATTGCAGCCAGGACAAGGTGTTGGCCGGTGTGTGTGAAAGCAGTAACAATTCAAAAATTGACAAAACGGGATACGCTGTTCCAAAACATGTGATTGAAGACGGCACCACGTATTTAATTGTTGGCGAAGAAAAAATTCCTTTACTGATTTTTGGTAACCACAACCTGATGAACCTGAACGGGGCCCGATTGGTTTGTAATAAAATTGGTATTTCAAATGTTCAGTTCTACGAGGCCATTCAATCGTTTAAGGGCGCGGCCAAACGGCTTGAACTGGTTTTTAAGTCGGGTTCTTTTAATTTTTATAAAGATTTTGCGCACTCACCATCCAAACTAAAAGCCACTACCGACGCGGTAAAGCAACAGTTTCCAAAACGACGGATTGTGGCCTGCATGGAATTACACACCTTTAGCAGCTTAACCGAAGAATTCTTATTGCAATACAAAGATTCGATGAATCTGGCCGATGAAGCCATGGTGTATTTTAATCCGCACACCATTGCTCACAAAAAACTGAAAGAGATCAGCACTGAGCAGGTACACAATGCTTTTAACCGCAGTGATTTAAAAGTGCTTACAAAAAGCGAAGATGTGACCAATCATTTAAAAGCGCAGAACTGGAACAACTCGGTGTTGCTGATGATGAGCAGTGGGAATTTTGACGGGGTGGATTTTAATTCCCTTGCCAAAGAACTAAAATTTAACTGAGCCTGTTGTAATA
>JADLED010000093.1 GCA_020846335.1 Bacteroidia bacterium
ATAAAAGCTTTCCAAAACTTGCAGCCTTTGATAAACAAATTCTTTTGGTGGAAGACAATCCACTCAATCAAAAACTGGCACTTACCTATTTGGAAGAATTTGGTATAAAAGCCCATACCGCAGAAAATGGCGAAGTGGCACTGAAACTTTTGGCCCTTAATACATACGATCTGATTTTAATGGACATTCAAATGCCGGTAATGGATGGTTATACAAGCACCAACAAAATAAGAAACGAACTAAAACTTCAGGTACCGGTAATTGCCATGACGGCTCATGTAATTAAAGGCGAAATTGAAAAATGTTATCAGCACGGCATGAATGATTACATTTCAAAACCATTCAGAGCCAGCGAGTTTTATAATATCCTGAAAAAACACATCGGTACAACATTGGCCACACCATTTTTGAATGATTCTGTGAGCACACAAAATCCTTCTGAAATAAGTCAGGATAACAGCATTGTAAAAATTACTGATCTCGAAGAACTGTCGAGAGGCAACAAAAACTTTATACGCGAAATGATTACTCTCTTTATGGAACAAAACCCACGCGATGTGAATGAAATTGAAACTGCACTTGGCAACACCAACTACGATAAAATACGGGCCACGGCGCACCGTATGAAAACATCGGTGGGTTTTATGGGAATGCCCACCCTGGCCGAACCGCTAAACACCATTGAAATGCTGGCCGAAAACAAAACAAATCCCGAACAAATTAATACCCTGTTTGCATTGGTTAAACACGATTGCGACCGCGCCATGCAGGAACTGGCCCACATACTTACTAATCTGGAAAAAGAAAAAATATGAAACTCAAAAAAAACATAGCGCTCAGCGATACCGGTTTTGTGTTTGATCCATCCAACGGCAACTCTTTTAGCACCAACCCCATTGGTTTGGAAATTATTCAACTGCTTAAACAAAACAAAACACAAAGCGAAATAGAAACCAAAATACTGTCGACTTACGAAGTGGATAAAAACACTTTTGAAAAAGACTATTACGATTTTGTGAACATGCTTGGCAAACTAAAATTAAACGCTGCAGATGAAAAAGATTAGTGTAGCAGTAACAGGTTTAAATGCGATCGACAGTCCGGGTCCGGGCATTTCGGTTATCAGAGCCATCCGGCAAAGCAATTTGTTTGATGTGCGCATTATTGGCCTGGCCTACGAATCGCTTGAACCCGGTATTTACATGCACGACCTGGTGGACAAAACCTATCAGGTACCATTGCCATCAGCAGGCATGGAAGTACTTTTGAGTCGCCTTAGCTACATTAACAGCGTGGATAAAATAGATGTGATTATTCCAAACTTTGACGCTGAATTGTTTAATTACATCAAACTGGCTGATATCTTAAAGCAACAACTACAAATAAGCACCTTCCTTCCCACGCTGCAACAATTTGAGGCAAGACACAAAGTTAACCTTTACGAGTACGGTGAGGAACATGGCATTAAAGTGCCAAAGAGCAAAGCCATTTTTAATAGTCAGGAAATTGTGCGTTTACATAGTGAATTCACATACCCGCTGGTGGTTAAGGGCAAATTTTACGATGCGGTAATTGCTTACTCAGCCGACCAGGCCACGGGCGCTTTTAATAAAATTGCGGCCAAATGGGGATTACCAATTATAATTCAACAATTTGTGCAGGGGCAGGAAGTAAATGTGACCGCCCTGGGCGATGGCAAAGGCAACCTGATTGGAGCAGTGCCCATGCGCAAACAATACATTACCGACAAAGGCAAGGCATGGTCGGGTATTTCTATCGACGATGAAGAACTCATCAACATCACACGCCGGTTAATGGCCTCTTCCAAATGGAAAGGCGGACTGGAGCTTGAAATTGTAAAAACCGATGAGGAGGAATATTACCTGTTGGAAATAAATCCGCGCTTTCCGGCATGGGTGTATCTGGCCGTTGGTTGCGGGCAAAATCACCCCGAGGCACTGGTGAGAATGGCATTGGGCGAAGACATAAAACCGTTCAACACTTACGATGTGGGCAAACTGTTTATTCGTTATGCTTACGACATGATTGTGGACTTAAAAGAATTTGAAAAAATTTCGACCCTCGGAGAACTCTAAGAACATGAATACCAAAAACACTGGGATATGAAAAAAGTGCAGTACGAACGCCCCGTTATTCAACGTTTGAATGTGGGACTAATGAACAAATACGGAAGCAGAACCGAGTTTACACCCGTAACTCAGATTGACGGCAATGCTGTGGCTCAGTTAATAACACAATACGGCTCGCCACTTTTTGTTATTTCCGAACGAACCATACGTCAAACATACAGGCAGGCCAACCGTGCGTTTAAAACACGTTATCCAAAAGTTCAGTTTGCCTGGTCGTATAAAACCAACTACATCAATGCCGTGTGCAATGTGTTTCATCAGGAAGGTTCGTGGGCCGAAGTGGTTTCGGGTTTTGAATACAGCAAAGCCATTTACAATGGGGTGCCGGGCAACAAAATTATTTTTAATGGACCTGACAAGAGTGCCGAAGAATTAAAACTGGCCATTGAAAACAATTCACTCATACACATTGATAACCTGGATGAGCTATATACCATCAACGACCTTGCCTCTACCCTTACCAAACGCCCCCGTGTGGCCATTCGCGTGAATATGGATACAGGAGTTTACCCCATGTGGGACCGTTTTGGTTTTAATTATGAAAACGGTGAAGCGCTGGATGCCATCAATAAAATTGTGTTAAACAACAACATGGATTTGGTGGGACTTCATTGCCACATCGGCACTTTTATGTTAACGCCCAGTGCATATGCCATTGCTGCCACCAAACTTTCAGAACTGGCCATCAGCATTCAGAAAAAACATAAAAAAAGCATAGAATACATTGACATGGGCGGCGGCTTTGCATCGCACAATACCCTTAAAGGCTCTTATCTTCAGGGCATCGACGCATCGCCAGGCTTCGACCAATATGCAGAAGCAATTTGCACTTCTTTACTCAACGCAGGCTTCAGCGAGGGCGAATTGCCCCTATTAATACTTGAAACCGGCAGAGCCTTGATTGATGAAGCAGGATATTTACTGGGTTCCGTAATTTCAAACAAACGACTTTCGGATGGAAGACGGGCTACTATAATGGATTTTGGTGTAAACATTTTATTCACTTCCTTTTGGTACAATCATAAAATTAGTCCGGCACAGCCATTTAGCCAATACACCGAAGACACTGTAATTTATGGTCCATTGTGTATGAACATAGACGTCGTGCGCGAAAACATTGCCTTTCCGGCCCTTAAAAAAAACGACCAGGTGGTGGTACACACTGTTGGGGCCTATAACATGACTCAATGGATGCAGTTTATTGCCATGCGACCCGCTGTAGTTTTAATTGACATGAACGATAAGCCCCACCTGATTAGAAAAAGGGAAAATATAAACAGTGTGCAAAACGAAGAAGTAATGCCCGACTATTTAAAAGACTGCCTACTCTAAAAACAACGTGAAGGAAAATTTAAAATACATACAATCGGCCATTGCAGGCAGTTACAGCCAAGTGTTTTTTTCTAACAACCAATGGCTGGCTCTGTTTTTATTACTGGCCTCTTTCATCGACCCATGCATGGGTATAAGTGGACTGCTTTCGGTAATCACTGCAATTTGTATTTCAAAGTGCATTGGCTTAAATCCTGCTTATGTGCGAAACGGATGGTACACCTACAACGTGTTGCTCACAGGCATGGCCATGGGCGCCAGTTTTCAGTTTAGCTGGCAGTTTGTGTTTATTCTTTTTATTGCCGCTTTATTAAGTTTGTTGCTTACAGTGTGGCTGGCTTCTTTTGCAGGACGCTACCGTCTTCCTTTTTTAAGTTTGCCCTTTGTGCTGTCTGTTTGGATAATTTTTTTAAATGCCCGCACATTTCAAAGTCATCTGCTAATACCCCGAAATCCGATTATTTGTCACAATGTCCTGAGTAACTACCTGATTGTGTTTTCGCATAAGCTGGAATTTTATGGCCTGCACCAAATCATTCTGCTATATTTAAAATCAATGTCGGCCATTTTTTTCCAGCAAAATATTTTAACCGGTATTATTGTGGCATTGGGTTTACTCATCAGTTCACGCATTGCCTTTTTTCTTTCGTGGCTGGGTTTTGCAGCAGGGCTTATTTTTTTCCGCTTTGCCTTTGGTCCTGCCGCACTTAATGAGTATGCCTATACCGGATTTAATTACATTTTCGCAGCCATTGCCCTTGCCGGTTTTTATCTGGTGCCTTCTGTACGCTCTTATTTGTTGGTGTTGGTGGCAGTTCCAATAATTGCCTTATTCAACACGGCTTTGTATAAACTTATCGGACCTTATTACCTGCCCCTGTTTTCGTTGCCTTTTACACTGGTGGTGATTGTTATTATGGCCGTGCTCAACAACCGTTATATTTTTAAAAGTCCCGACATTGTTCAGTACCAATTGTACTCTCCCGAAAAAAACCTTTATGCCTTTAATACTTATATGGAACGCTTTAAAAAAGAAACACTGGTACACATTCACCTGCCTTTTTACGGTGAGTGGACTGTTTCGCAAGGGCATTCGGGCAAACACACACATAAAGATGATTACCGTTTTGCCCTTGATTTTGTAGTAACCGACGAGCACAAACAAAGTTTTAAATTACCCGGTAAAACCCTAAGCGATTTTTATTGCTACAGTCTTCCGGTACTTTCACCCGCTGATGGTGAGGTAACAACAGTTGAAGACGGCGTGGAAGACAACACCATTGGCGATGTGAACCTGAACGAAAACTGGGGCAACACACTGGTGATTAAGCATGGGGACTTTCTGTACAGCAAACTCAGTCACCTTAAAAACGGCAGCATTAAAGTAAAAGTTGGTGATAAAGTAAAACGTGGCGAATTACTGGCACAGTGCGGAAGTTCTGGTCGATCGCCCGAACCACACATTCACTTCCAACTTCAAAACACGCCCTATATTGCGGCGCCCACCATCAATTACCCAATCGGCTATTACGTGGTTAAGAAAAACAATTCATTTGAGCTTCACTCGTTTAACACACCTGCAGAAGGTGAAATTATTACCAAACCCATTACTACGCCTTTACTTAAAAAAGCCTTTCATTTTATACCGGGCATGAAATTAAATTTTGCGGTGGAAGATGGCACTAAAAACTATGTTGAAAGTTGGGAAGTATTTACCGATGCTTACAACCATGCTTATCTCTATTGCGCCGCCACCAAATCGAGTGCGCACTTTAATGCCGACGATACCATTTTTTATTTTACCGGATTTACGGGCAATAAAAAATCCTTGTTGTATCAGTTTTACCTGGCTGCCTACAAAGTGGTATTGTGCCATTACCCTGGACTAAAAACCGAAGATAAATTTCCGGTGGAAGTGAGTACAAAAAAAATACTGAAGCCTTTGCAGGATGTGATTGCGCCGTTTCATATTTTTATGAATCCGGTTTACAGTTCCACTTTTAAAACAAGCGATTCGCCGGAAGCACCGGGTAAATTAACCCTTCAATCTAAATTTTACGAACAACAACACTCCTCTGCAAGTGCCGAATTTGAAATTGAAATTTTTGACAACAAAATAAATAAAATCACCATTAACAAAAACAATCAATGTCTTGTTGCAAAAAATATTGCTTAGTTCTTCTGTCGCTAATGTTTGCGCCGTTTTTTACAAAAGCGCAGGACACACTTAACTTTCAGCAGGTGGATAAATTAAGTTATGCGCTCTACGAACAAAGCAATTGGAAAGAACTGACTTCCTTTTGCAACACGGCCATTAAAAACAACTACGATTACTATTATTTAAGGTTAAGAGCAGGCATTGCCGCTTACGAATTAAAACACTACCGGAGCGCCATTGCCCATTTTAAAAAAGCCATCGAATTTAATTCCGACGATGTTATCAGTTACGAGTATTTGTATTATTGTTACTTGTATTGCAACCGACCCGATGCTGCGCGCGCACTCAGCAGTTACTTCAGTCCTGAGTTTTCTAAACACATGAAAACGCAAAAGTTGTCGGTGTTTTCTGACATCAGCGCCGAAGCAGGTACAAAATTAAGCGATAGCCTGCATCTTTTTAAACCGGCCAACTTTGCTCAGTTAGGCATTAACCATTACATTGGTCGCCGTTTGTTGTTTGCGCATGTGTTTAACATTTACGAACAAAAGGAATCGCGTTTCAGAGTAACACAGGCACAATATTACCTGCGCCTGAGCATGCCGCTTAAAAACGAAATGCGTTTCACCGCAGCCACTCATGTAATTTACGATTACACCACGCTCACACAAAACGTGGTGAGCCAATACACTGTTCAGGATCCGCCACCGCGCCAGGGTGCTCCCCTGCCACCGGTTAGAACCCTTACCACTATTACGGTTAAGGAAGAATTTGAACAATCGATGGGCTTTGCCGCCGCGCTTGCCCTTACCAAACATTGTGCCCTCGCCGATTTTGAAATTGGCATGTCGACACTGGTATTGGATTCTGTTAAACAGGGACAGCTAAACGGTGGTGTTTGGTATTATCCCTTTAAAAACAACACCTTAAGCGTTGGCTTAACAGCAAACCTGCACAATAACAACAAAACTCAGAAATTTAAAATGGCATGGTCGCCACAAATTACCGCCCACATTTACAAGGGTTTTTATGTTAACGCCTGTTACTTTTCCAACACCGGTTTAAACGTTACCGAGCAAAACGCTTTGTTTATTAATAATTCTTACGATTACACGCTGCAACGATTAACGCTTTCGCCCAGTTACGTGTTTTCGCGGAAGCTGAGCGTTTACGGTACCATTGGTTTTGAAGAAAAAAAACAAATAAACAGCGGCTTTATTTACCATTACAACCTGTTTTCGTTAGGACTACGAATTAATCCATTTAAAAATAACTAATACAATTACCATGATAAAAGCAGTGGCCATAGATGACGAAGCAATTGCAACCAAAGTGATTGAAAACTTTTGCAAAGAAATTGATTTTGTTCAACTCGAAAAAACCTTTAACGATGCAAAGGAAGGTTTAAAGCATTTGAATAAATTTCCGACCGACCTTTTATTTTTAGACATTGACATGCCGGGTATTAATGGCGTGGATTTGTACAGGCAACTGAAGCAGGACACGATGGTGATTTTTATTACCTCGCGCGTGGATTATGCCGTGGAAGGATTTAATCTGAACGCGGTGGATTATCTGGTGAAGCCCTTTACCTTCGAGCGTTTTCAGCAGGCGGTGAAAAAAGCCAATGATTATTTAAACTTTCAAACGCAAAATAATTCTACCGATGGCAAACATTTTTTTATACGCGCCGATTTTAGTTTGATTAAGGTATTGATACAGGACATTGTTTACGTGGAGGGCTTGGACGATTACTTAAAAATTCATTTGCAAAATCAGAAACCGATAGTGGCGCGCATGACCATGAAAAATCTGCTTGAAAAATTACCGGCCCGGGATTTTGTGCGCATACACCGTTCGTTTATTGTGGCTATTAATAAGGTGGAGCGCATTAAAAACAAATTTATACACATTGCGGGCAAAGAACTCCCCATTGGTTCGAGCTACGAGCAGGAGGCAATGGTGAAGTTGGGGCAATGAGGTTTGTGTGATTTCTTTCTTAAGAATGGTTGCCAGTAATAAAATAATGTTTATTATTCTAAACATTTAAGCTATATTTGTATATAATAATAAACATTATGAAAACAAGAAAGCCCACCTTCTTACCCTCATTAAATAAAATATTTCAAGAGCTGGGGGAGAATATTAAACTGGCAAGATTGAGAAGAAAGCTAAGTGTGGAGCAAGTGGCCGAAAGAACCGGTATTAGCAGAGCTACTCTTTGGCATGTGGAAAAAGGCTCTCCCAGTGTTGCAATGGGCATTTATAGTCAGGTGCTGTTTGTGCTTGGGCTGGAAAAAGACCTGCTAAAAGTTGCTGCTGACGATATTTTTGGAAGAAAACTTCAGGATGCCGAATTAATAGTTAAAGAAAGGGCACCTAAAAGGAAAAAGAATGGGTAAGAAAAAAGAAATACTGGTTTATGCCCATTGGCAAAATTTTAAAACGCCTGTATTAATGGGAACACTTTCCTCAACACCAGCAAAAGGTAAAGAAGTGTTTTCTTTTGAATATACGAAAGAGTGGTTAAAATCGGATTTCACTTACATGATTGACCCCGACTTACAAATGTATTCCGGGCGGTATTTTCCCCGCGAAGAAAAATTGAATTTCGGGGCATTTCTCGACTCTTGCCCTGACAGATGGGGAAGGGTTTTAATGGACCGTAGGGAAGCGGCTATGGCCAGAAAAGAAGGTCGAACAGCCAAACACCTGTTGGAATCTGATTATTTATTGGGTGTATTTGATGGTCATAGAATGGGTGCTTTGCGATTTAAAACTAATGAAAGTGAGGCGTTTTTAAATGGTGATAAAAATATGGCAGCTCCACCTTTTACATCACTCAGAGAATTAGAACAAGCCAGTTTAAAATTTGAAGAGGATAATGCCAACGATGAGGAGTATTTGAATTGGATTAATTTACTAATTGCTCCGGGTTCTTCGTTAGGAGGCGCGAGACCAAAAGCGAGTGTAAAGGATCCTCATGGCGATTTGTGGATTGCTAAATTTCCAAGCATAAAAGATGAAAAAAATACAGGAGCATGGGAAATGGTGGCAAATGCATTGGCGTACAAGGCAGGGCTAAGAGTTGCTCAAGGCGATATCAAAAAATTCAGAAGTAAATACCATACCTATCTTACAAAAAGATTTGATAGAATTGATAACGGAAAAAGAATTCATTTTGCATCGGCAATGACGTTGTTGGGCTATACTGACGGAGCTGCGCACGATACAGGAGTTAGTTACCTTGAACTGGCAGAGTTCCTGATAAAATATGGAGCAGATGCAAATGCAGATTTGGAAGAATTATGGCGCAGAATTGTATTTCACATCTGTGTAAAAAACACCGATGATCATTTACGTAATCATGGCTTTTTATTAACTAATAAAGGCTGGAGATTATCGCCGGCATACGATATAAACCCAAATGAATATGGAACAGGTTTGAGTTTAAATATTTCGGAAAAGGATAATTCACTCGACATTGACCTTGCATTAAGTGTAGCAGGCTTTTTCAGGGTGGATACAAAAAAAGCGAATAAAATTATTGCGCAGATAAAAAGTGCAGTCAGCAACTGGAGAAAATTTGCGGCAAACTATGGGATTGGAAAATCGGAACAAGAGAGAATGAGTAAGGCTTTTATAGGGTAAAGTTCAGATCACAGCCAATTCAAAAAACTTTTATGCAATTAGGCATTTATGCAATAAAAAATCCCTAACCTCTGCTGGGATTGAATCTCCTGCCGCAAAGAAATAGGAATTTACTACATTGATAATGTAAAGGTGTTCCGTCTCTATACTAAGGCAACCCGCCGGGTTTAGTTTTTTATTTCCACCCACCTTGTGAAAGCAGAGCTTTCCACGGTTTGTGAAAATAAAAAACCCCGCTCACGCGGGGTTAATCATTTTGGAGCGGGCTCAAATTTACCCTGTTCGAACCAAATAACCAACGAAAACCCTGAAGAATTGAAAGATGCTGAAATTCAGCGATTTTTAGCTGATTTACGGGCGATAAGTCACTTCTGCAAGGTGTTTAGGGTTGGTCAGAAATAGGGGCTATTATCGTATTTTACGGTAATTTTACTGTAAGATCCCCCCTTAGGGTCTCAGGTAAATGACTTTACAACGAATTTCTTAACGCTATTTAAGTGAAAGCTTGCTGTTGAAAGGAAGGTAAGGAGTTTTAATTTTAACCCTGAAAACTGATTCCGAACTTATTCCCGGTAAATTTATCAAGTTTTACTGATGATTTTCAAGTTCTAAGGGGGAGGGGAATTTCCTGCCTTAATTCAAAAAATATTATTTAGATAGTTTAAGAATTCTTATTGCTCCTTTTGCGACCAAAACAAAAACAATGGAGCCCACAATTAAATCGGGATATTTTGAATTTGTGAAATAAACAATTGCACCAGCTAAAATAACTCCAATATTTACGATTACATCATTACTCGTAAAAATTACACTTGCTTGCATGTGAACCTCATTGCTTTTTGATTTCTGAAGAAGGTAAAGCGAAACCGCATTTCCTACTAAGGCGAAAAGCGAAATGATGATCATTAATTGAAATTCGGGAACTTCCTCAATCCCCCAAAACCTTCTAATCACCTCAATTATTCCAAACAGAGCTAATGCCATCTGAAAATATCCACTCATTTTAGCAATTTGCTTCTTTTTAGACGCTAAATGACCAACAGCATATAAGCTTAATCCATAGACCATAGCATCAGCAAGCATATCAAGGCTATCGGCAACTAATCCCATTGATTCTGAAATAAACCCTGCGATAATTTCCAAAATAAAAAGCGAAAGATTGATCAATAAAACTGTCCACAGTAATTTTTTTTCTTTTGAATGGTCTTCGCTAACATGGGTATAATTACTTTCTTCACTACCAATTAATGAAGCCCCAAGTTTAAGGTCGTTAACAGCATTAAAAATAGACGTTATATCACCTTCATGGTACACATATAAATTTCTATTAGGGATGTCAAAATCAAGTTTCATAAAATGCAGACCTTGCAATTTTAGTCGGATCATGTTTTCCTCTGAAGGGCAATCCATTTTAGAAATATAAATAGTTGATTTTTTCACAATGCTAAAATACTGTAATAGATTCTCGATAGCTACATGTAGATGACTTTTACTGAGATTTTCTTATCACAATTCAACTCAAAGCTTGCTTTTGAAAAGTTGGGGCGGTTTGTTAATCCAATTGATTCATAATTCGAAAACCCAATTCCCTCTATTGGTAAAATAAACCCTTTGTCTATCTCACCATTCTCATTTTCATCGTGAAGAATATTTACAGCATACTTACCTACCGGAAGATTACTAAAGGTTACTTTAGATGATCCATTTTGTATTTTTTCTTTCAATATCTTACAACACTTTTTGTAATCTTCATCAGGAATCGTTCCGTCCTTATTATATAATGCAAACTGGACAATACCTTTCGAGTTCTGTAGACCATTTACTTCCACGGTTAAAGAAAAGTTTTCTCCTTTTTGGTTATTAAATGAAGATAAGGTCAATAATGATATGCTGATAAGTGCGAATAAGAGTAATTGTTTCATTTTACTTCGTTTTTCTATTTGTAATTTTTTCTTTTAAACGATCTACTAAATAATAAACCATTGGCACTAAATAAACAGTTAATATCAAGGATGAAAACAGCCCACCAATAATTACCCATGCCAAACCATTCTTCCATTCACTTGCTGTTCCTTTGCCAAGGGCAATTGGCAACATTCCTATAATCATTGCAATGGTTGTCATTAAGATTGGACGCATACGACCTTTTCCGGCAATGATTAATGCTTCTTTGAAATGTTTTCCCTCCGCCTTCAATTGATTTGTAAAGTCTACAATTAAAATAGCGTTTTTTACTACTAATCCCATGAGCATAATCAATCCGAGCAAAGCAAATAAACTAAGATTGTTTAATGATAAATTCAATGCTAAAAACGCACCAATAGCAGCTACGGGAATTGAAAACAATACCACAAATGGGTAAACGAAACTATCATATAAAGCAACCATGATTAAATAAATCAATAGGAACGAGATTAATAGAACCGAACCCAATGCACCAAAACTATCATTTTGTCTTTTGATATCACTACCCCAAGTCATTTGAATTCCATCGGGTAATGGGTTATTTTTAAGGTAAGCAACTACATCATCAGCAACTGTTCCCGAAGGTCTACCAAGTGCGTCAGACGTAAGCGTTACCGCTGGCTGACGATCTTTTCTTTCCAATAAGGATGGTGAATTATCTCGTTCCACCGTTGCAAACTGCGATACTTCTACTGGTAACCCCATTGGATTAACAATTGAGAGGCG
>JADLED010000094.1 GCA_020846335.1 Bacteroidia bacterium
AAGTGCCAACACCACTTTGACAAGCGAAACAAAGATTTCCGAAATAAAACTGGATACATTTGAATTGACAGATTATAATTTTAGGCGTTTGCATAGGATTTCAAATACAACGGTAACATTCAACACGCTCACTGCTTTGCCTGGTGCCACCGATACCATGGAACTCCTTAACCTTGCACCGCATAACATTACTGAAAAAGGAATACAAACTACCGCAGCAGATAAACTAAAATTTGCCATCAATTCCCCAATTACTTATTTGCACGATTTAAAAATTACGGATTATCAAAAATTATATTTCAAGCGGGTGTTTTCTTCGCGCGAAACCGGCATTCCGGCTGCCTTTGCCGACAGAGACGACATGTGGAGTGGTCAACCGCGGTTAAAAGCAAATGCTACAGATTATTTGCATGAAGAAATTTCGCGGGCCATGAACCATTTCAGAAAACGCGATTACAATGCCTGCATTTATAGTTTGAATCTTGTTTCAGGCTTTAACGAAAACGATGTGAATTGCAGCTTTTATTTGGGCATGTGTTATTATTACAAAACCAATTACGATAGAGCACAGTTGTATTTTAATCAGTGTTTAGAGAATTCCAATAACGCATTTTATCAGGAAGCGCGCTATTACAAAGCCCTGACACTTTCCGAATCCGGCAATTCTTCCGAAGCTATATCACTTCTAAAACAAATAGCCGAGGACGATGATTTTTATTCGCTAAAAGCCAAAGAAGTTTTAGTAGGATTAAAATAGTCTGATTCAAGATGTGAGAATTTCTGATTAGGCTATTTATTTTTGTCAATAATAAAAAAATCCTTCAAATAAAACGGTTCAAAATAAGCCACACTCTCAAAATCTGAATCCAAAAATTTTTGGTAAGCCAGATGTGGCATGTTGGCGGCTGATGGCACAACCGAATCAATAAACGAAACGTTTTTTAGGGACGACAAAATCTCCTTGCATTTAGTCATGCCATTTCCAAAAAAACAAATTGAATCATACGAATTAAAAACCGAAACAGAATTTTTATCCAAAATAAAAGCTTCCACAGGTTTATGTGTTTCTAAATTCGTGTTATAAATGGCCATATACACTTCCATTCTTCTGGCATCAATCATCGGACAAAAATAGGAGGCCTTGATTTCAGATTTTTGAGCCGCAACTGTCATTAATTGCAAGGTGTCAACACTGATTAATGGAATGCCTAGTGCATAAGCCAAACCTTTTGCAGCGCTGGTGCCAATTCGTAATCCGGTATAGGAGCCCGGGCCTTTGCTGATGGCAATAGCTTTTAAATCCGAAGGTTTTAGTTTCGCTTCATTTAAAACCTCCTGAATAAATACGTGCAGGTTTTCGGCGTGTGTATAGCCATTGTCCAGTTCTTTCAGTGCAAGTAGCTCCTGGCCCTTGCTTACCGAAACCGAGCAAACCGTAGTAGCAGTTTCAATATTTAAAATGTAACTCAAACTAAATTATCCTTACAAAGATAGTTTTTTCTTTTTGTGGGTAAATTGAAGATTTGATAATAATAGGAAGATTGTCTGTGTCAAAGAAACCACTAGGACAATAAGTGCACAAGAAACACTAAGTAGAACAATTTAAACTTTGTACTTCTTATCCTCATTAGTTCTGTTTTGAAATAATAAACCACATAGTAACATAGATTTCACATGAAATGGTTTTTTTTATATCTAAGTTACGCTTTGTAAAAAAACCATCAGAACACTACAACTGCCTGTTAATCCGTTCTCTGATTTCACTTAAACGCTGTTCATTCACGAGTTTACCATTTTCAAAAACCACTTGTAATAGTCCTCCTTTTTCCTCCGCCCAACTGCATTCATCTTTTAAAACCAAACTACCGTTTTGTTCCGTTACCTGTAGTAATCCTTTTGCCGATTTTTTTGTACCATCGTCCGTCTTTGGATCTTTAAAAATATTACGACCTTCGCCATTCACTTCGCCGTACGTGGCTTTCATGGCAAAGCCAAAGGTGTCGCGGGTCACATATTCGTAGGTGTAAGAGCCAATGCCCAACACCACATTAAACGAAGCAAATCCTTTTTCCTTCAATCCTTCCAAAATGGCTTTTTGTCGTTGCATGGTAATGCTGTCACCGTAAATTAAACCTATGTGACTGTCTAAAAGTTTGTACCCTTTTTCAGTAATGGTACCACCAAAGGTTTCCCACATGCATTCAATGGCGCCTTTGTATTCAGGGCTTCCGGGCTTAGCATCCTTGTCTCCAACAATTATTTTTATGGGGTCGCCACTGTCGGGACGAATAACCACTTTGCCGTTGCGCGCCAGTATTTTGTTTTTTAGTTTAGGTAAGTACTCAGTAATTACCTGCCAAAAATCCCAGGTATCCGAAACAATGGAAACAATTCCGGACGGATACAATTCCGAAATCAAACGCTCAAAAGTGCCAATCTCATTGTCTTTGGTGCCCATGCACATCACCGAGTGTTCGGTCGCAGGCACGCTTCCACCAATCAGTTCCTTGTCGGAATTGGCGGCATAATACATTTCGTGAAAGTCGATGGCAGGAACCGTATCGGTGCCATAAAACGATAACAAGTGACCTGCCGCGCTAATGCAGGCATCCTCAATACCACTCATGCCGCGGAAACTAAAATCATGCCCTTGCCAATAAACAAAATCTATGTTGGTATCGCTCACTGTGTTTTTGGCGTATTCGTTAAATGTTTTTCGGTACTGAAAAGCAGTGGTGGCACTGGTGGAAGGTTTCCATAAAATGGCCGACATCAGCGATTCAAGATAATTGGTTAACCAGAAAAATCGTGGTTGCGTATTATACACTGTAACCACAGGGATTTTTGGATTCACTATGGTGCCTTCCGGCAAACCTTTAACCACTAAAGGCAGGTAACCCAAATCATGCAAGTCCGAAATATGCTCAATTGGAATACTGTCTTTGCCCAAAGCATTGTCCATGCGGCGTTTGTAATCGGCCAATACTTTTTCTTTTGGCAAATTGAAAAAGCCTTCGTTCCATTGTTTTATCAAATACTCTTTTACAAAATATTGCAAACCAAAAAACACCAGTTTGTCGTTTTCGGCCAGGCGCGATTTACGGGGTGTGAAATTGGAGTACACCATTTCGGTGCCTTCGGGGTACTGACGGCGGTGATCGGCTTTGTAAAAGTCTATCAACATTAAAGGATTCATTCTCATAATTTATGGTTTAAATGGTATTGAAGTGTTTTTAATTTGCGGTGTTTATACCAATTCTTTTTAGGATACTAGCCTCTTCTATTGTAATTATTTCTTCGAATGGAATTTCAAGTTCATCTAGTCTATTGGTTTTCACTTTTTCATATTCCTGCTTCACATATGGGGTTATGTCTTCAATTTTTGTAATCCATTCAGTACAAAATTTTTTAAGAATCTCACTTTTCATACCTAACTGAATAGCCTTTCTGATTTGTTTGTTTCCAAAAGGGTCATGATCGGGATCCCATTGTAAACGCACCTCTGTTTTTGAGAGTTCATTTTTCCATTCTTCATGCGAGTCGAAATATTCTTCTGAATAAGATGAAATAGTTGCTTCAGATAGTACGGTTATAAAATGCTCTAAGGGTAAAGAAATGGCCAGGATCTTTTGTTGATGTTCTTTAGCGGCCCATCCTGCGCGATACATCATCCATAAAAAACCGGGTTTAATCCATGACATTCGGTTGAAGCTGTAATGCTCGCCTCCAAACTTTTGATTTTTAATGGCGTATTCTGCGATTCCTAGGTTAAACGCCTGATAGACGATGATGTTGTTGTTCTCTGTTTGTCCTATAATTTGTCTTCCGCTTTTTGGAAGACGGTTCAATTGTTCGTTATATTTTTCTAGTTTCATTTTTATTAATCTTTATTTCGTCCCATTTCATTGGGATACAATGTTTGTACCACATCGCTTTGCCAGAATTGTTTAGTTGTCAGTTCCATGGCACTGAGTTTGCCTTTAAACGCGGCTCCTGTATCCACATTCCAAACATTGGCAGCATTCATTGGCTCCATAATGTTGTAATTGGTAGTAGGTGTGTGGCCAATAAATATCTGTTTAAAAAGTTTTAAACGTTTGGGATAAAACACAGAATCTTCCGTTAATGTTTTATCCAAACACAAGGCCGTTTCCCACAAACTTCGGTCCCAACTGTAATTGCTGCTATAGGTTTCTTTTGATGGGCCGTGCATGGAAGAAAACCCGGCATGAATAAACAGGTTATTGTTTTCGTCTACATAATAATCTTTCATGCGTTCAAAAAAGTGGATGTGTTGCAAGCGCTTTTCTTCCGAAACACCCTCGTAACTGGCCATAGTGGATTTGCCACCGTGAAATTTCCAGGTGTCATTAATTACACCAAATTTCAACCATTCTTCGCACCAGGTATCGTGGTTGCCGCGAATAAAAACGCAATCGTGTTTAAGTTCAAGTTCAATTAAACAATCAATTACCTGCATCGACTGGCTCCAGCCATCTACGTAGTCACCTAAGAACAGAAAACAATCGTTGGCTGTGGGCTGAATGCTGTTGAGTACCTGTTTCAATGCCAGCAAGGCCCCGTGTATATCGCCAAATAGGATGGTTCTTTTGTTCATTGAATAGATTCTTTTTTGCTTTACTTGTTTTTAACTGAATTCAATGTACTTAGCCGGTACCTCTTCGCACAACCAAACCCCATTGTCCGATTGGTAAAACACATAACCATCCGCCTGCATTTGCTGCGCATTTATTTTTAGAATAACAGGTTTGCCTCTTCTGCTTCCCACCTTTTGTGCCGTTTGCAAATCCTTGCTCAGATGGACGTGTTGCCGTTCCATCTTTTTTAATCCTTGTTGATTTATGCTTTCCAAAAATTTTTCAACAGTACCATGGTAGAGCAGGGCAGGAGCCTCTTTTGGAGCCAGTGCTAAATCAATTTCCACACTGTGACCCTGATTGGCTCTTATTTTCAGCAAATCTTCACTAAACGAGAAACGATTTTTATCGTTGGTTTCCACAATTTCTTCAAGCAAACTAAAATCTAATGGAAAATTATTCTGATTGCATTTTTCAATCAATTCGTCCACATTCACCCAGCCATTGGCATCCATACTCAGTCCAATGGTCTCGGGTTTGTGTCTTAGTACAAGGCTCAAAAATCTACTTTTATGTTTAAGGTCTTTCATTTTCAAATACATTGTATTGTTTCACATGATTGGCTGCAGCCAAATCTGAAATAGAATTGGAGCAACAAATGTTTACGTAACCTGCTTCGTGTAAACGCTCAATGGCATTGTGACTAAAAATACCGTGCGAAGCAATAAAATAGAGTTCACCTGCATTTTTAGCTTTTAAGGCCGAAGCCAGTTCAATAAACGTGCGGCCACCATCGCAAATGTCGTCAATCACTATGCAGGCCGAGCCTTTCAGGTCATCGCAGTTTACATCGCTTTTTATTATTTTACCGGTACCAAGGTCGCGCACTTTTATTCCGGTGGCAATCTGTCCGGTGTAACCAATTTTTTGTGCCAGTTTATCCACTTTCTTGTAAGCACCCAAATCCGGCGAAACCAGGGTATAGTGACTAAGATTAAATCCATCAATAAATTCACGCACCATTTTGTGATTGTTCAACAACACACAGTTATTAATGAGTGCCACGGAGACGTCGCTGTGCGCATCAAAAACAAACACTTTGTTAAGTTGCAACGAGTTGAGGATATTCGCAAAAACCCTTACCGACAGCGGTTCGCCGGGAACCATCACTCTGTCCTGGCGGGCATAAGGTATATATGGAATAAACACTTCAATGTATGAAACAAACATGTTTCGGAGCGCATCAACGGCCAGACAAAGCGTCATTAAATCATCCGAAGAGTTTAATCGTGCGTGAATTCTTATTTTGTCGGTTTCAGAAAATGATTCTACTATTTTAACATGACATTCGCCACCGGCAAATTTTTTAAGTTCAACCTGAGCATTGCTTTCAAATAAATTAAGTGTTTTCATCTGTAGATATTTATTGTTCTATAATGGTCATATGGTATAGCCTTTATCTTCATTTGTGTTTGCTTACGCAAACTTTTTTTAGTAATTGTATTTTTATAATTCGAAGTGAAATCCTTTATGTGTTAAATCCTTGTAGGTTTTGTTATCGAAGCTGTAGTAGCGGGCTGCTTTGTGAGCCACATTTTTTTCCTTTTCTTCGAGTGCTTTTAAAAGCCCCATGCCCAGTATTTTTTTTCTAAAGTTACGTTTGTCAATTTCTGTTTCAAGTATCGATTCGTAAAGGGCCTGCAATTGACTGAGTGTAAACTTTTCATCCAGCAACTCAAACCCAATTGGTTGGTAAGTCACCTTTCCTTTTAATCGTTGTAATGCAGTTTTCACAATTTTGCCATGATCAAATGCCAGTTTGGGAACGGTGGATAGACTAAACCATTCTGCTTTGTTTGTATCACGTCCTGCTATCAGGTCGTATTGGTGTTTGTTTACCAGGGCGTAATAGGCTACGGTTACAATACGTTCGCGGGGGTCGCGCTCCAAATCACTAAAAGTATAAAGTTGTTCAATAAAAACATTTTTAACTCCGGCCTTTTCCAACAAAATTCGTTTAGCGCAGGCCTCAGTGGTTTCTTGCATGTAAACAAATCCGCCGGGCAGTGCCCATTTGTTTTTAAAAGGTTCTTTTTCACGCTCTAACAACAAGAGCTTTAACTCTCCGCCATCAAATCCAAGAATGACACAATCCGTTGCCAAGGCCGGCCTTTCGTAGTCGTAAAAGTATGAACCTTGTTTTTTCATTCTTAGTGTAAATATTACACAAAGATAAATCATTTGTTTCTACTTTTACAAATATATAGTGTAAAAATT
>JADLED010000095.1 GCA_020846335.1 Bacteroidia bacterium
AAATACCCGAAGCCCTAAATGTTCGTGTTGAACTGCTTTCGCTCTCCGGCGAACTGATTGGAACCGTTACCAACGAATTGTACACTGCCGGTTTCCATCAAAAATTATTCAGCCTGCACACTTATCCTGCCGGTGCTTATCTTATTCGCATGCAGGCCGGCAGTCAAAGTTTTGCTAAAACACTGGTGATTGCCAGGTAGCCAAAGAGCCAAGAAATTCGCTATGTTTTTTCTCCTGAAATAATTAATTGTTGGGTTCAGCACAAAGTTAAAAGTCCTTAAAAGCCAGGCGTTCTTAAAGTAGCCTTAAATATTTTATTAATTTCATTGTTCGGTTTAAAATTAAGGCCGCCTTAAATGCTTAAATCAACACAAATAACTTTAGTCGCAATTTTCGGGCTTGCCATTGCAGCCTGTCATCACAGCAAAAAAAGCCAGGCTACTGCACCAGTTGTTTCATCAGAGCCTTCAGCCAACAACAACACACCTCCTGCCCCATCGGGCACTGTTGCACCACCATCTTACTTGTATGTTAATCCTTTTACAGCAGTTTATACACCAGGCGAAAAAGAATTAACCGCCCTCAAAAGCTATTATAAAGACGCCACCATGGAAGAATTGAACGAAGGGCATTCTATTTACACAGCCGGAAATTGTACTAAATGCCACGGACCTTTTGACATTTATAAAATTCAGGCAGGTAATTGGAAAAGCATTTTAACCGACATGGCCCGACGCGCAAATTTATCCGAAGCCAATGCTGAAGCCGTGAATAAATATTTTATTGCCATAAAGGCCACACAGCCCAAATAATAAGCCAATAATTAACCAATTTAAAAAGGGAAAATACATTAAACCAAATCTTAATTTTGAAAAGCCTGACATATTTCATACAAAAAACCCTGAACTTCGTTCATAAAATTGGATTTTTCAGAATCACACTTATTCCCATGGGCTTGGTGATCATCTTCTCGGCCTTCCGCCACGGAATTTTAGGCATGGGCCTGATAGGCCTGGTGGTTTTAATTTTTGGTCTCTTAAACAAATGCCTTCTTTTGGGAAAATGCGATACCAACACGACCGAAAATTCAGACAAAGGTCTGCCTCAACGTTAAAAATAGTTTTATGAATTAATCAACCAGTTACCTTTAATGAGCAAATATTGTGCAAATACACAGGAACTTATTGATTCGGAAGACTTGCACCCTTTGAGTGTTGCCGAAAAAACAAAAATACTGCTTCACACAGGCATGTGTGTTGTTTGTCGCGAATATAAAAACAGGCGCCGGTTATTATCCGGTGTGCTTTCACTACCACCAAAGGATCGACGAAACGGGTACGATAAACAACTTGTTATAAAAAGTACTTCCATACAAAGCCGTCTGGCTTCCTTTCCGGAACTAAATCCAAGCCCAATTTTAGAGATAGAAAAATCCGGTAAAATATCTTATCAAAACCCGGCTTATTTTAACCGTTTTCCAAAAGCGGTACAATTAAATTCAGACGATCCTTTTTTAAAAGATTTGAATCATTGTTTTGATGCGCTGGTGCAGGGTAAAAAACAAGAGTTTTCGCAACAACTATTTTATAACGGGGTGCATTACATTCAAAGGGCTACTTATTTAAACGAGCTTCAGGTAGTCAGGGTATTTTACCTCGATATTTCGGAGCAAAAACAGTACGAAAAAATTATTACCGAAAAGAATAAAGAAATTACTGCCAGCATTCGTTATGCCAAAAGAATTCAGGAAGCGCTTTTACCTTCAGTTCGAAAGTTTAAACAACGTTTTCCCGAATCGTTTGTATTTTATCAACCCAAAGACATTGTGGCCGGCGATTTTTACTGGTTGTATGAAATTGAACATTTTACATTTGTAGCCGCAGCCGACTGTACGGGGCATGGTGTGCCGGGGGCAATGGTATCGGTGGTTTGCCACAATGCGTTGAACCGAAGTGTGAACGAATTTGGATTAAGAGAAACCGGACGTATACTGGATAAAGCCAGAGAACTTGTTGCAGAAACATTTACGAATAAGGAATCGGAAGTAATGGATGGCATGGACATTTCGTTGGCCGGAATTAATTCCAAAACCGGCGAATTATTTTGGAGTGGTGCCAACAATCCTTTTTGGTTAATTAAAAATAAAGCCAATGCTGCAAGTGCTGAGGCGCCTCATCTACACGAAATTACAGCACACAAACAAACAATTGGCAAAACAGATGAGCCAACGCCTTATGTCACCCATCAGGTGCAGGTTGCTAAAGGCGATCATTTATTTTTATTTACTGATGGTTTTGCTGACCAGTTTGGCGGACCAAAAGGTAAAAAGTTTAAATACAAAGCACTTCAGGAACTTTTGCTTGACAATGTTAATAAAAGTTCGGAAGAAATTTGCAACGTATTGCAGCACACGTTTGAAACCTGGAAAGGCCAGTTGGAACAAACCGATGATGTGTTGATTATTGGAATAAGCATTTAGTTTTTAAAAAAGTATGGAAGCGCAGTCCCTTAAAACCTTTATCACCAGTCACTTTCCGCCAGCCGCTCCGAAGGTGGATGAAATGACGGCACATTTTGAATTAAGATATTTAAAAAAAGGCGAACACTTTTTACAAGCCGGAAAAGTAAGCAACGACTACCTGTTTTTAGAAAGTGGATTTATGCGTGCCTACACAATTAATACCAATGGAGAGGAAGTGACAACCGCCTTTTATTCGCCAAACAGAATGGTGTTTGAGGCTTCTTCGTTTTTTATGCGCAGTGTGTCTTCTGAAAACATTCAGGCGCTGAGCGATTGTAAGGGATTTGTGATTTCGTTTGAAAAGCTGAATCACTTGTTTCATTCTGTTGCCGAGTTCAGAGAGTTTGGGCGCATGATTCTGGTAAAGGAATTTGCCTTGTTTAAACAACGTACTTTGTCAATGATTAACCAAACCGCCGAGGAGCGTTACAATGCCTTAATTCAAAACAACCGTGAACTTTTTCAACATGCTTCCTTGAAACAGATTGCCTCCTATCTGGGCATTACCGACAGTTCGCTGAGTCGCATAAGAAGAGAAGTAATTAAGTAAGGACTATTTCTTGCCAAATGGCAAGTTGTTTTAAAAAAAGAGGCATTTACTTTGCGGTAAAATTAATC
>JADLED010000096.1 GCA_020846335.1 Bacteroidia bacterium
AACGTGCCACTCAACAAATTGGGATGGTATGCAGGTTTTATTGCCAACTTCGACTTAATATTTAATGGCACCAATTTTTTAACAGTGGTGGTGCTGTGGTCAGTTTCAATCGAAGAGCAGTTTTATCTCATTTGGCCACTTGTTACTCATATTGCTTCAAAGTTTGTGCTTTTAACAATACTCTGTTTGTTAATTATCCTGTCGTTTTATTACCGCCTTCAGGTGTTTGAAGATTCACACAAAATTAAATTTTCAACCCTATCTGTTGTTAACGATTTGGCCATTGGTGGCGTAATTGCCTGGCTTCTGTTTTATTCTGAAAACTTTAAAAATAAAATTATCAATCTTAAACGGGCTTATATTATAGTGGTCTATTTCCTCCTTATTGTTGGAGTAATTTTGAGGGGCTTTGTCCATAATTTTAGCCCCGCCATCAATCAATTACTGATTTCGATAGAGCCGGTTTTCTTTTCGTCTATTTTTGCTTTTATCATTTTAGAACAAAATTTTGCCAAACAATCGTTGTTTAAAATTTCGCGGTTTAAATTGGTGAGTCATTTAGGAACCATTTCGTATGGATTATATTGTTATCACATGATAGCGCTCCTTTTTACCCATGTCATCTTCGCCCTTATATTTAAAGAAAATGTAAATCAATCTTTTTTTCTACTCTTACTGCAAATGGTCATTTCCTTCGGGCTTACCGTGTTATTTGCTCAATCTTCCTATAAATTTATTGAAGCAAGATTACTCAGACTTAAAAACCATTATTCTTCCATTAAATAAGATTTTATAGATTTACTCAATTCCGATATCTCAGAAGCAGGGCAGGCATTTTTAAAATAAATTGATTTGTCTTAGCGGCTTCAAAAACAGGCTTGTTTTTAGTATATTTGCACAGTTGAAGCCGATTCTAGAAATAAATAACGTATGCAAAAAGTTCCACATTCACGGCAATACTCAGCCTTACCTGAGTTTAAGAGAAAATCTATTTTCCTTTTTAAAACCATCATCAAAAAAGGAAGAGTTTTGGGCACTTAAAGATGTCAGTTTTAATGTAATGCCTGGCGATACCGTGGGTATTATAGGAAAAAACGGGGCTGGCAAATCTACTTTATTAAAAATACTGAGTAAAATTACACCACCCACATCCGGAAGTATTATTTCAAGAGGACGTATTGCCAGTTTATTAGAAGTGGGAACCGGATTTCACCCTGAATTAAGCGGTAAGGAGAACATTTTCTTAAACGGCAGCATATTAGGAATGAGACGTCACGAAATTAACAAGCAATTAGATGCCATTGTTGATTTTTCTGGCGTGGAAAAATTCTTAAATACACCCTTAAAACATTACAGCAGTGGCATGCAATTGCGGCTTGCTTTTGCGGTTGCATCTTTTTTAGAACCCGAAATATTAATTATTGACGAGGTGCTTGCCGTAGGAGATGCTGAATTCCAGAAAAAGTGTCTGGGAAAAATGGAAGACGTGAGCAAAAGCGGAAGAACTATTTTATTTGTGAGTCATAGTATAAATGCTCTTCAAAGCTTGTGCAAACATGGTTTGTTAATAAATCAGGGTATTTCAGAACCCCTTACAGATATTTCCACTGCGGTGAATAAATACCTGCACGGACCTTCTGCATTACACAATGGGCGTGAAATTTTCACCCCAGACACCCGTAAATTAGAAGCTTGCATATATGAAGTGAAGTTACTCAATGATAAAATGGAAGTTGATATTATTCACGAAACCTGCAATCCAATTTATGTAGAAATAACCTGGGAAAATGTTACTGGTGTATTTGTTAATCCTAGCATAGAATTGCATAATTATTTTGGTGTGCAACTATTCTGTTCGTTTGACACCACAGACGATTGGTTTGGGAAGATAAAATCTAAAAAGGGTAAATATAAAAGTATTGTCAAAATTCCCGGCAATTTTTTAAAAGGCGGAGATTATTTTATGCATGTGGGATTATATTGCTCTGCGCCAACCAAATTGTATGATATAAGAACCAACATTCTCAATTTTATGGTTGTTGACCCAATGGATGAGCGTTGCATTGCCCGTGGTCATTTCTCCTATCAATTCGATAACTTTGCACTATTACCAGCGCTCGACTGGCAAAGTACATACCTTGATAACGGATAATGTTATCACTTAATTAAAAAATAAATACCCTATAGCTGCCTTTAAGGAAGCCCTAAAATGTTCTAAAATAAGAGAATTGAGATTTGTCAGCCTGCTTGAAATCTATTCTACATATATCCAAAATATTCATAATTTTATGTCGGGTACGTTAATCTAAACTTTTAAAGTTCCAATATTTACAAATACTATTATTTCGCAGATTGCTTTATGACAATACCTATTTTTAACACCTTTATACATCCTCAGGCCATTAATACTGTTAGCTCCGTATTAGATTCAACATTTATAAGTGAGGGACAAATTGTAAAAGATTTTGAAACTGAATTGGAAAAAGAACTTGGTTTAAAAAATTGCGTTACGGTAAATTCTGGAACTGCGGCCCTTCATTTAGCGCTGGTATTGGCAGGTATAGGCCCCGGAGATGAAGTTATTATTCCAGCGCAAACATTTGTGGCAACAGGTTTAGTGGTTGTTCAACAATATGCTAAAGTTGTATTTGCCGACATTGATTATGAAACCGGTAATTTGAGTGTGGAATCATTTAAAAGTAGAATTACAACTAAAACCAAAGCAGTTATTCCTGTGCATTGGGGTGGTTACCCCTGCGATATGGACGAAATTAATGCCATTGCCAAACAACACAATATAATTGTTATTGAAGATGCCGCACATGCACTTGGCGCTCTGTACAAAAATAAATTTGTGGGCCAATTAAGCGACTATACCTGCTTTTCTTTCCAGGCCATTAAACACCTTACAACTGGCGATGGTGGCGCTGTAACAACAGTGCATCCTGATAAATATAATCAGGCTTTAACACTCAAATGGTTTGGGATAGACCGCAACAACGCTCAACCATCTGAACTAGGCGAAAGACAATACGATATTTTGCAGGCCGGATTTAAATACCATCTTAATAACTATGCAGCATCGCTCGGCCTGGCCAATCTCAATGGCTTTACCGAAAGAATGGTGAGCCGCAGGAAAATTGCCAAAATGTACGACGAGGGACTCAAAAACATCTCCGGTATTAAGCAGTTTATATATAAACAAGACCGCCTGAGTGCTTACTGGTTATATGCCTTTCATGTTGAAAAACGACTTGATTTTATCAAAAAGTTAAAAGAAAAGGGTATAACTGCGTCAGTCGTTCATCAAAGAATAGACCGCAACAGTGTTTTTGGTGGCTTAGATAAATCACTCATAAATCAGGCCCGGTTTGACGACACACAAATTCATATTCCAATTCATGATGCTGTTGACTCAGAGAAAGCAAACTATATTGTAGATACCATAAGGGCAGGTTGGTAATCCACATCATTCAAAAACTTTATCGTTAATTTCACTAAAAAAATAAGAGAGTTCGTGTTACTGAGAACTCTCTGATAAAATAAACTTTTTCTCTAAAACAATCCGAAACTTATTTCTCGGCAACAATCATGCGTTTTGTATCCACCACTTTTCCATCGGCAATAATTGAATAAATGCAGATGCCGGCTGCTAATTTTTGAGAAGTGATAGTAATTGAAGAAACACCTAACTCGTTAATTGGAAATGTTGCTATTTGTTTTTCGGTTAAATCATAAACGGCCATAAACGCAATCTTAATAGTATTAGGTAAGGTGTAGTTTACAAGCGTTTCGTGAGTAAAAGGATTTGGTTCGTTTTGCGACATTTGAAAACTTGTTTCAACGGTTCCTAAATTATCAATTCCTGTTGAACCACGTTTTTGACCATCGCGCAATTGTGTTTTTAAATCGTTATTTTTAAATCCTATTGTTTAATTGATTCTGGAGCAATTTATGCTATTGTTAACATAGTGCAATTTGATGAATAGCTAACATTTAACTATTTGTTTTTCTGAGCATGTCCAGATTAAAACTAATGCTATAACATAAAAACAATCTACATTAAGTAAGATGTCATTAAAAAGGCCCAATAATCTTTAAAAATCAATTTTAAATGATGCACGGGCGGTCTTCCCAACCAAATTTGGAATTAACACCCTTTTCGTTTTGTACTTTAATTGAAAACAACTGAATATTGTGGCATTTATAACCTCCTTTTTAGGTCTAAAATCACTGCCAGTTGCAACTTACAGAGCTACAAGATGTAAGTTCCAAATGCTAAAACAGTGTTGTAATCAAATTGAAAATTTTATGATTATACTGAGCTATTTCAGTGAGTTTTAGTAATATTTTTTCCTATCTTTCGCTGAGAAAATTTAAATTAAAATACTGCTTTGTGTGCTAATTTAATTCTTCTAAAATTAAAGTTATGACAAAGGTTCTTCTTTTAGGCGCGAGTGGTTTTGTAGGAAAAAATGTAGCTCAGGAGCTGCAAAACAAAAACATTAATCTTGTTACAAGTTCTTTAAGTGCTGGTTGCGATCTCCGCAATCTTGCGCAAACCGAAGAATTAATTAAAAACACTTTGCCGGATATTATTGTGAACTGTGCGGCTCATGTTGGCAGTCTTAATTATGTGACAAAAAAAGCAGCTTCTGTAACTCTGGACAACACCCGAATGTTGATGAATATGTACGAAGCAGTTGCAAATATTCATCCAACGGCAATTATTATTAACCCCGTTGCCAACTGTGCTTATCCTGCTAAAGTCGATACTTTTGTGGAAGACCAGTGGTGGGACGGCCACCTGCACCGGTCTGTACTTTCTTATGGTTCTACCCGCCGTTTTATGTGGTCGCTTGGCGAAAGTTTCGACATGCAATACGGGGTAAGAAGTATTTACCTTTTGGTGCCCAATATGTATGGCCCTCACGATTCATCGAATCCCGATAAGGCGCACGCACTCAATGCCCTTATTTCGAAGTTTGTAAAAGCCGAAAAAGAAAATAAGAACGAAATTGAGGTTTGGGGCACTGGGATTGCCATTCGTGAGTGGCTTTACGCCCCTGATTTCGGTAAAATTGTTGCCCATATTGTTGCCAAGCCAACTATGATTGGTTTAACCGAACCAGTAAATATTGCCCGCAATTTTGGTTTAAGTGTTAAGGAATTGGTTACAATTATTAATGATCGCTTTAATAACCAATTTATCATCCGATGGAACCATAATATGCCCGATGGCGCTCAGAAGAAAGTGATGGACGACGTTCGTTTTAAAAAAGTATTTCCGGGATTTGAATTTACAGATTTCGAAATTGGCATAACAAATACTGTAAATTATTATAAATCAATATATCCATATTAAAATGAGTAGCGAATCTATCTCTACACAATTCGATTATTCTAAATTAAAGTCTTGTGGTACCGATGTTTTTATTAGTGATAAGGCAGAAATAAGAAGACCACATCTGGTAGAAATAGGAAGTCATGTAGCCATTGATAGTGGTGTATATATTACAACACAGGCCATCATTAAAGATTACATTCACCTTTCGCCCTACATTACAGTTATTGGTGGCGCAAAAAGTAAAATTATTGTCGAAGATTTCGTAACCATAGCGGCAGGTACGCGAATTATTGCAGGTAGCGATAAATTTATGGGGGCAGGTTTTACAAGCGTTACCGTTCCTGATGAATTTCGTGATGAAGTGGAGTTCTCGACCATTACGTTTAAAAAGTTTTCAGGCATTGGCACCAATGTAGTTATTATGCCCGGCGTTACTATTGCCGAAGGGAGTGTAATCGGTGCCTGCTCCTTAGTTACAAAAGATACTGAGCCATGGACTGTTTATATTGGCACACCCGCCAGACCCGTTAAAGTAAGGCCTAAGGAAAAAATGCTCGAATACGCCAAAAAACTCGGATACTAAGATGGCTGAAGAAAAAGAAATAGTGCTCTCATACATTATGACCACGTTTAATAAACTGAGCTTTTTAAAAATTACCCTGCCACACCTTATTGCGGCCTGCAAAGCCGATGAAGAAATTGTGATTGTGGATGGTGGGAGTACCGATGGTACCAAAGAATATCTGCAAGAACTTTGCACCCAAAAAAAAATACACCGTTTTATTTCCGAAAAAGACGCAGGTGAAGCGCATGGTACCAACAAAGCCATGTTTCTTTCAAAAGGCAAACTCATAAAAATAATTACCGACGACGATTTTTTTGATTACGATGCCATTGCTTACTGCCGCGAAATGATGCTGAAACTAAATCTCGACGTGATTGGTGGCAACGGCATTGGTTGCACCCTGCCTTATAAAAAAATAAGCAATCACCCTTACGATAAAGATTTCTTAAACTGGCAGAAAAACAAGAAGCCCATTTTTTTTAGTGGACTTTCGTTGCTAATTAACCGCCAAAGTTTGCCGCTCTTAGGTTTGTTTCACACCGGCATTCGCATTGTGGATTTTGAATACGTGCTGCGGATTACATCTTTACCAATAAAACTCGGATTTTATACCGGCAACATTTATTGCAACGTGGTGAACAGCCAAAGCAACAGTGCCAATTTTTTGAAACGCTTTTACGAGGAGCAGGTAAAACTGGATTTGTTTTACAAAGGAAAAAAAACCAATAACAATCAACGGTTACGTTACAAATTAAGTGCGGCCATAAAAGGAGAAAAGAAACCGGAACAATCCGAACCAATAAACATAGAAGAACAATACACACTGCTTTTGGAGGTATTTAAAAAAGCGCGCCTAAAAACTCATACCTTACTTCATGCCTGAAGACTTAAGCATCATAATCCCTACTTATAACGGTGCTCACAAAATTGAGGGTGTACTTAACTGCCTCCAAGAACAAACAAACACAAAATTTGAAGTAATTGTGGTTGTGGATGGCTCAATGGATAATACCTTAACGCTTCTACAGTCCCTTAAAAACAAACTCACGTTTTCGTTAAAAATTATTGACACCCCCAACAAAGGGCGCTCGCATGCCCGCAACACCGGAGCCAAAGCGGCTAATACCAATTTTCTGATTTTTTTTGATGACGATATGTTACCCGAACCGGAATGTGTTGCCAATCATTTAAAATTTATGAAACAACATTCAAAGTCTGTTTCAATAGGTGCGCAAATAAATTTTATTGACACACGTTTTAAGTACAACGATTTTTTTCTTTATAAAAAAGAACTTTCCGAAAAAGGTGCACAACAACTCTTAGCAAAAAAACAACCGCTCGAAAAAAACGCTTTATTTTTAACGGCTGCCAATTTTTGCATCGCTAAATCTGATTTTGAAAACCTTAGAGGATTTGACGAAAACATCCATTTTCAGGAAGACTTTGACCTTGGTAAAAAAGCATTTGAACAGGGCATAAACCTGTATTATAATCATTCAGCCTTTGCCTACCACAGCGAAAATATTTCACTCAATTATCTTATTAATCAGGAGCGCGGCTACATCAAAGGTCGAAAACTGGTTGGTCAGGTTTCTACTCAAACCCATTTTTTTGAAAACACCAAACACTCACTTATCTCATTGTTTGTGCGCATGTTGTTCTACCCTAACCTGTTAGACCGCGTTAATTATTTAATTATTTTACCTAAATTTATTAGGTTTAAAATTTACCAATACATCGTTTTCAGCTATGCAGCAAAACATTAAAAACGAAGCCGTTAGGCTGGCAATTGTGTCTTCACACATTGATAAGTCGCTTCAGTTTGAATGGTTTGAAGAAGAATTGCAAAAACGCAACATATTTCACATTCACATCATCATTAACGAACTGCCCTATGAACCTTTTTTGGCGGAAGACCTCAGAAAATTTAAAGTACCCGTTTATGTTTTTGAAAACAAAGGTCGCTTTTCACTTTTAAACCATGTGTTTAAAGTAAAGGCACTTTTTAAAGAACACGGAATCAACGTCGTTCACACCACACTGCCACACGGCAATCTGGTAGGCCAGTTGGCGGCCATACTTTCTGGAATTAAGGCCAGAATTACCACCTGCGAAAATGTAAGCTGGGCCTTTGATTTTGGCAGCAAAAAACAAATGCTCATCGATAAATTTACTTTCAAAGTTTCTAAAAAAGTAATTTTTGTGGCCGACAGTGCCAAAGAATTTGCCGATTCGCACTGGAAAATAAATCCTGACAAAATACATACCATCTACCACGGCCTAAAACAAAGCAGTTACGAAAACATTACGTCAGAACGAATTGAAAAATTAAAGAAACAACTCGAAATTGCGCCCGGTGACTTTATTGTTGGCATGATTGCGCGCATGGAATTTTGGAAAGGACACGAATACGCGATTAATGCCATGAAAAACGTAATTGTGAAAGCGCCCAATGTTAAACTCATGATATTTGGTTCCCAAGGTTCGGATTACGAAAAAGTAATGAAACAAATCAAAGACCTTGAACTCCAAAACCATGTGTTTTTTAAAGGATTTATTGATGATCCCATTGCACTATTTCAGTTGTTCGATGTTCACCTGCATGTACCAATTAATAAATACGTCGAAAATTGTGGCATCTCCATTATTGAAGGCATGATTGCCGAGCGTCCGCAAATTTTAACCTTGTCAGGTTATGCAGCTCAATCGGCAAAAAACAATTCGAACGCTCTGGTGGTGGATTACTGCAATTCTAAAGAGATTGAAGAAGCCATTCTATCGTACTATAAGCAACCCGAACTTCGCCACAAATTATCGGCACAGGCAAAAAAAGATGCACTGGCCTCATACAGCAACGAGGTTAAGGTAAACAGACACCTCGAAATTTACTCTTCACTCATAAACTAACATGTTAGGAAAAATAAAATACAAAGCAAAACAGCTACTTGGTTTAAAAACCCGCGAGAGTCTTTTAAAAATACTGCCAAAAAACGCGGTGTGTGCGGAATTGGGCGTTTTCAGGGGTGATTTTTCGCAACATATTTTAAGAATTACCAAACCAAAGGAGGCACATTTTATAGATGTGTGGTGGGTAGAGTTTGGCGAAAATTATCCCGACTGGGGTGCTTACACCAATTATGGAAAATTAAAAACCCGTGATGCCTATAACGAATCAAAAGCTAAAATTGACAAGTACAAGGCCAACAGCATTATTCATGTGGGCAGCGATTTGGATTATCTCTCGTCATTTAAGGACCATCATTTTGACTGGGTGTACATCGACTCTTCGCATTACTACGACCACACAGTAAAGGAATTAGCTATTTTAAACCGAAAAATGAAACCGGGTGGCATCATATCGGGCCACGATTGGTACGATGAAGAAAACCACGTACACGGCGGTGTAAAAAAAGCCATTGTTGAATTTTGTACAGCCGAAAAATGGGAAGTTTTTTACAAGGATGAATTTTCGCAATGGGCAATTAAAAAAACAGTTTAATGCTCTTTTCTGTTATTATACCTACCTATAACCGTGCCGGCCTGATTAAAAACACTTTGCAATCATTAGTCAGCCAAACATTTGGTGACTATGAAGTAATTGTGGTTGACGATGGAAGTACCGATAACACAAAAGAAGTGGTTGCACAAATGAACAGTTCTAAAATTAAGTACTTCCACAAAGCAAATGAGGAACGTGCGGTGGCGCGTAATTTTGGAGCCGATAAGGCCATTGGCGATTACCTTATTTTTTTAGATTCGGATGATACAATGGAACCAAATCATCTGCTGAATATTAAAAACCACCTTTTAGCTGCTAACAACGAGGTAGAATTTCTGTTTACCGGTTACAAAATTATTACAGCCGGCGGCGAGACGGTTTATACCTTTGGACAAAGCGGTTTATTTAACCCCAACAAACTGGCCTATGGAAATTATCTTGGCTGTAGCGGTGTGGTAATAAAAAACGATTTATTTAAAAAATTCTATTTCAACACCGATCCAAAACTGATACTTTTTGAAGACTGGGAACTATGGTTAAGAATAAGCTCCAAACATCCATTGTATTGCATTCCTTCCAAATCTATTGTAATGATAAATCACAACGAAAGGAGTGTACTGAATTTTGAAACTACCTATTTAATTGAACGGGTAAGCTGTTTAAAAAAACTGGTCTTAAAGCAAAGCTCCATTATAAGTGCCTCCTTCCTGAGAAAACAGATTTTTTTAATGGGGATTTATTCCTATACCTCATTGCACCTGGCACTAACTAAAAAAAGCCGCCTCACCACTCTTAAATATCTTTTTCTGAGTTTTATTAATTTACCAACTCTTATTTTCAGAAAAAGATTTTACGGAATTTTGAAAAATTTATTTTGAAAAATAAGAAAATGAGTTTTAAAACTGATTTTAATATTAAAAGCTGGCGAATGCAAACAACAGGATTTTGTTGTTGTCAATTAAACATCGTTTTTACAACTCCGCTATATACATTTATAAAAAATATTATTACTATTAATTGAAATAAGGCGCAAGTCAAAAATATTTTAACATAAAATGCACTGACATGAATTTTAGATTACTGGCAATTATTATAACGCATAGATTCTAAAAAATTAAATATGGCTAATTTGTTTTCAATAATAATTCCAACATATAACAGAGCTTCTTTTATTGAAAATACCCTATTATCGGTAGTTGGCCAAAGCTTTGTGAATTTTGAAATTATTGTTGTGGATGATGGAAGCAGCGATAATACCGCCGAAATTATTGAAGCATTTAAAATAAGGCACAAAAACATTAACCTTAATTATTACAAAAAAGAAAATGCCGAAAGAGCCGCTGCAAGAAATTACGGACTTAAAAAGGCGAATGGTAACTATGTTGTTTTTCTGGATTCTGATGACGAGCTCTACCCCAATCATCTTTCAGTGGCAAATGAATTTATAGAATCACATCCGGGCGCAGAAGTTTTTCATCAACGCTACGATATTAAAAACTCAGCCAATATAAAAACGTCTGAAGGTCCGATATTTAAGCATTCACCCAATGATGAACTCATTAAAGGGAATTTTTTGAGCTGCAACGGTGTATTTATACGAAAAGACATTGCCTTGCAAAATCCATTTAACGAAGACCGTGAACTTTCCGCCGCAGAAGACTGGGAGTTGTGGTTGCGGCTTTCGGTTAAGTATCCTATTCACTACATCAATACCATCACCTCCAGCATCATCAATCACAACGACAGAAGTGTTCTTGTAATTAATAAGGAAAAACAAATTAAACGGATGGAGTTACTTCTGCATTATGTACTCCAAAACCCTTCCATTACTCAAAAACACCGTGCAAATTTGTATAAATTAAAAGCCAGTTGTTATTCCTACATTTCGCTGCATTTGGCCCTTAACAAAGTTTTTCGAAAAGATGCCATTCGCTATTTATTCAAAAGCCTGAAGATTAAACCTAGTTTTGTGTTTGAAAAACGTTTTTATGCCATTCTTAAAAATCTGTTTTGAAAGATAAAAACATACTCGCCATTACTTATTGGAGTTTCGACAACGCTCTGATACAAACCTATACCTTACCCTACTTAAAACAGATTAAACCACATATTGGTTCCGGAAAAATTTATTTGTTTTGTTTGGCACAAAATACATTGGATAAGCCTCACGTTCAACAACAAATTGAAGAGCTTAAAAAACAAAATATTTTTCTGCTCAATTTTACCTATGCAGGTTTTGGCCCCATAATGGCCCTTAAACTTATTTTTATAATAAAATACCTGATTGTATTTTGCTGGCTAAAAAAAATAACACACCTGCACGCCTGGTGCACACCCGGTGGCGCCATTGCCTATCCTGTATCGCTTATTGCCCGCAAACCTTTAATACTCGACAGTTTTGAACCTCATGCAGAAACCATGGTAGAAGGAAATACCTGGAAAAAAAACAGCATTGCCTTCAAAGTGCTTTTTATGCTCGAAAAATTACAATTTAAAAGAGCAAGTGAAGTAATTTGCGCGGCACCCGGCATGCCAAAACACGCAGAAAAAATATATGGCACATCAAAATTGAGGTATTTTATAAAACCCGCCTGTGTTGATCTGAATCTGTTTCATTCTTCAGTAAACAATTCCGAACTTATGTCATCGCTCAATTTAAAAACTAATGTGTGCGTGTATGCCGGAAAATTTGGTGGCATTTATCTGGAGCGGGAAGTGTTTGATTTTTTTAAATCAGCGTATGATTATTGGAAAGGTGATTTTTCGGTGCTGCTGCTAACCTCGCACTCTAACGAAGAAATAATAGGGTACTGCAAACAATCCGGCTTTCCGTTTGAAGCAGTAACAAAAAAATTAGTCCCCCACACAGAGGTGCCAAGATACCTATCGCTGGGCACTTTTGGCTTTTGCCCAGTAAAACCAATGCCTTCAAAGGAATTTTGCACCCCAATTAAAAACGGCGAATACTGGGCCATGGGTTTGCCGGTGGTTATTACCAAAAACATTTCGGGCGATAGTGCACTGATTAAGGAAAATAACATTGGTTATGTGCTTGAAGAATTGACTACCGAAAATTATTTGAAAGCAGTGCAGCAAATTAACTCATTAACTGGCTCCGAAGGACTAAAATTAAAAATCAGAGCAATTGCCGAAAGAGAAAGAAATTTTAGTCGAGCGGAACTTATTTATAAAACTATCTACGCTTAAAGCTGGCCCTGTTAAGGTAATAGATAATAAATAAAGAGCAGGTGTAAAAAGGAATACAGGGTATTTTAAGTCTCACCAGTGCCCCATAATTTGCTGTGGTAAAGCCTACCGAGAATGCAAAAAACAAGGCGAATAAAAAAGAAAAGATAAGCAGTGGATTGCTGAACAACGATTTTAAAAGCACTGTTATTTTTACCTTAAATAAAATGTACAACGAAAAACCCAACATAAATAAATTTTCAAGGCCCGACAATATCATTACAGGGTTGTTGGCATCCCATATATAAGGGCGAAATAAAGCCAGGTTAATAGCTACGGGTATTTTAGACGAAATTCCGGCAATGGTGGGGTCAAACTTACCGATGTCAAAATTATTATTCCCATATTGCTCACCCCGAATTAAATCTTGCTGGGTCTTAACTGCTTTATTAAGCACCTTATCCAAACTGTATTCGCCTAAATAATCCGCCAATAATGACATCGAAAATATGATCAAGCCAGCTAACATAGATAACATAATGGGTAATATCATTACCCTTAAAACCGGGTTTTTAATTTTTTGAATTCGATAAAAGAACACCCAAACAAGCGAGCCCGGAAGAATCGCAAAAAATATGTAAGGCTTAATTAAAATCATAACAGAGGCAGAGGCAATTAGAACAACTAAATGTTTGTATCTGCGTTCCTTAATAATAAAGTAACGGTAAACCCCATGTGTAAAAAAACCCAGAGCGCTTAAGGTGTAAGTATCTTTTAGTAAACCCGAGCCCCAAAAGAAAACAGAAGGGATGAAAAAAATGGCCAAAGCAAATTCCTTTTTCAAATCAGGAAATACATCTACAAAAACTTCGTATAAACGCCAAAGTCCGCTGAAGCTAAAATATGCCAACAACAAAGTGGTAGCCAAAAAACTCTTAAAACCTAAAATGCAAAATGGAATGGTTAAAACAACCGTAAACAAAGCGTAATAATCAGTTGGACTAAAATCAAGCTCGGCTCCTTCATATCTGTCGTAACCAGTTAAAAAAATATCTTGGCTTCTAAAATTAATCATGTCCCAAAAGGTTGAAAAGTCACCCTCAAAAAGAACAATAACAAAGGTTTTAGAGGTTAAAAAATAATTACTCACATCGCCACCATAAGTGTAGTAATAGGTGTAAATAAAACAAAGACTAACCCCGCCAATTAATTTGCAAATTACCGCAGGAACAAAATACTTGTAATATGGTTTTGATTTTATGTTTTTGTTCTTGGTATATACCGCGTGCATAATTATTATACCCACATATATTGGTAATAACAAAAAATCGAAAATATCTATCCAATAACCTACCACAAAGCATAAAATTAAATAAAATTGCGGGCTAATACCGATTTAGCGGCTTATTTTTCAACCAGACAAATTGAATGAAATAAACCAAGTTAAATCAAGCCAATATTCGTGCAAATTAAATCAGTTACCGGTAGTACCCGAAAACCGGTAATACAAGCCGTAGAGCCACTCCAAAAACTTTTTGTTATTGGGATAGTCTTTGTAGGATTTAGGAGCTTCCTTCATCAGGGTATCAAATTCGTTGCGACTGATTCCCAGTTTTTTACAAACGTAGGCAATCTCGCTTTCAATTGCTGTTACTTCGTAAGGACTCAATGCCAATAAATCCAAGGCCTGTTCGCGGCTTAAATCTCCGGTGCATATTTTATTCGAAAGTGTGGCCTTGCGGTAATCGATGTTGAATTTTAATGGCAAAATATACGATTGAACAATTTTAGTATAAAACGATTCGTGGTGTTTCTCACCATAATTTTTCCAACCAATTGCTTCCAATTGTTTAATTACATCCTTTTTATTGTAAGGCACCAGGTTTAGAATATAAAAGATTTTAACTCCTTTTACATACTTATAATACGCCTCTTCCAAAAAATCAAATGAAGGAAATGTTGTTATCCTTTTCTTCGAGTGTTGTTTAATTATGGCCTTGGAATACTTTTTGTCTTTGGCATTGTAGTGCCAGCCCTTTGGCAAAATGCCTTCGGTAATGTAGTTGCCACCCATTATAATGTACTTAAGATTGTATTTTGCTGCCGATTTATGAAGGTATTGCAAAATGGCAATATCGGTAGGCGTTTCTATTTCGGGCACCGAAGCACGCAAATGGGCCAACTGCACTTCTCTGAATTCATCCCAATTTAGCACATGGCTTTCGTAATCAAATTCCAAAAAGCGACAAATAGCTTCGATATTCTTAACCGATGTTTCAGAATCCCAGCCATTATCCATGTGAACCAATAATACACGCAATCCTAAACGTTTACACACCATGGCGGTATAGCAACTATCGGCACCGCCGCTCAAACCAACCACACAATCGTATTTTTTTCCGAGTCCGGCTTTTTTTATTTGTTGTACATTATTCTCAAGAATTTTATCACTTTGGGCACCCTGATAGGTCCAATATATTTTCTTTTCCAAAAAATCACGGCAATGATTGCAGTTGCCCCGCTCATCAAACTCAATCTCCACATCGGTGGTATCCATCACGCAACGCAAACATTGGCGGTATGCCTGCTTTTCCTCTCCCTTACTCATATCCAAGTTTAACTGATATTGCACTAAAGCAACACTTTTTGTAAGGCCAACTTTTATCTATTCTCATAAATCTTAAACAAGTTCTGGGTCCCGGTTTGTTGAATTATGAATCCTATTTAGAGTAAACATATTTCATAATTCAAAAAATAAATGTATTGCTTTTGCCACATCCCACCAAAAATATTTACCTTTATTGCACTATGCAAACTATTGTTGTTACAGGAGGTGCAGGCTATATAGGTTCGCACACCATAATTGAATTGTTAACACAAACCAAACTCACTGTGGTGTCGGTGGATAATTACAGCAACTCCAATGCAAGTGCTTATGAACGCGTAAAAAAAATTACCGGAAAAGATTTTCAAAAACTTGAATTTGACCTCTGTGATAAAACCGCCCTTAATCAGCAACTTTCTGCCATAAAAAACATTGCCGGCATTATTCACTTTGCCGCATTTAAGTCGGTGCCCGACAGCGTGGCCGACCCGCTTAAATACTATCACAACAACATTGCCTCTCTTGTTAATATTTTAGATTTTGCCAAAAACAACCATGTTACCAATTTTATTTTTTCTTCATCGTGCTCGGTTTATGGCAATGCCAACGAATTGCCCGTAACCGAAAACACCCCTTTACAAAAAGCTGAAAGCCCGTATGGCCACACCAAACAAATAGGTGAAGACCTAATTGAATTTTTTTGCAAGGCCAATCCCGAATTTAAAGCAGTGGTATTGCGCTACTTTAATCCGGTTGGAGCACACGTTACTGGCTTAAACGGCGAACTACCAATTAGCCGGCCCAACAACCTTGCTCCTATAATTACACAAACGGCAGTTGGTAAAAACTCGCTCACTGTTTTTGGAAACGATTTTAATACCCGCGACGGCTATTGTGTGCGCGACTACATACATGTGAGCGATATTGCCGATGCGCATTTAAAAGCATTCGATTTAATTGAACAAAACCGCAATAAACAGCAATTATCACTCTATAATTTAGGCACCGGCAATGGGGTGAGTGTGTTGGAGGTCATTCATGCCTTCGAGAAAATGTCGGAAACTAAACTTAATTACAAAGTGGGGCCGCGCCGCGAAGGCGATGTGATTGCCGTTTATGCCAATAACGACAAAGCCAAAACCGAACTTAACTGGTTGCCAAAATACAATCTTGACGACATGATGCTGAGTGCCTGGAAATGGCAGTTAACGCTTGAAAAAGGCGACTACTAAGCTGTCAGATGCCTAACTTTTGTTTTAATCGTGCGTAGCCGGTGCGGCTGAGTGGAATTTTTTTTCCGGATTTAAGCAATACGATGTAGGAGTTTTTTTCCAAAGGCTCAATGGCGGTGAGTTGTTTCAGATTGATAATATACGATCGGTGGGTTCTGAAAAATTTATCCTTGTCCAAAACCTCTTCGTAGTGGTTCATGGTTTTTTTCTTCAAAAAGTAACTGACATCGGTAAAAATTTTAACATAATCGTCGTAGGCTTCAATGTAATTGACGTCTTCCACCGGCACAATCGATATTTCGGAATTGTTTTTTACCACAATACGGTTGCGCTCTTCGGTATGGGTAGAGCCTCCGGCCAGCAAGCCCTGCAGCGCGGTTTCCTGTTTTGGCACATCCGCTTTTTCCATCCACTTTTTTACGGCCAAATCAAAACGCTCTTTACTAAACGGTTTTAACAGGTAATCCAATGCGTTGGCTTCAAAAGCCTTAATGGCGTATTCGTCAAAGGCGGTGGCAAATATTACGGGTGGCACTACATCCAACAACTCTAACATTTCAAAACCATTTATTTTCGGCATTTGTATGTCTAAAATTACAAGGTCGGGTTTGTGTTGCAAAATGGCTTTAACCCCCTCATACCCATTGTTGCATTGAGCCACCACCTGCAGTTCGGGATAAAATTGCAAATACTCCAACACTATGCTTTGTGCCAGCACTTCATCGTCTATGAGCACTATTTTTTTCATTTTGCCTGCGGTATTTTAAGTTGCGTAATAAATGTTTTTTCTTCTTTTTCGGTATGCAACAAATCATTTCGCGAATACAATAAATATAAACGGCGCTGCACCGAACTTAATCCGAAACCTGTTCCGCCTTGCCTGCTCTGTAATTCAGGGTCAAATGGATTTCTGATTTCAATTTTTAAATTCGCTTTTTGCAATTCTACAATTATTAAAACCTTTACATTATCGGTGGTGCCATACAAGCCAAATTTAATGGCGTTTTCAACAATGGGCTGCAACAACAATGGTGGAATTAATGCCGCCGAACTTCCTTCCTGAACCTGTAAATCCACCTCCAAACGCTCGCCAAATCTCACCTTTTCAATTTCGAGGTACAACTTTAAATGATTTAATTCTTCGCTCAAACTCACTGTATTTTGTTCGTCTTTTTTTAACGTTCCTCTTAAAAAATCAGAGAGCTGTTGTATCATCCTTCTTGCTTCGTCGGGCCTTGAACCCGCCAATGCACTAATGGAATTAAGGCTGTTAAATAAAAAGTGCGGCTGCAATTGTTGACGCAACTTTGCCAACTCGGCCTCCTTTACCATTTGCTCTGCTTCGTTTTTACGTTTTATCTGATTGTTTTGTTCCTGCAGGCTGTTCCATAGCCAGTTTAACACGCTTACAAATGAAACCATGAGAAATGAAAACACAAAACGCAATGGCATGGAGTTTTCGAGAAAAGTCAGATACACAGTGTTTTGAGCGAATACATAAATTAACACCCATTTAATGGCATTGCAAAATAACACCGTAATGCAAATGGCAAAAAGTAACCGGTACAAACGATTGCCTGCTCCCGGCTGGTAATAGCGGTAAAGTAAAATGGTGCTTAAACAGGCCAGTGCTAAAAAAGTGTTTGTGACCACTGCATCTATAATGGCCGGTTGCCATGCTAGGAGCATTCGGTGCAGCACCAGTGTTTGAATAAAAGCCCAGGCCAGCCACCAGGCGAGGTACACTAATAAAAATTGTTTGATGGAATATGTAAGTTGATTTTTGAGCAAGGCTAAACAAAGGTTAGGTTTTTTGCCTGAATTTCCATGGATTTTTGACGGATATAATTAATGTAAGAGCCGCTGTCGTCGGTTTTATGTGTGCTCGAATACAATTGGTCCCCATCTTTCACTTCCTCAATGGCATAAAGTTCGAGTACATCAATAAATCTCCACTCAATTTTTTTGTTTTCGTTGTCGGGTATATTGCCCTCTTCTTTTTTACCAACTGCACGGGCTTTGTAAAAGGCGCCTTCCATATTAAGTGATTCCACAATTCTGATTTGCTCGTCAAATTCACCAATTCCGGTGTCACCTTCCACATGCACCGAAAACATTAATTTAGCCAGATAGCGGTTCATATTTTTAAATTTAAAGATTAATAACTTTTTATTTCAACTCCTCCTAAAATAACCACACCGGTTAACACCAAAATTTTTTCTGTTTCTCCGTTTACCCTGTTTTGAAGCGGGCGCTTGTCTTCCACACTGCCAATTACTGTTACCATTTCTGATTTAATGGTCCAGTTGGCAGGCACAATCAGTTTGGTGCCGCCAAACACCTGTGTTATTTCCAAACTGGCACTTTCTTCAATGTCAGATTGCATCAGGTTAAGTTCGGTGCCACTAAACACAATCACCACTTCTCCACCTTTAAAACTTTTTGAGACGATGTTTTTTTTCACTCCACCAAACACGCAAACCGACTCCAGATAATCATTGCTCAACTCTTCCGTTTCAATATTACCACCATAATAAGCGCGTCCGTATTGGTGCTTGTGGTGGTGCCAGTGCTGCCATTTTTTACCCGTTAAGTGCTTGAAATTACGGCGGGGTTTAAACATAATGTAAAAACCCAGTGCAATTAACAACATGGGCCACAACAAGGGTTTCAGGTGCATTTCAGGATACAAATCGCTTAAAATTAAGGCAGTGCCGGCACCAATAAGTATTACCCAAACAGGGTGCATAAACTTGTGCTTAATGGCCGAAACTACTCCCAACCCAATCAGGAGCATTTTCCAGCTCAACAACCATTCAGGCAAACTCACACCGAGTTCGCGGGCTAAGTACAATGTGCCAATAACCACAATTAATAAGCCACCCATTATTTTTCCTCGATTGTGTTTTTGCTCGTAATGTTTTATTTCTTCCTGAAATTCCAAATCCGTGTTGTCCATCTTTTAGCAATATTTGTTGTAAAAGTAGATTTCCATTCAGGTTATTACAAGGTTAATTAGGCCTGTGGCATTGCCCTGTCGGCCAAATGTACCCAATGGGCGGCCAATGGTAACGGGCTAAAAGTTCAATTAACTTAAACTTAAAAAGTAGGGGCTTTTTGTGCCTGTAAACCCTGATATTTATTACATTTAGGGTTTATTAGTTGAACACTCGCACGAAAATATTTCTTTTATTCATTTGTCTGTTTGCAGATTGGCTTGCTGCACAAACAAAACCTTTTAAAGACAAAAACCACTGGGGCATTAAAGAGAAGGAAACCATTGTTATTCCTGCTGTTTACGACACCATTTTCAATTTCGATGAAAGTGGCAAAGTGTGTCTGGCATGTTTTAAAATTAAAAGTGCCAGTAGCAATAAAATTATCAAAACAAGTTCTTACACCTATGTTTGCAATTATCTTAACCGTAATCAACACAAGTTACGCATCAAAACCGAGGAAAACGACACCTGCACTGTGTTTTCGTTAAATAAAACCACCATTAAACAATACATTGACGACACTCAGCCTTTTACTGTTAGTTCTAAAGGTAAAAAGTATTTAGTAGGAAAGGATTTTAAACAGCTTACATTTACAGGGTATTACAACGTGAGCAACACCCTCGATCATAATCTTTACACCATCCAACAAATGGACGAAAGCGAAACTGTGCTTACCGGTGTAATTGACGCTCAGGAGAAAGAAGTGATTCCCTGTAAGTATTCACACATTCGCGTTAACCCCGTAGATTCTTTCATTATGGCCTGTACCGCGGGTGTAAGAATTAATGGCGACGACGATATATACAACTATGCCGGAAAAAAAATTGGCAGTTACCACCGTCACATCGAAATGGCCACAAAAAACTTTATCATTCACAAAGTGTTTGAACCCAAGGAACATTTTGTGATTCACAACATCAAGGCTAAAACCGACAAAAATCTTCAGGCCTCCGAAGTTCACTTTTACGAAAACGATCAAATCCTCATAAGGATAAAAGACGATTGGTATGTTTACGATTTAACAACCGATCAAAAAAAAGCTAAAGAATATTAACAATGAAAAAAACCAGAATTGCAATTAACGGG
>JADLED010000097.1 GCA_020846335.1 Bacteroidia bacterium
AGGATATAGTTAGTGGTGATTTTTATTTTTTTCATAAGCGCAACAACCAACTGTTTATTGCCGTGGCAGATTGTACAGGGCATGGCGTTCCGGGTGCCTTACTTAGCATTTTATCAATAACCAAGCTTGCCGAAACGATTGCTTTGTATTCATCAACCGAAGAAATACTATTTCATCTTAATCAAAAAATTAAGTTAGCCTTAAATCAAAATTCGAGTCGCAATTCGAATGTTGACGGCATGGATATTGCTCTTTGCAGATTAGACACGGATACTAATACTCTTGAGTTTTCAGGCGCAAACCGACCCTTGTGGATAATCAGAAAAAACACAGGCGAGCTTGAAGAAATAAAATCCACCCGTAGGACTATTGCCGGATTTACACCCTTCGATCAGACTTTTCCTTCCAACACCCTTTCAATTAATAAAGGCGATGTTTTTTACATGTTTAGCGATGGCTACCCTGATGCTATTGGCGGGCCCTATGGTAAAAAACTAATGACAAAATCCTTTAAAGAAATTTTGTTAAGCATCTCGCACAAATCCATGCCTGAACAAAAAGACCATTTAGGTTCGTTTAATCGAAACTGGAGAGGCCATACCAAACAAAATGATGATATTCTTGTAGTGGGTATAAGAGTCTAAACAAACCATTAGGAGAGCGCCGCGCAACCTAATCAAAAAACACCCAACTGATGCCGAAACGGAAAGCTCTGTCGGGTTGATAATAGCCCGGCATAAACGAATAATTATTGCCCACAAAACCCTGAAGGGCATTTTCAACTTTTATAAACACCGACACGGGTTTAACCCTTGCATTTAGGTAAACATCCACAAACGGGCAGGCGGCCGTGGCGTAGGTATCCTGCAAATAAAATGCCTGCGTGGAAGGCATGTAGGCATAGCCATAAAACGATTGATACACCTGCACCTGCGAGCCAATTTGCAACTGCAACACGTTGCGAAACAAATTACCTTTGTAAAACAACCTAGCGGTACTGATGTTGGCAGGCAGACGCTGATAAGCCGGTTTGTTAGTGCTTTGAAAAGTGTGCCCTAAGTAAACACCCAAGTGCTTAAAAAATATTTTCGAAAAGCTTAGCGAAAATGCCAGGTTCTCAATAGTTTTATCGTATTGCCTTGGAAGTGAATATTGGTCAAAATACAACGTGTTAAACAAATTCTGATACAATACTTCGGCCTTAAACAACCTGCCCATTTCTATGCCCGCGTTGGCCTGCACCGTTTGCTGCGACTTGCAGCCATTATTTTGCCACTTAAAGTGATTGCTTAACCAGTAATTGTAAATGTAATCGGCGTTTCTGCTTTCGGCCAATACATTAAAATAAAGCCGGTGCTGCTTTTGGCTGTTTAACCAATAATTTAAACGGTTCTCCAATTTATAGTTTCCGGCATTTTTTCCGCTTACCACATACTGCGCGTTAAAATCATCTTCCACATAACCTGCAGATAAAGTGTCTGAAGGTTTGCCGCTAAAATGCCAGCCGGCCGTTGCCAAATGGTTCATAATGCTGCTGTCTTTTTTTTGCCAAATCGAATTAATTTCGTGGCGGTAGCCCAACCAAACACCCGATTTTTTATCGGCAGCCCTCAGGGTATAATTTAACTCGTTGCAGTATTGACGGATGTGGCTACTATCGTTGCTCGTAATCGAATCGTAATAATAGTTTCTGTAAAAATTATCGGCCTTCAGATTCACATCTTTGTATTTCAGGGTGCTGTTGCTGATTTTAGATTTTATCTGCAAATAGTGACCGGCCTTGTTCAGCGAATCTGAAACGGAATTAAGGCGCACCCAGGGATTAAATTCAAATTTTAGTTCGCGGTTATCGCGTGTGGCCGAATGAGTTCTAACAGCCAGAATTTCTTTGTTCAACAACACTGTAGAATCGCTTAACACATTATCGGTAATGCCACCGCTCTCCTGATTTTTGTTGCCATTATTTAATAAAAATAGATAAAAGCCAAAGCGCTGATTTTTGCCGGTATAATTGCTACTGGCGAAAAAATTATTGGTAAACGCCTGCTGTTTTTGATAAAATCCTACGGAGTTGTATCGGTTAAATTTAAGGGTAATGTTAAGTCTTTCCTTAATCGATTGGCTATAAAACAGGCGAAACATCTGCAATTGCTTATCGCCGGTAATGCCTGTTAAATTGGCAAAAGGCCCTTTGGTTTTCCCATACATCACTTCCTCTTCGCTAAAACGGTTGTTGCGCGTGGTGTTGGGTGCAAATCTAAAACCCATGGCGTCGGTGCCGTATTTTAACAGATAATCCGGTTGTGCCAGACCGATGTTCCCTCTGAAATTTCGGGATTCAAACTGACTGAGTTGATCGATTGTGGAATCGGGGTAATTGTTTTTAAACGGCAATAACAGGTTATTTCCTTCGGTTTTTGTTTTCAGGTAATTTTTATCGGTCGAAAAATTTACCTGTGCCCTTAGGTCTTCACACAACAAGGCCAACAAAAAAAGAGTGATAACCTTTAAGTGAGTTTTTAAATATTTTTTAGCCGGTAAATTCAATTGTTTAACCCCTGAAAGGCTTTTCAAACATGGTAAAACTAAGAAAATTTTGCCCAGCCAATTCAACATTTATTGAATGAAGGGTCTTTGAAACTTAATTAATGCTAAAATTTGCCGAAAAAATGTTCTTCCACGTCAAAAGTGGATTTTAAGCCCACCTGCGCAAAATCGGTTTTAATCCAGTTGTCGGCAATTTCGCGGCCTTTTTGTTTCAGCTCCAGCAAAAACTCCCAGGAGGTATTCATTTTACTGCTGTAGCTAAGCTGACTCAGCGCCTTGTAACCACTGATGGTGTGAATAAATATTTCGCGGTTCTCTTTGTTGTCCACCTTTAAAATGCCGTTGCGTAGCAATTCGTTGCGGTAGTGTATCAGTTTCATTTCGTTAATCAAACTGCTGTTAAACGAAATCTCATTCACGCGGTCGGCAATATCGCGCGCGGTGGTGGGCACCGAATTAATTTGAATGGAATTTATTTTCACCAGCAAAATATCCATCACATCGGTGTTTTCAATCAAGGGAAATATTGGCGGATTGCCCATGTATCCACCATCCCAGTAGTATTCACCTTCAATTTCAACTGCCTGAAACAAAAACGGCAAACAGGCCGAGGCCAACACGGCATCCACCGTAATATCATTATTGGTAAATATTTTTGCGCGGTTGGTTTTAACGTTGGTGGCGCAAATAAATAATTTTTTCTTGTTGTAAAGGTGCAGTTCCTGAAAATCGATGAGTTCGTTTAATATATCACGCAGTGGGTTGTAGTTAAACGGATTAAAATTATACGGCGACATTACCTGCGAAATGGCGTTAAACATCATGTAGCCGGGGCTGTTATAAATGTCGCCATTGCTGTGTGCCTTATCAAAAATTCCGGGTTTAAATAAAAAGCTGCCACTGAGTGCAATTTTTCGCCACAATTGTTCGAGCAGTTCTTTTGCTTTTGGGGCACCACCCAAATGCAGGCCATAGGCACAGGTAACGGCGTTAACCGCGCCAGCGCTGGTGCCACACATGGCTTCGGCCACCATGTCGTCTTCCTCCAACAATCGGTCTAAAACACCCCAGGTAAACGCTCCGTGCGCTCCCCCACCCTGCAATGCCACTCCCACTTTCTTTTTTCCTGAAATCATTCTAATATGTTCTGGTTTGTTTGAACGCGGTAAATTTAGAGTTTTAATACCCAGTTCAAAATTTATTTATCAAGAGTCTTTTTACCTGAGTGTGCCCCAAAATGGTTAATGGATATTAAAGCCTTCGTGCGTTTTGTTTAAAATTAAAATTTTGAATTCTTATCTCAATGCGCTGAGAGCATCGGCTGCTTCCTGATGGTCGGGTTGCAGTTTAAGGCACATTTGATAATCGGCTCTGGCGCTTTCTTTTTCGTTTAGGCGACTATAGGCCAGGCCCCGGGCAAAATAGGCGGCCACATAGTTTGGATTTAACTCAAGGGCTTTTGTAAAATGTTCGATTGCCTTTTTATTGTCTTTTTTTATTTCAAGAAAAATGGCGCCCAGATTGTAACAACAGTTGTCACAAATTTTAGTGGTGTTTTGAATGTCTTCGTATTCTTTAATGGCTTCATCTATTTTGCCCAAATCCTGCAATAATTTGGCATGGGCGTAACGGGTGTTGCTATTGTTGGGGTTTATTTTTAGTGCATTATTATAATACTCAAAAGCGAGTGGGTTTTTTCGGGCGGCATACAAAATGCCCAAATCATAAAAGGCGTCTTCGTAGCTGTTGTCTTGCTCTATGGCAGTTTCCAGACTCGATATGGCTTTGGTTGTGTCGCCACTTTCGCGGTAAATGCTTCCTTTTATATAATAGGCTTTTGCCAGATTCTCATCTACTTTAAGGGCTTTATTCACATAATCAATTCCCTTTTGATATTGCTTTACCAAAAAATACAATTCGCCCAATTTCAGCATGGCTTCCACACTACTTGGAAATTTTTTTTCAATTATCTCGAGCAAATCTTTTGCCTTGCGTGTATTGTTGCGGCCATAATACACATCCACCAGTGTGAGGTAATAGTTTTCATTGGTACTGTCTAAACGAATGGCGCGGTTGGCATCGTAAACGGCTTCATCCAACTGCTTTAAACTTAAATACACTTTAGCACGTTTATCATACAGTGCTGCTGATGACGGGTCTTTCAGTAATTCGGCATTTACCTGTTTAAGTTCCGGCGAATTTAATTTTATACTCAGGCTATCGGCCTTTAATGCCTCGCTGCCACTTTGAACCTCGGGGGCTTGGTGTTCGCAGGCCATTAAGAGTGTGGCACAGAAGAGCAATAAAGCGGATTTAATTTTCATATTAATTAAAGGTCGTTAGCATTGGCAATTAATTCGGCAACATCCAACACTTTGGTATGTTCTTCTTTATTAAAGTGTTTCACTCCGTCGGTCATCATGGTGTTGCAAAACGGGCATCCCACGGCAATCACATCCGGATTGCTTTCAAGGGCTTCTTCGGCGCGTTCGTTGTTCACTTCCTTATTGCCTTTTTCAGCCTCTTTAAACATTTGTGCCCCACCTGCTCCACAGCACAATCCTTTGGCACGGCTGCGTTTCATTTCCACCAACTCGGCATCCAGTTTGGCAATTACCTCGCGCGGGGCCTCGTAAACATCGTTGGCACGGCCAAGATAACAGGGGTCGTGAAACACAATTTTTTTGCCTTTGTAGGCACCGCCCTGCACTTTAAGTTTGCCGGAATCTATGAGTTCCTGCACCAGTTGGGTATGGTGTACCACTTCGTAGTTTCCACCCAGGGCAGGGTATTCGTTTTTAAGTGTGTTAAAGCAATGCGGACAACCGGTTACAATTTTTTTTACGTTGTAGCCGTTTAGCACGGTAATGTTTTGCATGGCCTGCATCTGAAATAAAAATTCGTTGCCGCCGCGTTTGGCAGGGTCGCCGGTGCAGGATTCTTCGGCACCCAAAATGGCGAATTTTATATTGGCGTGATTTAAAATGCGAACAATGGCTTTGGTAATTTTTTTTGCACGGTCGTCGAAACTACCGGAACAACCTACCCAAAACAAAATTTCGGGACTCTCGCCACTGGCCATCATCTCGGCCATTGTTTTTACTACTATTTTGTCCATTTTTTTTTTTACCACTAAGACACTAAGGTCACTGAGTTCCACTAAGATAATAATTAATTTTTTGGAAGCTTTGCAAATTCCTCTGTAACCAACGACGACAAATTATTGGTAATATTTTCGCAGTTAAAATTAATAAGCAAGCCCTTCGGCATTTTGGCAAGTTTTAGGTACGACAAAAGTTGCGCCTTATACAAGGGAATTATTGCTTCAACTGCCTTTAATTCCACAATAATTAAATCATTTATCAGTAAATCGATTCTAAGATTACCGCCAATATTTTTTCCTTTATAATTCACAGGCAAATGCACCTGTGACTTTACTTCTAATTCTGCATTGTTTAATTCGTCTATCATACATGAATGATAAACAGATTCTAACAAACCAGGTCCAAGATGTTTATGCACTTCTATTGCCGCTCCCACTATCTTGTATGAAACTTCGTTGATGTATTGCTGGGTAACCATTTCCCTTAGTGTATCTTAGTGTTCTTAGTGCCTTAGTGGTTTATTCATTCACCCAGTTACCCCTGTCAGAAGGAGAAAATTGCCATGGAGCGCCGTTGTTTTCCATGTTACTAAACATGCCGTTAAGTTCGGCAGGTGCCTGACTTTGTTCCATTACCAGGTATCGGCGCATTTCAATTATTATGGCCAAAGGGTCAATGTTTACCGGACATTCCTGCACACAGGCATTGCAGGTATTGCAGGCCCAAATTTCTTCGGCCTTTATGTAATCGCCCAACAAACTTTTTCCGTCATCTACAAACACGCC